>JAGWMT010000204.1 GCA_028871595.1 Elusimicrobiota bacterium
GGCCACCCGCATCGCGGTCTCGCGCGCCGAGGCGCGCTCGAGCACGTCGCGCATATCGTCGAAGCCGTACTTGAGTTTTCCCACCAGGTCCGCGTGGCCCGGCCGCGGCACGTCCACGCGTCGCGGCGCGGGCGCGTCCGTGGGCTCCGCGCCCATGATGTTCTCCCAATTTTTGAAGTCTTGATTGGGAACAAGCAGGCCAATCGGCGAGCCGAGCGTTTTCCCGCGGCGTATGCCGCTAAGAAGTTCGATTTTGTCGCCTTCGATCTTCTGGCGATTACCACGGCCGTGTCCCTTCTTACGGCGAAGAAGATCGCGCTGCACGTCGTCGGCCGTCAACGCCAGACCGGCGGGCATGCCTTCCAATATCCCGAGGAGAGCGCGGCCATGGGATTCGCCGGCGGTCAGAAAGCGGAGCGTCATGAAATCACCTCATGTATAAGCCGTTCAGCCAACTTCGCGCGCCGAGAACGACCGAGCGGTTTATCCCAGAATTCCCAGGCATGCAACGCCTGGTAAACCAACATCGCCGAACCATCGGACACCTTCGCCCCGCGTCGAGCGGCGTCCCGCTGGAAAGCCGTTTTGCGACCGTAGACAAGATCCACCGCCGTCGACGGCGACGGAAGAGACTTCGGCGCAGGCGTTCGGTCCGGAAAGCCCTTCATTCCCAGAGGCGTGGCGTTCACCCAAATATCGGCGGGCGCGGCCGCGCCCGCCGAAACATGAATTCGTGGAAAGTGAACCGCCAAATCCTTCGCCGATTTCCGAGCGCGCGACTGCGTGCGCGCGCAGAACCGTACGCTCTTGGCACCCTCGCGAGCCAGAGCCCAGCCGGCCGCCCGCGCCGCGCCACCGGCGCCGAAGACGAGCGCGCTTTTGTTTTTGGCCTTCACGCCGGACCGCTTCATCGCGTCCCGCAAACCTTCGGCGTCGGTGTTATGCCCAATGATCGTACGGCCAAAACGTAATACATTCACCGCGCCAAGCGCTTTGGCCGCCGGGGTGAGGCGATGACTGATCGACGCCGCCTCTTCTTTTAAAGGCACCGTCACATTCGCCCCGCGCCAACCCCGGTCGCGCGCACCGGCCGCGAAAGCGGCCAAAGTACCGGGCGCCGCAAGAACGGCTTCATATGAAATCGGGCGTTTGATCAGGCGTGACAGACGCGCAAAAAGACGCGGCGATTTAGAATGAGATATTGGGAACCCAAAGAGGCCCAGCTTCATGCGACTCTCCGCGCCAGGAAATCGACATAAAACGACGGATAAGATATCTCCGCACAGCCCGCGTCGAGCACCGTCGTTTCGCCTTTGGCGAGAAATCCCGCCACGAAACCGGTCATCGCGAGCCGATGATCTCCCAATGAGTCGATCTTCGTACCGGTTAAGGTCGTGCTGCCTTCGATGATCAAATCATCGCCGTTGATCGTCGTTTTGGCCCCGAATCGGTTCAATAATTCAGAAATCCCCGCAAGCCGATCGCTCTCTTTGTGCCTCAACTCATCTAATCCGCAGAAACGGCTCGTGCCGTCCGCCATGGCCGCGGCTAACGCGAGAATAGGCACTTCATCGACGAGCCCGGGTATTTCAGAAGAGGCGATGTTTGTGGCGCGCAAACGGGACGACCGCACGATGATATCGATGCAGGCTTCACCCGCGCGCTCCACGGACGATTGGCGCGTCATGTCCGCGCCCATTCGTTCGAGCACCGAAAGATATCCCACACGAGTCGGATTGGCCATCACGCCGTTGATCTTTAACTCGCTGTCCGGCGTCAAGACCGCGGCGACGGTCCAAAACGCCGACGAGGACGGATCACCCGGCACCTCGATGCGTGTTCCAGTCAAACGACTGCCGCCGTTCACTCGGGAGGATAATCCGTCGCGGCGGACCGTCACGCCGAAAAGTCCCAACATCTTTTCCGTGTGATCACGGGTCGCGGCCGGCTCGATCACCGTGGTGGCGCCGTCCGCGTGAAGCCCCGCTAGCAGGACGGCCGACTTCACCTGGGCGCTGGCGACGTTCAACGTCACCTCCGCGCCATGTAATTTGCCTCCGCGGACCGTCATCGGCGCCGTGCCTCTGGGAGTCAACTCAATATCCGCACCCAACACCCGAAGCGGCGCGGCGACCCGTTCCATGGGTCGACGGCTTAAGGACTCGTCGCCGGTCAAACACGACACAAACGACTGGCCGGAGAGCACGCCCGCCATCAAGCGCATGGTGGTACCGGAGTTACCCGCATCGAGCGTGCCCTTCGACCCCGTCAGCCCGCCCAGTCCGCGGCCTTTCACGCTCGCATTCGCGCCGGAGCCCGAAATCTCGACGCCCAACGCGGATAACACGGAACGGGTGGACCTCACATCCGCGCCCGGCGCCAATCCGACGGCCTCCGTCGTCCCTTCGGCCAGCGCGCCGAAAATCAACGCCCGATGGGAGACCGACTTATCCCCAGGCATGCTAATCTCGCCGCAGAGGCGTCCGCCGCCGGCGACGGTCCGGTCGCTCATTTCTTCCCGTACCGCGGTTCCGCCAGGCCCCGGCCCACGGCCGCGCCGATGGCGGCGATGTCGCGCATCAAGACGGCGAAGTCGTCGGGGTGGAGCGCCTGCGGCCCATCGCACAGGGCCTGGTCGGGACGGTCGTGCACCTCGATCATCAAGCCGTGCGCGCCGGCGGCCACCGCCGCGCGCGCCATGGGAGCCACGCGGGCCCGCACGCCGGTGGCATGGCTGGGGTCCACGATGATGGGCAGATGGCTGAGCTCCTTCACCGCGGGAACAACGTTGAGATCCAGGGTGTTGCGCGCGTGGTCGGAGAAAGCGCGGATGCCGCGCTCGCACAGGAACACGTCTTTATTGCCTTCGCTGAGCAAGTACTCCGCCGACATCAGCCACTCGTCGAGCGTGGCGGACAGTCCGCGCTTGAGCATCACCGGCTTGCGCAGCTTGCCGATCTCCTTCAAAAGAGCGAAGTTCTGCATGTTCCGCGCGCCCACCTGGAGCACGTCGGCGTACTGCGCCACGTCGTCGAGGGAGCGCTGGTCCAGCACCTCGGTCACGATGGGCATGCCCGTCTCCTTCCGGGCCTTCGCCAGGAGCTGAAGCCCCTTCTTGCCCAGGCCTTGGAACGCGTAGGGAGAAGTACGCGGCTTGAACGCGCCGCCGCGCAGCAGATGCGCGCCCGCCTTCTTGACCGCGTGGGCGATGCGCAGCATCTGCTCCTCGCTTTCCACGGCGCACGGGCCCGCGATGACCACCAGGCCGGGGCCGCCCAGGCCGTAGGGGCCGATGTGGACGACGGTGTCCTCGTGCTTGAAGTCGCGGCCGGAGAGCTTGTAAGGGCGCGACACGCGCACGGCCTCGCGCACGCCGGGCAGGACGTCGAACAGGTGCGGGTCCAGCGCGCCGGAATTACCGGTGATGCCCACCGCGACGCTCTGTTTGCCCGGGATCACGTGGGGCTGGAGCTTCAGCTTGCGCACCTTCGCCAGCACGTCGGCGAGCTGCTTCTTCGTGTGGTCCGACTGCATCAAAATCAGCATGAGACCTCCAAAGCGGATACCAGGCGGCGGGCCAGCCGACCGACGGCGGCGGGGCCGCCTTTCGCGGCGGCGGCCACCAAGGCGCTGCCGACGACCACGCCGTCGGCATGTGGCGCCAATGCGCGGGCCTGCGCGGGTTCGGCGACGCCGAAGCCGACGATCAGCGGCTTACCGGTCAACGTTCGCACGTGGTCCAAGCGCGCGGCCAGGCCCGGAGCGAGACCGGCGCGGACGCCGGTGACGCCTTCGCGGCTCACGTAGTAAACGATGCTCCCGGAGGCGCGGCCGATGGCGTGCAAACGCTGATCTGTCGTGGTGGGCGAGGCGAGTAACACGATCTCGACGCCGTGCGACGCGAGCGCTTTGGTCAACGTCCCGGCTTCTTCAACCGGGAGATCCACGATCAGCGCCGCGGCCACGCCGGAGTCCGCGCAAAGGCGGGCGAAAGCGGAAGGGCCGAGGCGGAGGACCGGATTCAGGTAGGTGAAAAGAATCACCGGGGTCTTTACGCCCGCATGGCGTAATTTCTTGACCAATCCGGCGGCGCGGGGTAAAGTCATCCCTTTCGTTAATGCCCGCTGGCCGGCGGCTTGGATGACGGGGCCGTCGGCGACGGGATCTGAAAACGGAACACCGACTTCGAGTATGTCCGCGCCTGCGGCGGCCAATTGTTTCGCGGACATGACCGTCGCCTCGGACGACGGATCGCCGGCGACGAGGAACGGCACGAAACCGGATCTCCCGGAGGCACGACGCGATGACAGCACGGCGGCGAGGGAGATTACGGACATAAAGTGCTCAGATCTTTGTCGCCGCGGCCGGAGAGATTCACCACGACGATCGCGCCGCGGCCGATGGCGCGCTTCGCGCGTAATACATACGCGATGGCATGAGAGCTTTCCAACGCGGGGAGTATCCCCTCGAGCCGCCCCAATTCGTTCGCCGCGGCGAGCGCCTCCTTGTCAGTGGCCGAAACATACAGCGCCCGGCCGGAACGCCGCAGTTCGGCGTGCTCCGGTCCGACGGCGGGATAATCCAAGCCGGCCGAAATACTGTGGGTGGGCAATACTTGGCCGTCTTCGTCTTGGAGCAAATACGTGAACGTGCCATGGAGAACGCCGGGCTTGCCGCCGGAGAACCGCGCGGCATGTTTTCCGGTCCGGACTCCTTCCCCGCCGGCCTCGACGCCGGTGAGCCTCACTTTTTTATCGTTGATAAACGCCGTGAATATCCCAATGGCATTCGACCCGCCGCCCACGCAGGCCACCACCTCGCGCGGAAGTCGCCCCTCTTCTTTCAGAATCTGGGCGCGGGCCTCGTGACCGATGACCGACTGGAAGTCCCGGACCATCGTGGGATAGGGATGCGGCCCCAGCGCGGAGCCCAGGACATAGAACGTGTCACGGCTATCCGCCGACCAGGCGCGCATGGCCTCGCTGGTGGCGTCTTTCAGCGTGCGCGAGCCCGACGTCACGGGCATCACGGTCGCGCCCAAAAACTTCATGCGTCCCACGTTCGGGGCCTGGCGCGCCATGTCGTCGGTGCCCATGTACACCGAACAAGGCAGCCCGAACCGCGCCGCGGCCGCGGCGGTCGCGACGCCGTGCTGCCCCGCGCCCGTCTCCGCGATGACGCGCATTTTGCCCATGCGCTTGGCCAGGAGGACCTGACCGATGGTGTTGTTAATCTTATGCGCGCCGGTGTGGGTCAAGTCCTCGCGCTTGAGCCACACGCGTAGGCCGGTCTCCTCCGAGAGCCGCCCGGCGAAGGTCAGCGGGGTGGGGCGGCCGACGTAGGTCAGCAGTTCCCGGGCCAGGCGCTTTTGGAACGCGGGGTCCCGGCGCGCGGAGGCGTACGCCGCCTCCAGGGCGCGCAGGGGCTCGATCAAGGTCTCGGGAACGAATCGTCCGCCGTACGGGCCGAACCATCCGGAGGGGCGCTTCATGGCTCGGGAAGGATAGCAGAGGCATCCCACCTTGTCCATGACGCCCGACGACGGCTTTTAAGGAGCGGTCAACGGCCGGCGAAGACGTCGCCGCCGGTGGAGCGCAACGCTTCCAAAAGCGGGAACGCCGGGGTCTTCGGCTCGATCCGCAGCGCCATGGCGACCGCGGCCGCCGCGTTCTGGGTCCACGGCCCCTGGTTGCAGCCGCCGATGGAGTTGTCCCACTCGCCGGAGACGGCGCTGGTCAGGCCGTGACCGGTGACGGTGGAGCTGACGTCGGCGCACAGGTCGGCGATCTCCTGGCCGCCTGCGTCGTTCCAGGCCTGCGGGTAGGCGGGCTTGTCGCCGGGGGTCGGGAAGGGATCGGTGACGGCCTCCAGGCACTCGTGAGAGGACACCGCCGT
>JAGWMT010000006.1 GCA_028871595.1 Elusimicrobiota bacterium
GCCCACGCCTGCGCGGCCGGGTACGCGGCGTCGATCAAGGTGATCGCGCTCAGACCGACGGTGCCGCCGGGGGCCGCCTCCCAAAGAAGGGAGAACGCGCGCGGCACGTTGGCCAGGGCCGCCTGCCCCTCGGCCAGACGGTCCCGCCAAGTCTTGTCCTTGGGCGCGTCGTGGACTCGGATCGCCATGGTCAGCGCGGACGCCGGCCGGCGCTAAAGATTCGAGACAAAGACGTTCTTGACCTCGGAGTAGAGGTCGAGCGCCTTGAGGCCCAGCTCACGGCCCACGCCCGAGGACTTAAAGCCGCCGAACGGCGCCTCGAGGTGCACGCTCGAACTCGAATTGACCGAGATGACTCCGGCCTGCACCGCGCGGGTGACGCGGAGCACGCGGCCCACGTCGCGGGTCCACAGCGACGCCGAAAGTCCGTAGGCGCTGTCATTGGCCAGGCGGATCGCGTCGGCTTCGTCTTTAAAAGGAATGATCGCCACCACGGGACCGAAGATCTCTTCCTGGGCGATCGTCATTCCCGCATCCACCCCGGCGAACACCGTCGGGGTCACGTAAAAGCCCTTGGCCAGCGCGCCCCCGGGCAAAGAGCCGCCGCACAAGCGCTCGGCGCCCTCGGTCTCGCCCACATCGATGTACCGGCACACCTTCTCGCGTTGCTTATTGGAAATCAACGGGCCGATCTGGCTGCCTTTCTTTTCGGGATGGCCCAAGACGATCTTCTTCGTCCGCGCGACGAATTTATCCACGAACTTGTCGTAAATCTTCCGATGGACGAGGGACCGTGAGCGCGCGCAGCAGTCCTGGCCGGCGTTGCCGAACACGGACCAGACGGATTTCTCCACGCAGACGTCCAGGTCGGCGTCGTCGAACACGATGTTCGGGGATTTCCCCCCCAATTCCAAGGACACCCGCTTCATCCCATCGGCCGCCGACTTCATCACCGCGGTGCCGGTGGCGGTCGAACCGGTGAACGACACCTTCCGGACCAACGGATGGGCCACCAAGGCCGCCCCGGCCTCGGGGCCGCCGGGGACGACGTTGAGCACGCCGTCGGGCAAACCCGCTTCGGCGCAGATCTGAGCCAGACGCAACGCCGTCAATGGCGTCTCGGGCGCGGGTTTGAGTATCACCGTGTTGCCGCAGGCCAGCGCGGGCCCCAGCTTCCACGTCGCGATCACCAGCGGGAAGTTCCACGGCACGATCAGCGCGCAGACGCCCACCGGCTCGCGCACGGTGAAGTCCAACCCGGAGGCGCCGACGGGGATGGTCTCGCCGAAATGTTTATCCGCCGCGCCGGCGTAGTACTCGAACACGTCGGCCGCCAGGCCGATCTCGTCGCGCGAATCGGCCAAGGGCTTTCCGGCGTTGCGCGTTTCCAGGAGGACCAATTCGTCGGCGTGCTTCCGGATCAGGCGCGCGATCTCGAGCATGATCTTGCCCCGCGCGCGGGCGCTCATTCGCCCCCACGGACCGGCCGCGGCCTTGACCGCGGCGCGAACGGCGACGTCCACATCTTCCCGTCCGCCTTCCGCGACGCGCGCCAGTATCCGGCCTTCGGCCGGATTACACACATCGAACGTCTTGCCGGAGGCGGCGGAAACGGATTTGCCGTCGATCCACATCTTGGTCAGCATCGGCCTAGAAATAATTCGACGTGATGCCGCCGTCCACGACCATGGCGGCGCCGTTGGTCCAGGTCGCTTCGTCGCTGGCCAGATAGAGCGCCATGTTGACGATGTCCTCGGACTTGCCGAAGCGCTGCATGGGGATGCGGTTGAGGCGCTTTGCCTTCTCGGCGGGTTCCTTAAAGAGCCACGCGGCGAGAAGCGGCGTCTCGATGGGGCCGGGGCAGATCGCGTTCGAGCGGATTCCCTTCGGACCGAACTGCACGGCGAGGGATTTCGTCAGCGCGAGCACGGCGCCCTTCGACGCGGTGTACGCGTCCTGCGGGACCGAGCAACCCACCAGGGCCACGAAGCTGGCCACGTTGATCACGGAGCCTCCGCCGGCGGCGAGCAGTTCCGGGATGCCGTGCTTGCAGACCAGATAAACGCCTTTGACGTTGACGGCCAAGACCTTGTCCCAGACCGCTTCCTCGGTGTCCGTCACCGAGTGATCGGCCGATGGAAATATTCCCGCGTTGTTGTAGAGCACGTCCAGCTTGCCGTACGCCTTCACTCCGGCCTTGACCGCGTCCTTGACGTCGCTTTCCTTGGACACGTCGGCGCGGACCGCCAGGGCCCGGCCGCCGGCCGCCTCGGCCATCGCGACCGACTCGCGCACCGCGTCCAGGTCCAGGTCGCAGGCCACGATCTTCGCGCCTTCCTGGGCGAAGCGCACCGTCGCGAGACGGCCCATGCCGGAGCCGGCGCCGGTGATGAGGCAGACCTTCCCGTCGAGTCGCCCGCTCATGACCGCCCCCTTACGCGATGACGACGAAACCGGCCTTCTCGACGGCCTCGCACAGGCGCGTGCGGACCAGGTCGGTGTCGCGGCCCTGGTCGGTGGTGACGACCAAGCCGCGGACGGCCAGCTTCCGGCCCTGGATCTTGCCGACGAGGAATTGGATGTCCTTCGCGGCGCGCCGCACGTTCGTAACGCCGCCTTCCTTGGCGAACCAGCGGATCGGAACGGTGCCGCTCTTGCGGCTGGGCATCAGCTTCAGCGTGATGGCGGTCTCGGTGACGAACAGATCGCCGACTTCGTACTCCTGATTGGACTTCTGGGGCATGGGACTCTCCTTCTCGGCGCGAAGGGGCACTTTAGCGCATGGGGCGCGGGTTGTCAACGCGCGAAGGAACGCTGGATCAGCCACCCGCGCTCGCGGGCTTTTTTCACCAGCGCGGGGTCCCCGTCCAGCACGACGCGCAGCCCGTCGCCGTAGGAGAGCACGTCGATATCCGCCGAATCCCGCCCGACGACCAGGTCGGCCGGACGGCCCAGCATGGACTGCACGACGGCCGTCTTGCCTCCCCGCGTGGGCACCGGAGGCTCCACCTCCGCGCCCATGCGCACGCCCTGGGTCGAGTTCTGGATCCCGTAGATCCGCGACGGGTCCACCCCGTATTCTCCCGCCGCCGCGGCCAGGACGGGCTGGGGGACGTCGTCCACCACCCACACGTCGAATCCGGCGCCGCGCAGCTTGACGACCAGGTCGCGCATCTCCGGGATCACGCGCAGGCCGCGGCGCGCGCGCAGGGGCTTGCGGTCCCCGGGCTCGCCGGGGATCATCTCGACCGGGTTCACGCGGCTCCGTTCCTCGGCCAGGGCCGTCTTCGCGTAGTCCTCGGCGTCGTCCACGCGCCAACCCGCCCAGAGGCGGGCCAGATACGAGCGGCATTCCTTCCGCCCGACGTTGCGGCACAATCCGACGTAGCCCGACAGCATGCCCTTGCGCCACGCGTGATAGCTGGGCTGGGAGGTCCAGACCGTCGAGGACAAAGTCACCAATTCCTCGTAGGCCGCCCGCGTGCGCTGGCGGCCGTAGGCGATCGGCACGATCTCCCACCACGCGTCGTCCACGCGGAACTTCACGTCGCTGACCAGATGAAGGAACACCAGCTCCGCGGGATCGCCGGCCACGGACGCGTCGCTCCATGGAAGGATCGCCACCGGCGGACGCTTCGGATCATAGCCGGGCGACCCGCGCCCGGCGTCCGCCATCAGCTTCTCGATCGCGGCCCGCGTCTCCGGATTCCAGCGCCCGGCCATCAGCTTCACCGCGACGCGGGCGGGCGCCGTGGACGCGGACGGCGACTGCGCGCCGGAGACCGCGGACGTGGAAACGGCGAGTTTGCGGTGGTAGCGCCAGTTCAAAGTGCGCCGGGCGGCCGCGGGCGACGCGAGCAGAAGCGCCGCGGCGAAAAACAAGAAGTTCCTTAAATATTCGCTCTTCATCGTCGCGGCTCAATGTTATAAAATAAACCCCTCATACTCTTCGACGGGAGAATCGAAACCATGGCCAACATCAAGAAATCCGATCTGCTCAAGGAGCAGATCGAACACATCGACATCACGAAGTTCGACGCCCGCCCCCTCGTCGACGCCTACTCGAAGATGGCGTTCTCGGCCCGCGATCTCGCGCGCGCCAGCGACATCTACGACCGCATGCTCGCCGACAAGGACTGCGACGTGATCCTGTGCCTGGCCGGTTCTCTGTTCTCCGCGGGGCTGAAAAAAATCGTCTGGCAGATGGTCGAATCCAACATGGTGGACGCCATCGTCTCGACCGGCGCGAACATCGTGGACCAGGACTTCTTCGAGGCGCTGGGCTTCAAGCACTACAAGGGCTCGAAGTGGGCCGACGACAAGGCCCTGCGCGGCGCGCGCGTGGACCGCATCTACGACACGTTCATCGACGAGGACGAACTGGGCGAATGCGACAACACGATCTCCGAGATCATGGGGACGCTCAAACCCCGCCCATACTCCTCGCGCGAGATCCTGGAGGAGATGGGCAAGTATCTGGTCAAGAAGGCGAAGGTGAAGGACTCCATCGTCTTGTCCGCGTACAAGAAGGGCGTTCCGATCTTCGTCCCCGCGTTCTCCGACTGCTCGGCCGGCTTCGGACTGCTCCACCACCAGTGGCACAACCCCGAATCCCACGCGTCGGTCGACTCCGCCAAGGACTTCCGCGAGCTGGTGCGCCTCAAGCTCGAGTCCAAGGACACCGGCCTGCTGATGATCGGCGGCGGCGTGCCCAAGAACTTCGCGCAGGACGTCACCGTCGGCGCCGAGATGCTGGGCTTCGACCCGAAGATGCACAAGTACGCCGTGCAGATCACCGTGGCCGACGAGCGCGACGGCGCGCTCTCCGGCTCCACTTTGCGCGAGGCGTGCTCCTGGGGCAAGGTGGACATCGTCGACGAGCAGATGGTCTTCGCCGAGGCGACCATCGCGCTTCCGACCTTGGCCTCCTACGGCTACCACAAGGGCGCCTGGAAGAAGCGCCGCGAGCGGCGCTACAACGCGCTGCTCAACAGCACCGCCGCGCCCGCGCCCGCGCTGCGCTAGGACTTCGTCGTGGGAAAGGTCTTCTCGGATTTGAAGACCTGCGCATACGGCGCCTCGGGACACCCCGAGGCGCCGTTTCGCGTTTCGAGGACGCACGAACGATTAAAGGCCGCGGGGCATACGCCGTCGTTACCCGTCGTGACGGCGGGGCCGGGCGATGTCGGCATGATCCACGGCGAGAATCATCTCACGTCGATCAAGAACGGAACGTTCCTCGACGCGGATACCCCGTCGTTTCCGGACATGGACGACATCGCGTTGATCAGCCTCTCGGGAGCCCTGTCCGCCGCGGACGCGGCGCTCGCAGGCGAGCCATCTTTCTCGTTGATGCGCCCTCCAGGACATCATGCCGGGAAAGACCGGGTGGCGGGATTCTGCTACATCAATAATTTGGCGGTTGCGGTGGCACGGCTTCAAAAAAAGAAACCGGGACTCAAGATCGCCGTCGTCGATTTTGATGTCCATCACGGCGACGGAACCGAGTCGATCGTTTTGGGCCGAGAGAACATCTCTTTCGTTTCTTTGCATCAATTCCCCCTTTATCCCGGATCGGGACAAAAGAGTCGCGGCAACTGCATGAACATTCCCCTCCCGGAAGGAACCGGCGGGGACGATTATCTGCGCGCCTTCGTCCCTTCCCTTGAAGCCGTTCTCTCTTCGAAGCCCGACCTTCTCGCCGTTTCGGCGGGGTTTGATGCTTACAAAGAGGACCCCATCGCCGGCCTCAAATTGGATCGAACGACGTTCAAGACGATCGGCTCGCTGCTGGCCCAAACGAAACTTCCGCGTTTCGCGACGCTCGAGGGCGGATACTCCGAGGATCTGCCGAAGCTCGTCGAAAGCTTCTTGGATGGATTTTTTTGACATGGATTTCAAATCCGATAAATAACACCCAAATAATTCTTCTAAACACCCAAATTCGCGCCTCCTTAAACCCCTTCTGTCCATAAATTTTCGTACAAAGGCGATCATGTATAATCCCCCCATGCTCGACTTCGACCCCAACTCGGCCCCCGACGAAGACTCCGGCGTGTTCGGCCTTCCCCACAAGGAAAATGACGCCGCGTTGGTGCTGCTTCCCGTTCCCTGGGAGGCGACGACGTCCTACGGCGGAGGCACCTCGAAGGGCCCCGCCGCGATCTACGCCGCCAGCGGCCAGGTGGACCTCTTCGACAGGGACGTGATCAAGCCGTACGAACCCGGCATCTTCATGCGGGCCGAATCGAAGGATGTCCGGGCGTGGAACAAGAAGGCGAAGGCCGCCGCGCAGAAGGTCATCAAGGTCGGCGGCCGGATCGGGAACCGCAAGGACCTGCAGAAGGCGCTCCGCACGGCCAACGACTTGGGCGCCCGGCTCAACGACTGGGTCCGGGACGAGACCGCATCCCTCATGGCCGCCGGCAAGATCGTCGGCGTCGTGGGCGGAGACCACTCCGTGCCGTACGGCGCCTTCCAGGCCGCCGCCGAGGCCCACGGCTCCATCGGACTGCTCCACTTCGACGCGCATTCGGACACGCGCGTGGCCTACGAGGGCTTCACCTGGTCCCACGCCTCCATCATGTACAACGCGATGGAGAACATCCCGGGAATCTCCAAGATCGTCCAGGTCGGCATCCGCGACTTCTGCGAGCAGGAATTCGAGTTCATCCACGCCCTCGGGCCGCGCGCGAAGGTGTTCTTCGACCGCGACCTGGCCGCGCGCCGCTTCGCCGGCCACCCGTTCACCAAGACCGCCTCGGAGATCGTGGACGCGCTCCCGGAAAAGGTCTGGATCACCTTCGACATCGACGGGCTGGATCCCAAACTGTGCCCGCACACCGGCACCCCGGTGCCGGGCGGCCTGGAGCTCAACGAGGCCAACCACATCCTCGGCCTGCTGGCCCGCTCGGGCCGGAAAATCGTCGGGTTCGACCTCAACGAGGTTTCCCCCTCCCCCGACGGCAAGGACGAGTGGGACGCCAACGTCGGCATGCGCCTGCTCTACAAGCTGGCGGCCTGGACCTTCGTCAGCCGCGGGCTGTGCAAGCCGCGCGGTTAAACCGCTCTTTCCTTTAGATACGCTCGAAGAGCCGGCCTTTTTCCCAATCCGTCACCGCGCGGTCGTGCGCGGCCGCCTCCGCTTTCGCCGCGTGGAGATAATGCTTGAAGACCTCCTCGCCGAAGGCGGCGCGGGCGGCCTTCGAGCCCTCGAGAAGCTCGACCGCCTCCGCCAAGGTCCTGGGAACCGGCTGGACGGAGGACTCGTAGGCGTTTCCGTCGAGGGCGTCGGGCGGTTCGATCTTGTTCTCGATGCCGTGCAGGCCGGCCGCGATGGTCGCGGCGAACGCCAGATACGGGTTGACGTCGGCGCCGGGGATGCGGTTCTCGATGCGCAGCGAGTTTCCCTCGCCGACCACGCGGAAGCCGCAGGTGCGGTTGTCCTTCGCCCAGGCGATGCGCGTGGGAGCGAAGGTCGCGGCCTGGTACCTTTTATAGGAGTTCGACGTCGGCGCGTAAAAGAAGGACAGCTCCCGGGCCAGGGCCATCTGGCCGCCGAGGAACCAGCGGAATTCCTTCGACGGCTTTCCCCCCGACCAGAAGGCCGGACGGTCCCCGGAATGATCCCAGAGGCTGGCGTGAATATGGCACGACGAGCCGGCCAGGCGCGAATCGAATTTCGCCATGAAGGTCAGCGCGCAGCCGCGCTGCATCGCGATCTCCTTGGCGCCGTGCTTGTAAACGGTGTGGCGGTCGGCCATCTCGACGGGAGTCGAGTATTCCAGGTTGATCTCGTGCTGGCCCGGCCCCCATTCTCCCTTCGAGCATTCGACCGGGACGCCCGCCGCTTCCATCAAATTCCGGATCGCCCCCACGACCGGCTCCATCCGCGTTCCCTGGAGGATGTGGTAGTCCTCGATGTACGTCCCGTGATGCTCGAGCGCCGTCCAATTCTTCTTCTGCGCGGACTCGTACGTCTCGCGGAATAAATAGAATTCCAACTCGGAGGCCATCTTGAGCGTGTAGCCGTACTCCCACGCGCGCAGGACCTGATCCTTCAACACCTGACGCGGCGCGACCTTGACGGGACGGCGCCCGTCGTCGAGCGCGTCGCAGACCACCAAAACGGTTCCCGGCTGCCACGGCAATGCGCGCCAGGTCGCGTAGTCGGGCGAAAGGGTGAAATCCTGATAGCCCTTCGTCCAACTGGTCAATTCGTAGCCCGGGACGGGATCCATTTCCATGTCCACGGTGAGCAGATAGGCGCAGGCGTGCGTTCCGTGCGCGGCGACCGTCTCGGCGAAATGCCGCGCGGTCATTCTTTTCCCCACCCAGCGTCCCTGCATGTCGGGCATCGCGAGAATGACGGTGTGAACATTCCCCTTCTTGATCTCGGCGAGCAGCGGCGCGGCTTTTTTCGTCTCGGTCATGGTCCCAGTGTAAGAAAATCCCCCGCCGCTGTCCAGACATATGCGCACAACATGCGGCTGTATAAAAGATAACAGCAAACAACTCTTATGAGTTTCTATCAATCTTTAATGGACTTCGATTGTCTATTGACAGCCCAAAAATGACATGCTAGGATGATCGTGGTTTTCACGTTTGAACACATTTATGGCTGAAATCATCGCGATCGCGAACCAAAAAGGGGGGGTGGGGAAGACAACCACCGCGGTTAATTTAGCCTCCGCCTTGGCCGTTTTGGGTCAGCAAACGCTTCTCATTGACATGGACCCACAAGGCAACGCCACCTCGGGGGTGGGGTTCGACAAAGGTTCATTCGAACCAAACATCTATGATGTCTTGGTGGACCTTCTTCCGCTGGAAAAGACCATTAAAGCGTCGTCGTTGAAAAATCTATCCGTCGCGGGGGCAAACAACGACCTGGCCGGCGCCGAAATTGAATTGGTTTCAGCCTTGGCGCGGGAAAGCCGCCTGAAGGGGGCTCTTTCCGCGGTCAAATCCCGCTTCTCATTCGTCATCATCGATTGCCCGCCTTCCTTGGGACTTTTAACGGTCAACGCCCTGAATGCGGCCGACAAGATCATCATTCCGATCCAGGGGGAATACTACTCCATGGAGGGTTTAGCACAATTCACAGGGGCTGTGGATAAGGTGAAAAGCGCTTTAAACCAGAAACTAGAGGTGGAAGGGGGGGTCCTCACCATGTTCGACTCCCGCATGACCCTTTCCAACCAGGTGAAGGAAGAAGTCGCCAAATTCTTCGGCCCAAAGATGTTTCAGGCCATTATCCCACGGAATATCCGCTTGGCGGAGGCGCCGGGGTTCGGACAAAGCATTTTCCAGTATGACGCCAAATCTCGCGGCGCCGAGGCCTACATGGCGTTCGCGCGCGAATTTCTATCCCGGCGCGGCTTGTCCGCGCCGCCGGCGCCGGCAGCCGCTGAAGAACCCACGGAGAACCCCGCATGACCCGCAAAGCCCTTGGACGCGGCCTGTCCGCGCTGATCCCCAACACGCCCGCCGCCCCCGCCCCGGCCGGAGTCTTGCCGGCGGCCGACGGAACCCCGCTCAAGATACCCGTGGACAAGATCCGGGCGAACCATCTTCAACCCCGCCGCCACTTCGAACCGGAAGCCTTGGGGGAACTGGCGTCTTCCATCAAGCAGCACGGATTGGCCCAGCCCATCGTGGTCTCCTACGACCCCGCCTCCCGCTCTTATGAATTGATCGCCGGTGAACGCCGCTGGCGCGCCACCCAACTGGCGGGCCTCACCGAAATCGACGTCGTCGTCCGCCAGCCCAAGGATGACAAGCAGCGCCTGGCGTTGACCTTGATCGAAAACCTGCAGCGCGCCGACCTGAACCCCATCGAAGTCGCTCTCGGTTACCTGCGCTTGATGAAGGAGTTCGGCATCAATCAGACCGAGCTGGGCCAGGAAGTGGGTAAGTCGAAGTCCGGCATCTCCAACACTTTGAGACTTCTCGAGCTCCCGGATGAAATCCAGAAAGCCCTCCAGTTCGGCCAGTTGAGCGAAGGCCACGGGCGCGCGCTGCTGATGGTGACCGACCCGAACCTTCGCCACGCGGTTTTCAAGAAAGTTCTGGAGGGCAAGCTGTCCGTCCGCGAGACCGAAGCTTTGTCCAAGCAAGTCGAAGCGGGGGAATTGCCGAACGACGAAGCGCCAAAAGCAAAGAAGACCGCTCTTGAAAAGCCGGCGGACCTGCGCTCCCTGGAGGACTCCCTCCAGCAATCTCTGGGGACCAAGGTCGTCATTCGCACGAAGAAAAATCCGGCGAAAGGCGTGCTCTCCATTCATTTTTTCAGCTTCGACGACTTCGACAGAATCATAAAAGTGCTTAAAAATTAATGATAATTTTTAATTTCATCGCCGCCGTCCTGCTTGCCGCCGCGTCCGCGCAAGCCGCGCCCCTGGACGGCCTGCCCGTGACTTTGTCCACCAGCGTCGTGGTCCCAACGATCGTCACCCTGGCGCCGAGTCTCCACGATTACACCCGGTTCGCGGATGGCGGCCCGGACGCGAATTGGTACGTCGGCTTCAACAACGCCTGGATCGTCAAGCTGCCGCCCGGCCCTCCGGGGGAATTCCAACGGGCCTTCATCGGCGCCAAGGTCGGCCGCGCCAAAACCCGCCCGAATCCCGACAAGCCCTGGATCCGCGAACTCATCCAAGGCAAGGTCTACATCGGGATCTCCCAAACCCCCGCATGGACGTCGGAGCAGAGCTTCTTCCTCACCGAAACCTCCGACATCCCGGCCGACGCGGATCCGCAGGCGCGCGTGGACGGCGTCGGCGCGGCCGAATGGTTTTGGGCCGAGGTGCCGCTGTCGATGGTCAGCTTCACCGGCCCGAATTATCTGATCGTCTGGTCTCCGTCGAATTACTTCACCGCCGCGTCCAGCGCCCCGATCCTGGCCGCCGCGGAATCCGAGGACGGCGGCCTCGAGACCCGCGCGTGGAATAACCGCTCCATTTTGGGCGTGCCTCCCCGCTCGGCGGCGAACTCCCTGGAGACGCCGATCAACAACATCATGCCCGCGCTGGCCATCAAGCTGGTGCCTCCCGGCCCCGACGAACCCGCCGTCTCAGTCAACGACCTGACCGTCGCGCGGGCCGGCAAGCGCATGCTGGTCCGCTTCTCGGCCGCCGGCGAGGACGTCACCGACGCCTGGGTGGAGGTCTCCCGCGACCGCCTGGATTGGCAGCGCATCTCCAAACTCCAGCGCCGCCCTCCCTATATCCTCTCCTTGTCCGCCGATAAGGCGCCGGGACCCGGCCAGTACGTGCGCGGCGTCGCGCGCGACACTTCGGGCGCCGTCGGCTACTCCGATCCGTACATGATCCCCTATGCGCTCCGCCCGTAAAGGCCTGCGCGTCGGCGTGGTCGGCGCGACCGGCATGGTCGGCCGCGAGCTTGTCGAGCTTTTGGAAAGGCGGCGCTTTCCCGCGGGAGAGCTTCTGCCCTTCTCCTCCGGACGCGCCCGCGCCTCGGTGCGCTTCCGCGGCCGCGCCGTCGCCGCGCCCGGGACCGACGCGGCGGCCCTGGAAACCTGCGACGCGGTCTTTTTGGTCAGTTCCGACGAGGTCGCTCTCGAGCACGGCCCGCGTCTGGCCGCGCGGGGCGTTTGGGTCATCGACGACAGCGCCGCGTTCCGCCTGGATCCGAAGGTGCCGCTCGTCATTCCCGAGGTCAACGCCGGGGCGCTGCGCCGCGACCGGCGCCTCATCGCCGGGCCCAATTGCACGATGACCGGCCTGGGCGTCGCCGGCGCGCTTCTCCACAAAACCATCGGCGTGCGCGAGGTCCGCGTGGCCTCCTACCAGGCCGTTTCGGGGGCGGGCAAGGCCGCCCTGGCGGAGCTGTTCGGCCAGGCCGCCGCCCTTGCTCGCACCGGCCTTTCAGCCGATGGGCGCGCGCCCGTCCTGGGCGCCGGTAAATCCGCGGTCCTGCCTCGCGCCATCGCGTACAACGCGATCCCCCAGGTGGGCCGCTTCGGACCCGACGGCTACTCCGGGGAGGAAACCAAGGTCGCCGCCGAACTGCGCAAGATCTGGGCCGCTCCGGGCTTGAAAGTGTCGGCCACCGCGGTCCGCGTGCCGACCATTCGCGGCCACGCGCTGTCCGCGTGGCTGACTTTGGCGCGCCCCACGACCGCCGCCCGCGCGCGCGAGCTGCTCGCCCGGACTCCGGGCCTGACCTTGTCGCCCGACGGCGACTATCCGACCCCGCGCTCGGCGGGGGGGAAGAACCCCGTCTTCGCCGGCCGCCTGCGTCAGGGCGCCACTCCCCGGGAGATCGCGCTGTGGATCTCCTCCGACAACCTCCTCAAGGGCGCCGCGCTCAACTCCGTCCAGACCGCCGAGGAGCTCCTTCGCCGCGGCTGGCTCTCGACGCGATGAGACGGGCCGCCGCGGCGCTGCTCTTCCTGACGGCCCTCGCCGCACCGCGCCCGGCCGCGGCCGCCGCCGATCCGCTGGACGCGAAGACCGCGGAGTGGGCCGCCAAAGGATTTTCCGTCAAGGACCGCGTCGTCCGCCCCGACGGGCCCGTCCTCCTGGCGGCCACCATCTACGCCCCGGCCGACGGATCCGGCGACCGTCTCGAGATCGACGTGATCCTCAAGGGCAAGGCGTATCTGGGCTATTCGCATCCCTCCGAGACCGAATGGCTGGATTTCGACGATACCGCCACCGGCAAGACCTTCGCCGACCTGTTCAAGGACGGCTCGCGCGTGATCGCCTACCGTTCGACCATCCGGGCGATCAACTCCACGTCCCTCAACGTGATCCGGTTCAAGAACTTCAAGTTCCAATACGTCGGCAAATTTCCCGACGGACGCTTCCTCGAGGACGGCGAGAAGGTCCTGCTCGCCGACCGGGAGCTTCCGCTGGGCCGGTACCTCATGGTCGGCTGCGAGGACTTCGGCACCACGTCCCAGTCGGCCTTCCGCACCCGCCTTTACGCGCCGGTGAAAGGCCGCTTCATCGACGTCTCGGCGAAACATCCGGAGTTCTACGCCGCCGAGATCGCGCGCAAGGAAGCGGCGATCGAACGTCTGAAGGGGGATCTCCAAAAGAACGCGGGCGAATACCTGGGACTGACGCTGTCCCTCTACTACGACTACGCGGCCCGAGGCGAGGCACGCAAAGGTTGGGACCGCCAGAACGAGTTCTTCAAGGTCCCCGGCTTCGCTCCGCCGAAGGTCAAGGCCTGCTTCCAATCCATGCGCGCGGACCTTCGCGGCCGCCTGAAAGTTCCCGCGAACTGGCCTTAAAGGCCTACACAACGGCCGGGCCTTTGGGGTAGAATAGCGCCATGAAGATATTCCTCGGCCTTACCCTGTCCCTGCTCGCCGCGGCCGCCTCCGCGACTCCCCTGGAGAACGCCGCCGCGCTGGCCGTCTCGCTCGGCGCCCCGGCCGGACTCCGGGCGCCGCGCCCCGTCGCCGCGCCCGCCGGCTCCACCAAGCCCCGCGTGAGCGCCATGGCCGGACCGAACGCCTCGGGGCCCATCTCCGGATACGTGTCCGTCTCCGGGAACGGCTATCTCCCGTGCACCGGGCCCAACGGGAGCGGCATGATGAGCGGTTGGATCAACCTGCGCGCGGACGTGAACGTGACCACCTCCGACGGCGCGTCGGGCTCGATCCCGGTGACCGGCACCGTCTTCGTCAGCGGCTCCTGCCAGAACGGCTCCGGCTTCGTGAACGGCAACGCCATGCTCAACGGCTCGGGAGCCATCTACAAGGCGGGAGCCTACGTCGGGACCGCTCAGCTCTCCGGGAACCTGTTCCTGAACCAGTACGTCTCCGGCGGGTTCGCCTGGATCACCCAGAGCGTCTTTTTGAACGGCTACTACAACCAGACCGCCCGGTAGCCGTCAGCGGCCCAGCGCCCGGCGCACGAACTCGGGAAGCGCGAACGCGCCGGCGTGAACGTCCGCGTTGTACCACTTGAGCGGCATTTTTGCCGCTTTGACGCGGGCGGGGCGCAGGTCGCGGACGGGGCTTATCCCTTTCGACGCGTAGGTGAACGCCCAGAGGCCGCCCGGGTAGGTCAGGTTCGTGAACAGGTAGGCGTCCACCACGGGGAACACGGGCTTGAGGATCCGGTCCAGGTTGCGGATCGTGCCGATCTCATAGAACGGGGAGCCGGCCTGGCTCACCACGATCCCGTTCTCGGTCAGCACGCGCCGGACGTCCTTGTAGAACGCGGTGCCGAAAAGCTCCTTCGCGGGGCCGAAGGGCTCGGTGGAATCCACGATGACGACGTCGAAGCGCTCCTCGGTCTCGCGGACGAACTTCACTCCGTCCTCGATGCGCACGACCGCGCGGCGGTCGGACAGCTTGCCGGCGGTGAGCGGGAGATATTTGCGGGACGCGGAGACGACCAGGCCGTCGATCTCCACCAGCACGCAGCGCTCCACGGTCTTGTGCCGCAGAACCTCGCGCACGGTGCCGCCGTCCCCGCCGCCGATCACCAGCACGCGGCGCGGCCGCGGATGGAGGAACAGGGGGACGTGGGCGATCATCTCGTGGTAGACGAATTCGTCGCGCTCGGACACCATGGTCATCCCGTCGATGAGAAGGAGCTTGCCGTGCCCCTTGGTGTCCACGACCTCGACCGTCTGGAACGGGCTGCGGCCCTTGAACAGCTTCTTCTTCAGGCGGAAGCCGGTGCGCACGATCCCTTGATATTCCTCGTCGGCCCAGCGGGTCTTGGCGCTCATCGGACTCCTGTTAAAGGACGATCTCGAACGCGCCCGCGGCGCCTTCGACCGGCTTGAAGTGGTGATCGAAGCTGACGCGGTAGCCGCAGTTCAGATTCTGACGGACGGCGCGCTTGATCGGGTAGTAGCAGCGCACCTTCTTGCGCGCGGACTGCGGCTGGAACAGCAGCACGTCGCAGGACTGCGGCTTGAACAGGTCCAGCACCCGCGTGACCGTCTCGTTGCCGTCGCCCTCCACGCAGTTCGTCTCGAAGCTCACGTAAGACCCGATCTTCTGCGGGGTCACGTGGATCGTGTAGTACTTCGCGCCGCGGATCGCGTTCAATGAGTAGCCCATCGGCTCGAACAGGTGGTCGTCCACCTGGAAGCCGGGGCCGAGGATGGTCCAGACGCCGGACTTCTCCTTGATGAACTCTTTCTTGCGCTGCGGCCCGGACATGAACACCTTCGCCGCCTGCGGGTCGACCCCGTGCATCAGTATCTCCAGCGTGAGATCGTCGGACGCCGGCTGGTAGGGCTTGTCCAGATGGAACAGGAAGACGTGATGGTCGTCGCCGTCGCCGAAGCGGAAGGACTTGCCGGGCATGGCGTCGGAGAGGCGCCGCACGTCGTCGAAGAAGTTCGACGGCTGGTATTCCTGATGGTGCGCGTTCTTGCGCTCGTAGATCATGTACGAGAACTTCTCGTGGCCGATGTCGGCGCACAATTGCAGGACCGCGGCGACCAGGTCCGTGCGGCCGCAGGTGATCATCGTCAGCCAGTTGTCGGCGACGAACAGGCTGGATTCGGACAACAGATGCGCGTCCAGGGAGTCGTTGGACACGGTGGACAGGATCTGCGCCCGCGCCTTCACGACGATCGACTTCCAATAGTCGAGTCCGCGCGCGCGCAGGGACGGCTCCCCGGGAAGCAGCGCCAGCTCGACCTTTTTTTCCGGACCTTCGAAAAACATCCGCTCTCTCCTCAGCCCCGGGAGCGCTTGCGCGCCGACCGTTTCGCGACGTCGCGGTCCCGCAGCGCGCGCTCCTCGGATTTGATGGACTTCCAATGCGCCAGCACTTCCTGCGCGGTCTTGAACTTGCGGTCGCGCGCGAACACGTGCGGATGGCGGCGCCGCAGCTTCAACGCCTGGCTGCGCGCGACGTCCTCCAGCGTGAAATGCCCGTTCTCCTCGGCGATCTTCGCATGGAGCATCACGTGGAAGAGGATGTCTCCCAGCTCGTCCTCCATCTCCGCCCAGCGTCCGCGCTTGAGGGCCACCGCCAGCTCCTCGGACTCCTCGCGCAGGAAGGGGATGAGGGAGCGGTGCGTCTGCTTGCGGTCCCACGGGCAGCCGTCGGGTGCCCGTAAACGAGCGACGACGTCCTTCAACTCCTTCAGCGCCTTGGCCATCTTAAGAAACCGCGATCCGCTCGACCCCGAAGAAGGGGACCAGCGCCTTCGGAATCAGCACGGAACCGTCCGCCTGCTGGAAATTCTCCAGAATCGCCGCGGCCAGCCGCCCGACGGCCACGCCTGAGCCGTTCAATGTGTGAACCAATTCCGGCGAGGCTTTCGCGTCTCGACGGAAGCGGGCGCTCATGCGGCGCGCCTGGAAGTCTGAACAATCCGAACAGGAGGAGATCTCGCGGTATTTATTCTCCGACGGCATCCAGACTTCGATGTCGTACGTCTTCTGCGCGGCGAAGCCCATGTCGCCGGTGCAAAGATGAATCACTCGATAGGGCAGTTCGATTTCGGCTAAAACGGACTCGGCGTCATGCGTCAATTGTTCCAACGCGGAAAGGGAATCTTCCGGCTTGGTGATCCAAACCAATTCAACTTTGTCGAATTGGTGGTTCCGGATCACTCCGCGCACGTCTTTGCCATAAGATCCCGCTTCCTGACGGAAACACGGCGTGTGCGCCGTTAACTTCATCGGGAGTTTCTCAACGGCGAGAATCTCCTCTCGCACCATATTCGTAAGGGCAATCTCCGACGTGGAGATCAAATACAAAGTGTTTTGCTTATCCCCGTCCGCATTCACGGTTTTGTACATATCCGCTTCGAATTTCGGCAGTTGACTGGTGCCCTCCATCACTTCCGGACGGACCAGAAAGGGGGGATGCACCTCGAGATACCCTTTCTTTTCATGCCGGTCGAGCAGATAATTTCCCAGCGCGCGCAGGAGCTTCGCGCCGGGTCCCTTCCACAACGCGAAGCGCGAACCGGAGAGCTTGGCCGCCGCGGCCAAATCCAAAATCGAGAGTTTCTCGCCGATGGTCTGATGATCCAACGGCTTGAAGCCGTGCTCCTTCGGGGTTCCCACGACGCGCACGACGGGATTTTCCGTCTCGTCTTTTCCGACGGGCACGGACGGGTGCGGAAGATTGGGCAGTTCCATCGCTGCCGCGCGGATTGACTTCTCGGAGTCGGAGAGGGCGGCTTCCTTCACGGGCATGTCCGCCTTGATCTTGGCCACTTCGGCCATCAACGCCGCAGACTTGGCTTCGTCCTTGGCCGCCTTCGCCTTTCCGATCTCCTGGGAGACGGCGTTCCGCTTCGAGCGCATATCCTCGACTTCCTTCAAGATCGCGCGATGCGTTTCGTCGATTTTGATCAATGCGTCAAAAGATTCCGCCCATCGGGGATGGCGCGAAATGAGAGCCTTTCTCGCAGCGGCCGGATCCTTGCGGAAAAATGACATATCGTTCACGGCTTGGGCTCCTTCTTGATCTCCAGAGAATCCTCGACCGTCTGGAGCGCGGCCTCCGACGAGCGCGGTTCGAGCATCACCTGCAGCTTCACCAAATCCGGCCACCAGCCCGCCCGCGCGATGCGGCGCAGGTAGATCTCCATCGCGGCGCCGGTCTCGAGGGGAATCTCGACCACCTGGTTCGCTCCGATCTTCGGCACGCGGCGCTCCTCGACGTCGAACGGAATCGCCCAGGATCCTTCCGCATTTCCTGACGACGGAGCCACGCGCGCGGTCATGCTGGAGCGGATCAAAAGGCCTTCCTCCGCCTTGGCGCCGTCGTTCTTCAAAACCAGGCGCGCGCGCAGACGGTTGTCCAGCTTCGGCGGACCGTCCACCAGGACCTTGAGGTCCCGCCACCCGGTCACGCGACCGGCTTCCACGCGGCCCACCTGCCAGTGGACGCCTTCCAAAACAATCTCCGCCGAAGCGGCGCCCGCCCCCGCGGCGGCCAACGCCGCCGCGAGGGTCAGGCTCTTGAGTCCGTTCATTTTCTTACGGCCTCACTTCTTGCCGCCGTCGATGGGCAGCTCCGGATTCACCGGAGGCTCCGCCGCGATCGGCGCGACGCGGGCCACCTTGTCGTTCTCATCCAAACGCACCAGGCGGACGCCCTGGGTATTTCGGGAGATGGTCTTGATGTCCGCGCAGCGCAAGCGGATGGCCTTGCCCTGCTCCGTCATCACCATCAGGTCGTCCTCGTTGGTCACCAGCTTCACGCCGATCACGGAGCCGTTGCGGTCCGTGGCCTTGATCGTGATGATTCCGCCGCCGCCGCGGTGCTGACCGCGGTACTCGTTGAGCTCGGTGCGCTTGCCGTGGCCGTGCTCGCAAACGGTCAGCAGCGTCTTCCTGCTGTTCGGCGGGAACGCCTCCATGCCGACCACCAGGTCTCCCTTGTCCAAGCGGATGCCGCGCACGCCGGCCGCGCCGCGTCCCATGGAGCGGATGTCGCCCTCCGGGAAGCGGATCGCGATGCCGTCCTTCGTGGCGATCAGCAGCTCGTCGGTTCCCGACGTGTGCTGGACCTCCACCAGGACGTCGCCTTCGTCCAGCGTGATCGCGATGATGCCCGAGCGCCGGATGTTCTCGAAGTCCGCCAGCGGCGTCTTCTTCACGGTTCCGTTGCGCGTGCACATGGCCAGGAAGCTCTCCTGACCCTTCTTCTCCTCGAACGAGCGGATCGCGATGGCCGAGGTCACCTTCTCCTCGCCGGTCAGCGCCAGGAGGTTGACGACGGCCTTGCCGCGGGACGTGCGGTTGCCCTCGGGAATCTCGTAGGCGCGCAGCGCGAACACGCGGCCGCGGTTCGTGAAGAACAGCAGCGCGGCGTGGGTGTCGGTCACGAAGAAGTGCTCGATGAAGTCCTCTTCCTTCACCTCGGCGCCGGTGATGCCCTTGCCGCCGCGGCCCTGGGCCTGATACGTCGTCACGGGGATGCGCTTGACGTAACCGGTGTTGGAGAAGGAGATGACGACCTCCTCCTTCTGGATCAGGTCCTCGAGCGACATCTCGGCCGCCTCGGAGGTGATCTGGGTCTGGCGCGACTTGCCGAACGACTCCTTGACCTCCTCCAGCTCCTTGACGATGATCGCGTAGACCTTCTTGACGTCGGCCAGGATCGCCTTGAGCTCGGCGATCTTCTTGACCAGGCCGTCGTACTCGTCCTGCAGGTCGCCGACCGACAGCTTGGTCAGGTTGGCCAGGCGCATTTCCAGGATGGCGTTGGTCTGGGCCTTGGACAGCTCGAACGCCTCGATCAACTGGGCGCGGGCGTCCTCGGTGTCCTTCGCGCCGCGGATGATCTTGATCACGCGGTCGATGTTCTTGATCGCGATGATCAGGCCTTCCAGGATGTGGGCGCGGTCCAGCGCCTTGCGCAGCTGGAACTTCGTGCGGCGGGTGACCACGACCTTGCGGTGCTGGATGAAGTGCCCCAGCATGTCGCGCACGCCCAGCACGCGCGGGCGGCCGTCCACCAGGGAGAGCAGGATCACGCCGAAGGTGGTCTCCATCTGCGTGTGCTTCAGCAATTGATTCAGAACCACGTTCGCGTTGCCGTCGCGCTTGACCTCGATGACCACGCGCATGCCCTTGCGGTCGGACTCGTCGCGGATGTCGGAGATGTCCGGGATCTTCTTGTCGCGGACCAACTCGGCGACGGTCTCAAGCAAGGTCGCCTTGTTGACCTGGTACGGGAGCTCGTGGATGATGATGGCCTGGCGGTTCCCCTTGATGTCCTCGATCTCGGTCTTCGACTGGATGCGCACGGAGCCGCGGCCGGTCTCGAAGTAGTCCTTGATGCCGGCCTTGCCCCGCACGATGCCGCCGGTGGGGAAATCGGGTCCCTTGATGATCTTCATCAGCTCCTTGATCTCGGTTTTCGGCTCCTTGATCAAGGTGATGGCGGCCTCGCAGACCTCGGAGAGGTTGTGCGGGGGGATGTTGGTGGCCATGCCGACCGCGATGCCCGACGAGCCGTTGACCAGCAGGTTGGGGACCTTCGCG
The DNA here is from genome assembly GCA_028871595.1 of Elusimicrobiota bacterium. The sequence continues at coordinate 19,958 of JAGWMT010000006.1, forward strand.
GGCATGACCGAGGGCTCGGTGGTGGTGCCGTCGAAGTTGGGGGTGAAGTCGACCGTGTCCTGGTCGATGTCGGCCATCACTTCCTCAGCGATCTTCGCCAGGCGCGCCTCGGTGTAGCGGTAGGCGGCCGCCGGGTCGCCGTCCACGGAGCCGAAGTTGCCTTGGCCGTCGATCAGCGGATGCAGCAGGGAGAAGTCCTGGACCATGCGCACCATGGCGTCGTACACGGCCGAGTCGCCGTGCGGGTGGTACTTCTTCAAGACCTCTCCGACCACGCCGGCGCACTTGGAGTACTTCTTGTTCGACGCCAGGCCCTCGTCGTGCATCGCGTACAGGATGCGGCGGTGGACGGGCTTCAAGCCGTCGCGCACGTCGGGCAAAGCGCGGCCGACGATGACCGACATCGAGTAGTCGATGTAGGACCCGCGCATCTCGGCGCCCAGGTCGCGCTGGATGATGTTCGCGTTCGGCTCGGGCGTCAGATCGGGCTGAGAATCGGGCTTGCTCATGATTTATTCCTCGATTTTATCATCCAGCTCGCCTTCGAAAACTCTTTGGCGAACCAGTCGGAATCAATACGAACTTTTTCCACTTGCTCGGTCATGACACCAAGCTTCAAATTCTTAAGGTGTTCAGGCTGCATCAATTCGTGATATCGAGGAACGCTCATCGCATTTCCTGCGGCAGCGCCGCTTTGACCGCATCACGCGCGGCGTCCATAATTTTCGCCGTTTCCGTCGCTTCGGCGACGGAGATTTCGCGCGCAAGCCCCGGATAACGCGAATCGACGGCGTATTCCGTCAATCGTTCTTGGTCCTTCTCCGTCAAGGCCGAGGAAACGCCTTTCGGAAGCAACGCGACGAGTTCCCCGATGTCATGAATCTTCGGAAAATCGACTCCATTCGCGCATAAGACGGCCTTAAGATATTTCTCGACGCATTGCTGGGCATGAAAGCAGACGATGTCCAACGGGCAATCCTCGCCGGAAGACATCAAGAGTTGCACGGCCCGGTGATCGGCCTCCGCCTTGTCGATCCAGGCGCGAACGACCGCGTTCAGATCAATGCGTTCGTTCATAGAGAATGCGCCCTTCACGCTCAACCGCGCGACCGACGGTTCCAGGTATGGATCTTTCCGCCGCCAATTCGTCCGGGGTGCGGATCACTATATCCTTCGCCAGGCCCATGCCGTGCAGCGCGACACGAATATCGACGCATTTCTTTCGACGGGAACCCTCGACTTGAGGGAGAACGACGAGAAGATCGACGTCGCTGTCTCGCGTCTCCGTCCCGCGCGCATAGGACCCGAACAGAATAACCTGTTCCGGTTCGAAACCGCGGACGATACGCTCCACCATCTCGCGAATGATTCCTTGCGCTTGAATCGGCGTCATTAGATATCGAGGTTCTTCACTTCTTTCGCGTGCTTCTCGATGAAGAGCCGGCGCGGCTCCACCTTGTCGCCCATCAAGGTCGTGAAGGCGTTCTCGGTGTCGGCCGTGTCCACGATCTTGACCTGGAGCAGGCGGCGGCGCTTCGGGTCCATCGTGGTCTCCCAGAGCTGTTCCGGGTTCATCTCGCCCAGACCTTTATAGCGCTGGATCTGCGCGCCCGCGCGGCCCGCGTCGCGGACCATCAGCAGCAGGTCCTTGAGGCTGTAGCCGTCGGTCTCGGTGTGGGACGTCTTCGCGCGGAACAGGGGCTTGGTCTTCTCGTCGCGCATGACCTCGTACCACTTGAGGTCCAGTCCCATGTCCTTGAACTTCTCGGACAGGGCGTTGAGCTTGACCATCTCCCACAGGTCCTGGAAGTCGGGCTCCAGGGATTCTTCGTCGGCCTCGCTGAGCGTCGACTCCTCGACGGCCTCGCCGTCCGCCGGCGCGGCCGCGTTCTTGGCCGCCGGGGCTTTCTTCGCTTTCTCCGCGCGCTCGTCCACCAGTTTCTTCCTCTGTTCGGCCACGTACGCGTCGCGGTAGGCCTTCCAATCCTTCTCCGAGTAGAAGAATTCGTATTCGCCCGCGCTCTTCTCCACCCGGTACAACGGCAGCTTGCCGGCCGCCTGGTATTCAAGGAAGTCCTCCAGGTGGAGGCTCTTGCGCTCGATGTGGCGGATCAGGCTCTCCAGTTCGTTCAGCAGCTTGAGCAGGTACTTCAGATCGTCCACGTCCAGCTTCTTGGATTTTCCGTTGGCCGGGTTGATGGCCGTGACCTCGAGGGAATTGCGGCCCTCGTTGAGCAGCCACTGCTCCATCTTCTCCTCGGTGTCGATGTACATCTCGGTCTTTCCCTTCTTGACCTTGAACAGCGGCGGCTGGGCGATGTAGATGTGCCCGTTGTCCACCAACTGCTTCATCTGGCGGTAGAAGAACGTGAGGATCAAGGTGCGGATGTGCTGGCCGTCCACGTCGGCGTCGGCCATGATGATCAGCTTGTGGTAGCGAAGCTTCTCGATCTTCATCCCGTCCTCGCCCTCGCCGATGCCCGTGCCGATGGCCGAGATCAGAGTGCGGACCTCATCGTTGGAAAGGATCTTGACCAGGCGAGCCTTCTCGACGTTCAGGATCTTTCCCTTAATGGGGAGGATGGCCTGGAACACGCGGTCGCGGCCCTGCTTGGCGGAGCCGCCGGCCGAGTCTCCCTCGACGATGAACAATTCGGAGCGCTCCGGATCCCGCTCCTGGCAATCCGCCAGCTTGCCGGGAAGCGACGAGCCGTCGAGCACGCCCTTGCGGCGGGTCAGGTCCTTGGCCTTGCGCGCGGCCTCGCGGGCTTCCGCGCCGGCGATGGCTTTCGCGCAGATCGCCTTCGCGGTGGACGGGTTTTCCTCGAAGAACGTGACCAACACCTCGCCGACGATGGACTTAACGATGCCCTCGACCTCGGCGTTGCCCAGCTTGGACTTCGTCTGCCCCTCGAACTGGGGATTCTGGATCTTCGCGGACAAGACGGCGCAGAGGCCCTCGCGCACGTCGTCGCCGGTCACGTTGAAGTTCTTGCCCTTCAACAGGTCGTACTTCTTGATGTAGTCGTTGATGACGCGCGTCAGCGCGGAGCGGAAGCCCGCCAGATGCGTGCCGCCTTCCGGCGTCTTGATGTTGTTGACGAAGGAGAACACCGTCTCGGAGTAGTCGTCGTTGTACTGGATCGCGAAATCGACGATAACCTCCTCTTTTTCCTTGGTCATCGAGATCGGCTCGCGATGCACGACCTTCTTGTTCGTGTTCAGGTGCTGGACGAACTGGGAGATTCCGCCCTCGTAATGGAAATTATGGCGCTTGTCCTCGCGCTCGTCGGTGATGGAGATCTTCGCGCCGGCGTTGAGGAACGCCAGTTCGCGCAGCCGGTTGGCCAGGATTTCGAATGAGTACTGGTGTCCGTTGAAGATATCGGGGTCGGGCTTGAAGGAAATCTTGGTGCCGTGCGTGTCGGACTTGCCCACCGCCTTCACGTCGGCGTCGGGTTTGCCGCGCTTGTACTCCTGAATCCACATCTTCCCGTCGCGATGAACCTCGGCCTTCAGCCACTCGGACAAGGCGTTGACGCACGTCACGCCGACGCCGTGCAGTCCGCCCGAGACCTTATACGCGCCCTTGTCGAACTTGCCGCCGGCGTGCAGAACGGTCAGGATGACTTCCAGGGCGGACTTCCCCTTGAACTTAGGATCCTTCATGGGGTCCACGGGAATGCCGGACCCGTCGTCCTTGACGGTGATCGAGTTTCCCTGGTGGATGAACACGTCCACCGTGGTGCAGCGCCCGGCCAGGATCTCATCCACCGAGTTGTCCACGACCTCGTAGACCAGGTGGTGAAGGCCGGACGGGCCCGTGCTGCCGATGTACATGGCGGGACGCTTGCGAACCGCCTCCAAGCCCTCGAGGACCTGGATATTGGATGCGTCGTACTTCTTCTCTTCCTGCTTGGCCATATCGGTCGTCTCCATCGCGGCGTCGGACATCGTCTCCTCCTCCGGTTTTCCCGGAAAACAGCGACGTCTAGCCTCTCAATTGCAGAGCGCTTTCAACGGTACGTCGTCCGGACCGCGATGATCCACGGCCGGCTGAAGTACTTATTCAGGCTCTTGACCAAAATCTCGGAACGCATGTGCAGCTCCTGCGCCGCGGCCGAGCTTTTCGGCCTCACGTACAGGACGCCCTTCTTCACTCCGATCAGCGCCCAATGCTTCGCGTAGGCGCCGCACTCCTTGTCCCAAACGGAATTCAAAATCGCCAGCCGGTCCGTCGGGGCCTGCGCGCGGCGCGTGAACGCGGCGACCAGGTCCCCGGCGTTCGCCCAACGTCCCCGCGGGGCGGCCGGATCGTAGCTCACAAACGCATCGGCATCACGACGAAGCGGTAGTCTCCCTCGCCTTCCGTCGGTTCGAACAGCGCGGGATTGACCGGGCTGGTCATCGCGACCACGGTCTTGTCCGTGTCCACATGCTTCAAGGCGTCCACGACGAATTGAGGGTTGAACGCGACGGAAAATTCGGCGCCGGGATACTCGACGGCCAATTCCTCCGTGAATTCGTTGTTCTGGCTGGAGGAACTCACGTTGAGAACCCCCTTCTTCAGCGCGAACTTCACGGAGCCCCCGCGGTCCACCGCGCACAACGATGCTCGTTTGGTCACCGCCAGGAGGTCCTTCGTGGGCGCGGTGAAGATGACCTCGCGCTTGGTCGGAATCACCTGCTCGTAGTTCGGGAAGGAGCCTCCGACCAGGCGCGACAGCAAGGTCGTGCCTTTGAGCTGGAAGGTGATCTGGTTTTCGGTGACGGCGACCATCATCTTCTCGTCGTCGCCGTCCTTGATCTCCAGCACGCCGAGCAGGCGCAGGAACTCGGCCAGGACCTTCGTCGGCACGATCACCGCGAACTCCTTGTCCTTCGGGAGAATTTTCTTCGAGCAGACCGCCAGGCGGCGCCCGTCGGTGGCCACCATCTCCAAAACGCCTTTCTTGGCGGCCCAGAAAACTCCGTTGAGGACGTGACGGGTCTCGTCCGACGAGGCCGCGAAGATCGTCTTGCGGACCATCTCTCCGACGACCGCCGCCGGCAGTTCGAAAGCGCTGGCTTTGTTGAACTCAGGAAGGACCGGATACTCGGACTTCGGGGCCCCGACGATCCCGAAACGGGACCGGCCGCACTTGAGGGAAATCTTTCCTCCCGCGTCCACCGACAACTCGACCTCCTCGGCGTCCGGGAGGCTGTGAAGGATGTCCGCGAATTTCTTCGCCGGGATGGTGATGGACCCGTCGCTCTCGATGTCCGCCTTCAGGTAGTGCTTGACCCCCATTTCCAGATCGGTCGAGACCACCTTCACCTTCTTGTCCTCCGTCTCCATCAGAAAGTTCAAGAGGATCGGTAAAGTGGTTCGTGAAGAAAGAGCGGATTGGATCGTTTGCACGCCCTGCGCCAGTTCTTCCTTGCTGATTGTTATTTTCATTTAAACCGTCCTCTTCCCCATCGAGTGGGGGATGCGGTGGATAACGGGGGCGCCCCTCCGGAATTCGGAGGCCGCGCCTGTGGAAAAGTACGCGGAGTTATCCACGCCGTCCACAGCCGCCGTATTTATCCACGATCCGGGAGCTTCATTCACAGCTCGTTCACAGGTCATCGTTCAGCCGCCTTGATCTCGGATTGCAGGCGGTTGATCAGTTCCAGGAAAAAAGGGTCCTCGTCTATTTTTTTCTCGATCTTCTTGCGCGCGTGAAGCACCGTGGAGTGGTCCTTGCCTCCGAACGCCCGTCCGATGTCCGTCGAGGACAGGTCGGTCATGACGCAGCAGAGGTACATGGCGACCTGGCGCGGCATCGCGATGGAGGCGGTGCGCTGGTGGCCCTTCAAGTCCTTCGCGTCCACCGAGTACTTGAGGGCGACGACGCGCTGGATCGTCTCGGCGCGCACGGGATTGGAATCGTCGCTGCTGATCGCGTCTTTCAGGATGTCGCGGGCGTCATCAACGGTCAGCGGAGCGCCGGTCATGGATTGGAAGGCCTTCAGCCGGATCAGCGAGCCCTCCAGCGAGCGCACGTTCGTCTTCACCGAGGACGCGACGAACAAGACGACGTCGTCGGGAACGGAGAAGCCCTCGAGCGCGGCTTTCTTGCGCAGGATGGCGATGCGGGTTTCCAGGTCCGGCGGCTTGATGTCGGCGACGAAACCCCACTCCAGGCGCGAGATCAGCCGCTGCTCGAGAGGCGTCATCTCTTTCGGCGAGCGGTCCGAACTGACGACGATCTGCTTGCGCGAGTCGAAAAGAGAATTGAAGGTGTGGAAGAACTCCTGTTCCGACCGCTCCTTGGCGATCAGGAACTGGATGTCGTCGATCAGCAGGCAGTCGAGCGAGCGGTACCGGGCGCGGAAGGCGTCCAGCGCGTTGTTCTGCACGGCCCCGATGTATTCGTTGACGAACTGCTCGCTGGTGGTGTAAAGCACGCGCGCCTTCGGGTGCTGACGGCGCATCGCGTTGCCGATGGCGTGCATCAAGTGCGTTTTTCCCAGGCCGACGCCGCCGTAGATGACGTACGGATTGTACTGCGTGCCCGGGTTCTTCGCGATGGACTCCGCCGTCGCGCGCGCCAGCCGGTTCGACTCGCCGATGACGAAGTTCTCGAAGGTGTACCGCGGGTTCAGATCGGACAGCGCGAAATCGGATTGAGGCGACGCCTCCGGCACCGGATCGGAGGGGGGAAGGACACGCGTCAGATCCCGCTCCACGCGGAAGTCCAGGCCGACCTCGGAGCCGGCCACGTCGCGGAAAGCGGAGAGGATTTTCTTCTGGTAGCGGTCCTTGATCCCGTCGGAAAAGAATTTGTTCGGGACTTTGAGGGTCAGAACGCCGCCCTCCAAGGACACGGCCTCGGCGGGCTTCAACCAGAGGTCGGCGTTCTCATCGCCGATGTCGGCGCGCAACCGCGCCACGGCCTGAGTCCAGAGCTCAGCCGCGTCGGCGATCTTCACAGGATGTCCACATGGGTGGATAACTTGTTATCCACAGGTTAAATCTATATTTTTATTGATTTTTTTATGTTTAAGAAGCTCCGGTGAATAAACCGCCGGAGGCGAGAGGAGCCATGCGCAACCGGACCCCCGTGCCGACCTTCATCCTAACTCATTTCTTCCTATACAGTCAACTGCCCCCGCGCGCTTCTCGCGTTGACAGGGGTATCGCCAAGCGCTAGAATCCCTTCATCATGGAGATCCAACTGACGGCCAAGCAGCTCAAGATCACGCCCGCGCTTCGGGACTACGTTTCGCAGAAAATGGGGAAGGCCCAGAAATACTTCGACCACATCGTTTGGGGTCAGGCGTTTCTTTTCGTGGAGAAGCGCGCGCACAAGGCCGAGATGATCGTCCACGCGCCGGGACAGACCTTCCGCGCGCTGGCGACCGCCGCGGACCTCTATTCGGCGATCGACCTGGCGTCCGACAAGATCGACGCTCAGCTCAAGAAGCACAAGGAGCGCGTGAAGACCCGCCATAAGGCGAAGACGTCCGAGACGATGTCCGAGGCGATTCCTCCGACGACCACGTCCTTCTCCGTCGTGCGCCAGCAGGTCATCGCCACTTCTCCGGAGCGCGCGATCGAGGAGTTGGAGTCCGCGGGGCATCAGTTCCTCGCCTACTTGGACCGCGACACCGACCAGATCCACGTCGTCTTCCGGCGCAGCGACGAGTCCTTCGGGATCGTCCAGCCGGTGCGCAAAAACAAGCGCTGAGGCGTGCAAGCCGCTGAACTCACCGTCGGCGACCTTCTCAAGGAGCAGGGAGAAAGACTCCGCCTGGAGCTGTTGTCCGGGGAAAAGTCCCTCGGGCGACGGGTCACCGTCGCCGACCTGAACCGGCCCGGCCTGGCCCTGTCCGGTTTCCTGGACCGCTTCCGGGCGGAGCGCGTGCAGGTCTTCGGCGCCGGCGAACAGGCGTACTGCGCCAAGGCCGACGCGAAGAAGCTGGCCGACGCCCTGTCGGCCATGATGACGGGCCCGGAGCTTCCGTGCGTGATCGTCACGCACAACGCGGCCATCCCGCCCGCGCTGACGCAGGCGTGCAAGAAGCACGGCGTGCCGCTGCTGCGCTCGGGCTATGACACCGCGACCTTGACCGGGGAGCTGTCCGAGGCCTTGGAGGCGCGGCTGGCGCCGACGGCCACCGTGCACGGCGTGCTGGTGGACGTGTACGGCCTGGGCGTCCTCATCCAGGGCGAGGCGGGCATAGGAAAGTCCGAGTGCGCGCTGGAACTGCTCAAGCGCGGTCACATTTTGGTCGCCGACGACGCGGTCCAGGTCCAGCATCGGCGCGGCGGCTATCTGCGCGGCTACTGCCCGGAACCGCTGCGCAACCACATGGAAGTCCGGGGCCTGGGCGTCATCGACGCCAAGCTGATGTTCGGCATCGGCGCGATCCTGGACCGCACCCGCATCGAGCTGGCCATCAAGCTGGAGCCGTGGAGCGAGCAGGCCAACGCGGACCGCACGGGCTTGGAGAACCGCAAGCTGGCGATCCTGGACGTCGAGATTCCCCTGATCCGCATCCCCGTCAGCCCGGGACGCAACCTCGCCGTGCTCATCGAGGTGGCGGCGCTCAACCAGCGCCTTCGCTCGCAGGGCTATTTTTCGGCGGAGACGTTCAATAAGCGTCTCATCGAGAGGATGAAGGCCAAGGAGCGTTCGTGAGCCGCCGCGGGAAGGGCCCGGCGGCCGCGGACCCGAAAAGAATCTTCGTCATCAGCGGAGTTTCCGGCGCCGGCAAGAGCCAGGCGCTGAAGGTGTTCGAGGACTTCGGCTGGTTCTGCGTGGACAACCTGCCGATCGCGCTGCTCGACGATTTCTCCCGCCACGTGCTGAAGTCCCCGTCCATCACGCGCGCGGCCCTGGGCATGGACGTCCGCGAGGGCCGCCTGCTGGCCATCCTTCCGCCGCTGCTGCGGGAGATGAAGGCGCACGGCCTGGACATCCGCGTGCTGTTCCTCGACGCGACGGACGAGTCCATCGTGAGGCGCTTCTCCGAGACGCGCCACCGCCATCCGCTGGGCGGCAAGATCGCCGAGGCGGTCAAGGCCGAGCGCCGTCTGCTCGCTCCGATCAAGGGCGCGGCGGACAAGGTCATCGACACCACGCACCTGTCCTTAGGGGAACTGAAGGAAAAAATATCCGAGACGCTGGGGCTGAGGCGCACGCGCGAGATGACTCTGCAGATCGTCAGCTTCGGGTACAAGAACGGCGCGCCCATCGACGCGGACATCGTGATGGACGTCCGCTTCCTGCCGAACCCGCACTACCAGCCGGCGCTGCGCCGCAAGACGGGGCTCGATGAGCCGGTGCAGCGCTACCTCCTCAAGCAGCCGATCGCCCGCCGGTTCCTCAAGGATTGGCTGAAGCTGATCACGGAGCTGCTGCCGCATTACGTCCGCGAGGGGAAATCCTACCTGACCATCGCCGTCGGCTGCACGGGCGGCCAGCACCGGAGCGTCTTCTGCACCCGCTGGATGGCCCAGAAGCTGCGCAGCTCCGGCCACCCGGTCCAGGAATTCCACCGGGACATCTCGCGATGATCAACTTCATCGTCGTCACCCACGGCGAATTCGGCGCCTACTTGGTGGAGGCGGCGGAGGGCATCGTCGGCCGCCAGGTCCACGGCGTGCGCGTCATCGCCACCTCGTCGCGCCTGTCCGTTCCGGAGATCAAGCATAAGATCTCCCGCGCCCTGCGCGAGCTGGCCAACCCGGACGGCACCATCCTCTTCACCGACATCCCGGGCGGGACGCCCAATAATCTGTCGTTCCCTTTGGTGAAAGACGCCCCCCGCACGGAAATGATCAGCGGCGTGAATTTGTACATGATGGTCTCCGCCTTCAGCCACCGCGATCGCCTCACCCTTGAGCGCCTGGTGGAGAAAATCGTCGTCGACGGGCAGAAATCCATCCGGGACGTGCGCGCGATGTTCCTGCTCGCCGCGGCGGGGGAGCGTTGATGCCGATCGTTCTCCTGCGGATCGACGACCGGCTGATTCACGGGCAAGTGGTCGAAGGCTGGCTTCCGCGGCTGGACGTGGATATGGTCGTCGTCGCGTCCGACGCGGCCGCGTCGGACCCGGTCCAGACCGCGCTGATGAAGATGGCGCTCCCCCCGGAAATCGGGCTGAGCGTGCTGTCCGTCGCCGACGCCCCGGGAGCGCTGGCCGCGCCGCAGGCCGCCGCGCGCCGCGTCCTGATCCTGGTCCCGGGGCCGGAGGAAGCCCTGGCCCTTTTGGAGCACGGCGTGGCCGTGGACCGCGTCAACGTGGGGGGGCTGCACTTCACCGTCGGCAAGGTGCAGCTCGGCCGCGCGCTGTTTTTGAGCGAGAAAGACAAAGGCGCCCTGCGCGCGATCGCGGCGCGGGGCGTGCGCCTGGAAGGCCGCCCGTTGCCGGCCGATCCCGAGGAAAATCTGGCGTCCATGCTGGGGTGCGCGTGACCGCCCTGCTCGGCGAGGCGGCGGGAGCGATCGCGCTCCTGGAATTGGACGCGGCCGCGGTCGGCCCGCTCCTTCTGTCGCGCCCGTTCGTGGTCGGCCCGCTCGTCGGCTGGGCCTGCGGCGACCCGTGGACCGGCGCGGCGCTGGGCGCGATCTTCGAGACGCTGACCCTCGAGGAGCTTCCGCTGGGCGGCTGCCTGGATTTTTCCGCGCCGGTCGCGGCCGGAACCGCCGCGTTTCTGGCCTCGGTCCACGGCGGGCTTCCCGGCGAGGCCGCCTTTCCGGCGGGGCTGGCGGCGGGCTGGGCGCACGCGCGCTTGGAGAGCCGTCTGCGGCGCGGGCGCGGGTACCACGCGCGCCGTTTGGAGGCCGCCGTGGCGGAAGGAAGGACGCCGCGCTACGGGGCCGAAATCGCGGAGGCGCTCCTGTTGCAGGCCGCCGCGACGTTCGCCTTGACGCTGGCGGTGCTGACCCTGGCCGCCCCGGCGCTCGACCGGATTTGGCCGTTGCTGCCCGAGTTCGTCCGGGCGGGAGCGCGCGCCGCCTACCTGGCCGCGCCGTGGATCGGCGGAGGCAGCCTGGCCGCGTCGCTCTGGAGGCGCTCATGACCGCCGGCGCCTCCCTGCGTCGAAGCCTGTTCGCCCGCTCCTTCCTGCTCCAGGCGGGCTTCGGCGACGAGCGTCGCCAGGGCCTGGGCTTCGCGTTCGCGCTGGATCCGGCTCTGCGCCTCGCGTACGCCGGAGATTCCGCCGGCCTGGCCGCGGCGCGCCTGCGGCACCTGGAACCGTTCAACGCCCAACCCTATGCGGCGGCGCTACCCCTGGGAGCGGCCGCGGCCCTGGAGCTTCGCGCCGCCGCGGGCCTGCCCGCGCTGGCGCCGCGCGCCGTCGCGCTGAAGGCGGCCCTGGGCGCGGCTTTGTCCGGGTCGGCGGACGCGTTCTTCTGGGGAGCCCTGCGCCCCTTGGCCGGGGGCGTCGCCGTGGGCGTCGCGGTCCTGTTCTGGCGGCTGCGTCTGGCTCATCCGTGCGCGACCGGGGTCGCCGCCGGCCTCCTGACCTTCAACGTTCCCGCCGTCGCCGCGCGCTTGGCGGGCGTGAGCCGCGGGCTGGACGGCGGAGAGGCCGCCGCCCTGGACGCCGCCCGGCTTCCGGTCCAAGCGTGGATCCGAGGCGTCCGCCGAGGCGCCGTCGTCGCGATCGTGGCGACGGCTTGGCTGGCGCTCGGTCATCCGGAGATTCCGCTGCATGCGTCCGCGGCCGTCGCCTTCGCCGCGGGCGCGGGCCTGTCGCGCTTCACCGGCGGACCCATGCGCCTGCTGGCGGCGGCTTTCGCCGCGGGCGCCGTCGCCGCGCTGGCGGGGTGGA
>JAGWMT010000007.1 GCA_028871595.1 Elusimicrobiota bacterium
TTAGGCCTCGTTAAAAAACAACTGATTCATCTGGGCTTGCGTCCTTCTGGATGAATCGTATAGTTCCAGTCGCCGTGAAATCGCTCGCGTGCGATGTTGAGGCTGGACATCTGCGTGTCTGAGATCTTCGCCCCCTCGGGATAGCGGCCGGGATCGAGCTCGCAGCGTACCCGCAGTCCTGTGCGAGTACGTGTCGCCGCGATTAGGTTGACGATGACCGCCAGACTCGTCAATGGCCGTCCTCTCCAGTTCTTGCTGATGAACGAGAACAGCCGGTGCTCGATCTTGTTCCACTTGCTCGTCCCGGGCGGCAGGTGGCGCACTGAAATGGATAGGCCGCTCTCGGTGGCCAGCTTCTGGAGTTCCCACTTCCACAGCCGGGTTCGCGCGCCGTTGCTTCCTCCGGAATCCGCCGTGATCAGCAACGTGCGCGCTCGTGGATAGACTCGCCGCCCCATCGTCCGCCACCATCGCCGTATGCTGTTGACCGCAAACGCCGCCGTATCGTGGTCGATGCCGACGCTCACCCAGCCCGCGTTCCTCGTCAAGTCGTAGACGCCATACGGAATCGCCTTGCCTTTCGTCGGTATCAGAAAATCGTGCACCTTCACTCGCTGAGGCTTCCCCTGTGGACGCCATTCTCGTCCACCGTTCTTGAAGTTCCCGACCAACTCCTTCTTCTTAGTATCCACCGATATCACCGGCTGCCCTGCCGACTGCTGCCGCTGTATTTCTGCGTAGATGTACTCGAACTGGGCGTTGCGGTCCGGGTGCTGCTTGCCTTCTCGGGCCTTCTGGTTTGCCTGAAGACTGTACCCGGCCTGACGCAACAGCGTGCCGACCGTCGGGTAGCTGATGTCGTGGCCCATCGCCTGAAGCTGCTTGGCCAACACGCGAAGGCTCTTGCATGTCCAGCGCAGCGGCGACTCGGGATCGCCCCGCGTCGCTGGCTCCACCAGCGAGTCCAGGTCTGCCGCCAAGCGCGGTTCCGTCTGCGCGTGGCTCTTTCGCCCTCCACCGGGCCGACGGCATTTCGAAGCATCCATGCGTCGGCCGCGTTTCTTGATCTCCCGCAGACCGCGCCAGATCGTCGAGACGGACACGCCGGAAGCTTTCGCCACCCTGGCGACCCCGCCAAATCCCAGAGCGCGTGCTTCCGCCGCTACCGCCAAGCGTCGCCCGCGTTCGTTCAACGCGGGCAGCAGTGCCGCGAATTTCCGCTTGAGCGCGTCCACTCATGGAGTATACCCGTTCTATCTAATCGTGTCAGTTATTATTTAACAGTTCCTTAGATCGCCTTCCCGTCGTGGGGTGTCGGGGCGTCGGGGCGACATTGTCGATATCCTACGACAAAAAATTGTGGCGCTATTCAAGAGTAGCGGCCGTTGGCGAGGCTCCCGAGTTGTGTTACGTGACGGGCGATGCGTTCGTGCTCTTGATCATGCCAGCGCCCAAGGATATTGTTCCACGCAACGCGCTACACCAACGCGGTCAAAAACTTGTCCGCGCTGATGACTCGGACGCCGTCCTTGAGGTAATCCTCACCAGGCTCGCGCAAAACCTGGTAGGCCAAGGGGAGATTCAGCTTCTCCTTGAACTGAAGCAGGGATCGGGAGGCGGTCTTATCCGATGTCTTGGCCTCGACGCAGAACCAAGGCTTGCCGTCCACGGTCAGCAGGAAATCGACCTCCCGCCCTTCGACGTCCCGGAGGAACCGCAGTTCCGTCCGGATTCCCTCGGCGTCGTGGAGATAGTGGCAGAATTTCAGCAGATGCGACGCCATCAGGTTCTCGAAGCGCGCTCCGGGATCGGACACTTCGGACCAATCCCAGAGGTAGAGCTTGGGCTCCTTGCGCAGGGCCTTGATCCGAGAGCTTTGGTGCGGGAGAATCCGGAAGTGATAGTAGAACCTTTCCAGCACGTCCACCCAAGACGCGGCGGTCTTGTGCGCGACCATGAGGTCCTCGCGGAGCGAATTGACGGAGAGCAGGCCTCCGACTTTGCCGGGAAGGAGTTGGATCAGCGTCTCGATGCCGGAGAGGTCTCTCAGGTTCTCGATATCCCGGATGTCTTGGGTGACCAGCGCGTCCAGGCGCAGGTTGTGCCAGCGCTGGAGGGCCTTCTCCGTTCCCTTCAAAAAGATCTCGGGGAAGCCGCCGAATTTAAGAAGGCGATCGAGCGCGTCCCGTGTCTCGGTGGTCGAATCCTGGAAATGAAGAGCGCGTCCGGCATGCGCCTGCGGCGCGCCCTTTGAGATGACTTCGCGCAAGGACAGCGGATGCAGGCGGTAATGATGGTACCGCCCCAGCAGGGAATCCCCCCCTTTCCGATAGACGTCCAGCCTCGAGCTGCCGGTGACGATGATCCTATAGCGCTCCCGGTTTTTGTCGAAGAAGCCCTTGATGAACGTCTTCCAGTGCCGGTACTTGTGGATTTCATCGAAGATGATGAGCGCCTCATCGGCCGCGAAGGTCCCCGCGAGAATCCGCTTCCTGTCTTCCCGCGCGTCCCAGTTGAGGTATTTAACGCTCTCCTTGAAACGGCCCTGGCCAAGCGTCTTGGCCAAGGTTGTTTTGCCGACCTGCCGGGGCCCTCCGAGAAAGACCATTTTCTCGCCGAGGTCGTCCAAAATCGATTTCTCTAAATAACGGAACAGCATTCAACCTCCGATAAATTCTACCATGGTATAAAATAATGGCAATTATATTCTACCCGTATGGGAAATGCCCGCAGGGCGGCCATGCCGGAATCAGGCCGAGCGAGCGCCGGCGAGAAATCGGAGCCCGAGGGACTGGTGTCCATATGGTGTCCATCGCGCGTCAAAATCCAGCAAAACGGGTAAAGTCCCGTCGAAACGGCAAGTCTGGATTTCCGACGAGGAATCAAGGACAATCCGACTCTGGCGCAAGAGCGCCGAAACGCGCAAAAAGACCTTTTTCCCCTTAGGACGGAGTAGCTCTATCCATTGAGCTGTCGAGGCGCGGCGCTGATTATACAACAACAATCCGCGAGTGTACCGCGGTCGCGACATTGAATTTCCGGAGCGGCGGCGCGGTCGTCGTTGAGAAGCCACCCCCTCCAAAGCGAAGTCGAGACGCTCGGCGACCGCCCGGCTCTTGGCATTCGAAGCGTTGCAATGGGTGCCGACCCGCTTCGCGTCAAGGTAGGCGGCGGGCACGGACTGGAAGCTCACGCCCCGCGATAGGCCTCGCGTTGCTTCATCTCGGCGGCCATGCGTTCCACAAGACGATTCGACGCAGCTGCAACGCGTTGATGATGACCGAGACCGCGCTCATGCTCATGGCCGCGCCGCCCTTCTCAGTACCTCGCCTGGTAGCCGGTCTCCCATTGCCCGTAAAGCGGATTCGGCAGCACGAAGCGCGTCGTTCCCCAGGACGTATCGCTTTCAACCTCGTCACCCAGGTGCTTGGCCGCATCGCCATAGAGTTCGACGTGGTCGCGCACGCTATCGCCGAAAGTCGCGAGGATCTTGCGCGGTCCCAACGTCTTGCAGCGCGGGGAGCCCTCCTCGACGCAGCCGCGGCGGATATCTTTGGTATCTTTGGCGTCCAGTTTCAAAAGTAGGCCGTCTCCATCCTTGTAAAGGCCGAGCGCTCTCATGTTCTCGCGCGTCGGCTCTTCCTGAGAAGACGGCCGGTCGGTGATATAAACGATTTCCCCTCCAGCAGCGCGCACGCGGTCGAGGAATTCGCGTGTTCCGGGCAACGCTTTGGCGGCCTTCTTTTCGACCCACAGGTCCCACTCTTGCCCGCTCATCGGCGCGCCGCGGCGGCGCAGGTCGGCGACGAACTCCGAATTGTCGAGAACCGTCTCGTCCGCGTCGAGGATGATGGCCCACGGAGTCTTAATCGCGGCGATTTTTCTGGAGAGCACAACCCACGCATCACGATAGATTTGTTCGCACAAAGCGGCGTGCTCGACCGATCGCGCGTATTGGACCTCGCGCGGGACCGCCGCAAAGACGCAAGGATTCAGGACGCCTATGCAAGCCAAGGCTAGAAGAAGTCGTTTGTCACTCATGATTTATGTGGTAGGCGGTTTCCCGCCGGCGATGGCCCCATTCAACATGATTTCTCCTCGGAAATCAACGAATCGTCGTGGAAGATGCGGGGTTCATGCCAGCGCCCAAGGCTTGCCGTCCACGGTGACGTCCCGGGGGAACCGCAGCTCCGTCCGGATCGGACACTTCGGACCTATTCCGGAGGTTGTCGATGTGCTGCTTCCCTGATCCGCGCCAGGCTCGATTGGCTTTCGAGAACTCGGAGCCGTCGCGGGTTTTCAAGCGGAGGTTCGGCGCTTCTCGCGCCAATAGACGTAGACCCCGGCCGCGGAGAAGGCCATGATGAGGCAGCCGAGGATCTGGACGGCGCGGCCGATCCCCTCGTCGTGGATCAGGAGACCGACGGTCTCCAGCAGATAGGTCCAGTCGTGCACGCCGCCCGCGACGAGGTCGAGACGCTGGGCGCGCGCGTCGGCGACGTAGCGGCCGATGCCGAGGAAGTTCTGGCCGAACCACCACAGCGCGCCGCTGGCCGAGGCGCGCTCGCCGCGCCGGTAAAAGTGCCAGGCCGCCGCCGCCGGCAGCAGCAGCTGCATCGCGGTCCCCCCGCAGACCATGATGAAGCGGTTGCCGAGCAGGCCGAAGACGATGTGTCCGCCCTCGTGGAACGCGAGGTTGACGAAGTCGAGAAACCACAGCGCGTTCATCACCCGCGCGCGAAAGGGAACGAGCATCGCGAATAAAGCGAGCGCCACGGCGATCACCCGCGGCGTCCAGCCGCGCGCGACGGCTTCGACTCGCTCCGCCACGGCGGGGGGCGCGGCGGCCGGTGGCTCCTTACGCAGGATCTCGGAGCAGACCCCGCAGAAGGAGGCTTGGTCGTCGACGGGATTGCGGCATTTGGGGCAGTTCACCAGCGTGCGCCGAGCGTGAATCGGTGGGTCGATCCGAGCTCGCCCATGGGCACGGCGGCATAGTCGATGGTCCAGCGCGCCGAGCGAAGGCCGATGCCGAGCGTCAGGCCGCGCGCGGCGTCGAAGCCCGACCCGCCCGTGGTCGCCGTCTGCGTCGTGTAGCCCGCGCGCAGGAACACGCCCTTGATCGCCTGGTACTCCCCGCCGAAGCCCGCGTCGTTGCCCGCGCCGCGGGGGCCGTTGGTCCACTCGGCAGCCAGCGCGTGGCCGCCCGCGAACGCGTAGGCCGCGCCGAAGGCCAGCCTCAACGGCAGGTCGTTGCGCTGATTGTCGTACTTCATCCCCGGACCCGCGTTGCGCAGCGCCGCTCCCAGCACGACCGGTCCCAGCGCCTTGCGCGCGCCGAGGTCGAGGGCGACCGTCTCGGCCTGGGCCGAACCGATGTGGGATTGGATGTACTTCGCCGTCGCGCCGAGGTCGGCCCACTCGGTCTTGCGTCCGTAGCCGAGGCTCAGCGCCGCGTCGGACGCCTGGAAGCCGCCGGTGGGGTGGCCCTGCGCGTCGCGTCCTTCCAACGCGGACTGGCTCAGGTAGGTCGCCCCGGCCGCGAAGGTGCCGAGTTCGGTCGGCTGTGCATAGGCCAAGAAGTCGTGCCGGACGCTTTGGCTGAGCTCCGCGTGGCTGGCGGTGACCTCCCGTTTCTCCAAGCCGGCCAGCCCCGCCGGGTTCCAGTACAGCGCGCTCGCGTCGTTGGCCAGCGCGGTCCCCGTGCCGCCCACGCCGAGATAGCGGGCTCCCGCGCCGATAGTGAGGAATGACGCGGTTTCGACCGCCCCGGCGGCTGGGGTGAGCAGCGCGAGCGTGACGGCGAGGATGATCTTATTCATCACAGAGTAGGCCGCTGGCGCGCCTCGGGATCTATTCCCGCACGTTTCCAGCGGCCCCTCATCGAACCGTGCGTGAAGTTTTACCTCACACGGCTCTCCGATGGCGATTCGCCACAAGCCCTTCAGCAGGACCAACGGCCCCGCCTTGCTCTCGTGGTAGAGCTTACGTTGAGACTGCTGAATACGACCGAGGGTTAATAGCCTCAAGGGCAATCCCCCATCCTTCGTCTCAAGTTCAGCGCCGCCAAAGTCGAGGCCCTTCGCTCCCGCCGAGTTATGCTGTCTCGGCGATCAACACTACTATGGCCTCGTCTGACTCCCTCTCGACTCCCTGCCCCTTTCGGCGTTGCCTTATAGGGCTGGTCCTGTCCACCTCGAACTTCGAGGTAGGCCGAGGAGGGCCTCCCATGTTGCTCGACTTCCTGTCCCTGCGTGCAGCTCCGTGGACCCCGAAGGAAGCGGTCGCCCTGCCCTGATCCGATGAGCGTCCGCTGATGGCTTCCCCGATCAAATAACGGGTCGCCTTCCTCAGCTTTGGGTTTACGAGGCTCCGATTGGATTCCTTTGTAGTACAGCCCGCAGGTTCGCGTCCCGCCCTTTGACAGACGGTTTGTCGGACCGCTTATCCCGTCCAGGTTTCCCCAGGCGAGACGGCCCCTCGCTACGCGGCTGATCAGGTTTTGCCGCGGCTGGTACGTTTCAACCAGTAAGGCGAGTCGAGTGTTATTCATGGCACTTACTTGATCACCCCAACCCGGCCGGCCTTATGGATGTCGGACTTCCCCGACTTCTTGGCGGTGATGACGTACTGATACACGCCCGAGCCCACGCCCGAGATGTCCCAGACGTTGTCGTAGGTGTACTGGATGCCCTTGCCGTTGCCGTCGTCGAGGCCCGGGTTGAGCGAGAAATTCGAGGACGAGTATACTCTCCGGCCCGACACGTCGTAGGCGCGGACTTCCACCGAGTCCGCTAGTCCCGTCTGCATGCGGATGGTGACCGCGCTTGTCCCCCGCACCGGGTTCGGGAAGGCGTAGGCGTCGTGGAACACGAACGTCGGGTCGCCGACCGCGAGCGGGCGCAGCCCCGCGGTCGCGGTACCCGAGAAGACCTGGTACAACGAGAAGTGCGTGGTCTTGGCCTTGACCGTGCGGGTCTTGGGGTTGACCGTCGAGTCCAGGTTCTCCCACTGCGCCTTGTCGCGGTTCCAGTAGCGGACCGTGAGATCCGCTTCGTCCACGCCTTCCAGCGCCACCAGATCCGGGCTGTAGGGCAAGGTCAACGTGACGGGGGCCGCGAATTTCGTGCCCTCGGGGCCGTACTCCACCGGCGGCGAGGCGGTCTTGAGCTGGGCCGCGTCCGCCGCGTGCCGGCGGCTGGATTCGTCGACGACGCCCTCGCTCGGCGTCGAGACCGTGACCTTCATGTCCCGCGCCACGGCTCCCGCCGGTATGTCCACGGCCGCGAGGTCCTTGCGCTCGACCTTGCCGCCGTCTTCTTTGTCCACCACGTCGCGCGCCGCGTCCTCGTCCTCGGGCTTAGGCGTCGGCACGACCAGCGGCGGCTGGCCGGTAGGCAAAGCGAACTTGCGGACCCGGTCGTTGTTGCGGTCGGCCACCAGCAAGGCACCCTGTGCGTCCAGGGCCAGGCCCATGGGTTTCTCGAAGACCGCGGCCGTGCCGGGTTTGGGCGCGTCGTCGTCGTGAAGCTTGCCTTTGGCGCCGAAGACGAGATTCTGGCTTCCCATGAAATCGAACTTGAGTATCCGGGAGCCTTTACGGTCCGAGACCAACAGGCAGTCGCCGCTGGCGCTGACCGCCACGCCGAAGGGCTGGCCCCAGGTCCCGGGCTTGTCGCCCGCGATGGGGATGGTCAGCAGCAGTTGTCCGGTCGCGCCGAACTTGAGCGCGCGTCCCCCCTTCGGGTCGGCGACGTAGATGTCGCCGGCCG
This sequence comes from Elusimicrobiota bacterium, assembly GCA_028871595.1. Next base: position 7,773 of record JAGWMT010000007.1, read on the forward strand.
CGTCGAGCGCGATGCCGAACGGCTTGCCCAAAGCCGCGACGGAGGGGTCCTCGTGCACGTCGTGATCGTCGTCGTCGCTGCCGGTTCGCGCGGGAACGGGCGGCAGGTCGAACTGAAAGCTGAATCCGCCGGTCGAGTCGAACACCTGCACGCGCCGGTTGTCCGTGTCGGCGACGAAGATGTTTTGGCCAGCGTCCACGGCCACGCCCGCCGGGTGGTGGAATCGGCCGGGCTGGCGGCGGTCGTGATCCTCGGACTTGTCGTCATGCCGGTCTTCTTGCTCGCGCTCCCGACCGCCCAGGCTCAGCAGAATCTGTCCCGTGGCCGAGAGCTTGAGCACGCGGTCGTGGTCCGTGTCGGCCACGTAGATGTTGCCCACGGCATCCACCGCCACGCCCGAGGGCTCATCCAGGGTCACGGTTCCGGTCGAGGAGAGATGGTCGTCGTCGTGGCCGCGGCTCCCAAAGGACGCGAGCAAAGCGCCGGTCGACGAGAACACGGCGACGCGGTCGTTGTCGCGGTCGGCGACGTAGATCTTCCCGTCGGAGCCGGCGGCCACGCCCTCGGGCATGTTGAAGACCTCGTGGTTGCCCAAGGTCAGGAGCTCGCCGGGATCGCCCACGAAGACGTTGATCGCGGCGGAGGCGGTGTTGGCGACGAGATCGGTCGCGGTGAGCCGCAAGGTGTACCAGCCGGCCAGTGCCGTCGCGTCCCAGACCGCCAGCGTATTCGAGCTGACGACGGCCGTGCCCGAGCTGACGAAGGTGAAGCTGGAGACCGCGTTCTGGCCGGCCGCGAACTCGAGCCGGTAATTGCCGAAGTGAAGGTCGTGAGCGGTGCCCAGCACCGGGAACTTGCCCTTGAGCACGCGGCAGATCCCCGAGTCGCACGCCGCCGGTGAAAGCAAAGCGATCTCGGGCGGCGTCGAGTCGAGCAGGACCGTCGAAGACTTGACGATTTCGGTGTTGAGCACGTTGTCGCGCGAGTAGAACTCGACGATCTTGTTCACGTCCGCGCCGGCCATGGCGAAGGTGGAGGTATAAACGGTGAAGGCGGCGGTGCTGGGGGCGACGTCCGAGACGCGGTAATAGGTGTCCTTGACGCCCGAGGCGACGTTGTTCGCCGCGGGATCGACGGCAGCGACCCCGAACGGCGTGCGCGAACTGACCAAGAGGACGTTCGACAGCTGGAACTGGGGCGCGCCGACGACGAGCGCGCTGACCGGCGGCGTCATGTCGGACTGAATCGAGATCGAATGCGCGCCCTCAATATTGCCGACGTTGTCCACGGCGCGGTAGAGGATCACGTGCCGCCCCTCGGTGAGCGTGATCGCGATGGTATACGGCATGAACGGCGCCCCATCGAGGGATACCTCGATGCGGTTCAACCCGGAGCCCGCCTGACCGGTCGGGAGATCGGGGTCGGCCGCGGCGAACGCGACCGGCGTGGCCGTGGCGACGTAGATCGTGCCGTCGGCGGCCGTGAAGGTCGGCGAGCCGATGGCGACGGTCGTGGCGGGCGGGGTCGCGTCGATCAGCGCCGTCGTGCTGCGCAGGACCTCCAGGTTGGCCACGTTGTCCGAGCTTTGATAGCCGAGCGTGTGCGCCCCCTCGGCGAGGGCCAGGCTGGAAATAGACGTCGTGAAGGCCCCGTTGTTGTCCTGCCAGCGCGTGAAGGCGACGCCCGAGGCCACGCCGCCGGCGAGCGGATCGGTCGAGACCAGTATCAGCCGCGTGTCGGCGGAGGCATAAAAGGTCGAGGCGTCGGGACCCGGGAACTGGCGGCCGCCCGTCACCAGCAGACTGGTCAGAGGCGGCGTGGCGTCGAGCGCCACGGTCGAGAGCTTCGGCGTCTCGGCGTTGCCCACGTTGTCGGCCGCGAACCAGCCGACGGTTCGCAGACCGTCGCCGGGCGTCAGCGTGAAGGTCGCGCTGTAGAAGGCGAACGGCGCCGAGTCCACGCGCACGGAGACCGCGGAAACGCCCGAGGCGACGCCCTGAACGACCGGGTCTTGCGCGGAGAGCGCAAACGGCGCGGCGGGGCCCACGAACAGCATGCCGCTGGGTGATGCGTACTGCGGCTGGCCGATGGTCAACGCCGTGGCCGGGGCGGTCGCGTCCACGTACACCGTCGCCGACTTGAGAAGTTCCTGGTTGCCGACATTGTCCGCGCTCTGGAAGTCCACGCGACGCACGCCCTCGTTCAGGCTGAAAGTCGAGACGTAGCGTGTGAACGAGCTCACGTCGATACGGAACAGTGTCGCGGCTAAGCCCGAGGCCACTCCGTTCACGACCGGATCCTGGGCCGGCAGCGCGTAGGCGAACGACGGCGGCGCGAAATTGCGCCCGGCCGCGGCGAAGTAAGAACCGCTCGCTTGGAGCGTAGTGACGGGCGCGGTGCTGTCGGACTGGAGCCGCAAGGTATGCGCCGTCTCGACGTTGCCCACGCGGTCGACCGTGCGGTACGAAACCGTGTGGCGACCCTCGGCGAAGGTCAGAGTCGAGGTGTAGACCGCGAACGGCGCCCCGTCCACGGCCGCTTCGATGCGATCTATGCCTGATGCGGCGCCGTTGACCACAGGGTCGGCGGCCGACGATGTCACTGGCGTGGCCGGGGTGACATACTGCGTTCCATCGGCGGCGGTATACAGCGGCGCGCCGATCGCGGCCGCGCTGACCGGAGGCGTCGCGTCCACAAGGATAGCGGTGCTCTTCAAGACTTCGAGGTTGCCCACGTTATCCTGGCTCTGGAAAGTCAAAGTGTGGCTGCCCTCCGCCAGCGCGAAGGACGAGACGAAGGCCGAGAACGCGCCGCCGTCGTCGTGCCAGCGCGTGAAGGCGACGCCCGAGGCGACGCCGTTGACGATCGGGTCGGCCGCGGCGAAGCTCACGCGCGTATCCGAGGAGACGAAGACTCCTCCCGTTCCTGCCGCTTGGCGTCCGCCCGCCAGGACCGGCGCGGCCAGCGGCGGCGTCGCGTCGGATTGCACGGCCAACGTGCGCGCGGCTTCCGCGTTGCCGACGTTGTCGATGGCGCGATACTGGATCGTGTGGCGGCCTTCGGCGAAGGTCAGGCTGGTCGTGTAAACGGCATACGGAGCGCTGTCCACCGACACCTCGATGCGCGCCACGCCCGAGCCGGGAACGGCCGTGCCGGTCGAGATTTGCGGCAGGGCAGGATCGACGGCGGACAGCGCGACCGGCGTGGTGGTCGCAAGGTAGATCGTGCCGTCCGCGGCCGTGAACTGCGGCGTGCCGATCGTGACCGTGCTGACCGGCGGCGTCGCGTCGACGAGCATCGTCGTGCTGCGCGCGACCTCCATGTTCCCGACCAAGTCCTGGCTTTGGTAGGCAAGCGCATGACGCCCCTCGGCCAGGCTGAACGTCGTCGTGGACGCCAGGAAAGCCCCGCCGTTGTCGCTGGACTGCGTGAAGGCCGCTCCCGCGGAGACGCCGCCGACCGTCGGGTCCAGGGCCGCGAAGGCGAAGCGCGTGTCGGAAGAGACGTACGCGCTCGCCGCGTCCGGTCCCGGGAAGCGCCGGCCGCCCAGGACCTGCAGGACGGTGAGCGGCGGGGTGGCGTCGAGCAGGACGGCGGCGGTCTTGACCGCTTCGGTGTTGAGGACGTTGTCGCGGCTATAGAAGGAAACCGCGCGCGGACCGTCCGCGCCGGAGAAAGTGAAGGTGGCCGGAGCGAGCGCAAACACGCTGGTCGACACCGCGAGATACGTGTCCTTGACGCCCGAGGCCACGCCGCCCGAGAGCGGGTCCTGGGCGGCCAGGCTCAGCACGGTTCCCGGGCCGACCACCGTGGCCGAGGCTTGCGCGACGGACGGCGAGGAGATTTGAAGCTGAGTCAGAGGCGGCGTCAGGTCCACGGCGACCGAGGTGCTGGCGGCAATCTCCTCATGGCCCACCAAGTCGCGGCTGAACCAACTCAGGCCGTGCACGCCTTCGGTCGAGAAGCTGATCGTGGAGACGACTGCCGCGTAAGTGGTCGCGTCGACGGCGAGGAAGGTTTGCCCCACCCCCGACCCGCGCCCGTCGCCCACGGTGGCCAGGTCGTCGACGGCGGTGAATTGGACCGGGGTCGTCGAACTCAGGTAGAGCCGATCGCCGGCGAACTTGGGCTCGCCGAAGGCGGCGGCGGTGCGCGGAGGTAGGCCGTCCACGGCTACGGTCTCGGTGGAGAGGACGTTGAGGCCGTTGCCCAGGTTGTCGAAGGCGCCGAAGGCGATAGAATGCGTGCCCGCGGCCAGTTCGAAAGGCGCCGTGTAAGCCGCCGTGGCCCCGTCCACGGTCAACTGAACGCCGGCGACGCCGGAGGCGGCGCCGGCGACGACGGGATCGATTGCCGTGACGGCGAGGCTGGAGCCGAACGCCGCGAACAGGTTGCCCGCGACTGTCGTGGAACTGCCGAGCGCGTCCAGACGCGCGATCGGCGCGGCCGCGTCCACGGCCACCGACGTGCTGCGCACGACTTCCGCGTCGCCCAGCACGTCCACGCTGTAGAACTGGATGGTGTGCGTGCCCACGGCGACGAGCGTGAAGGTTCCAGTATAAGCCGTGAAACTGGCCGAGTCGACGGCGAACAAAGTCCGGGCCACGCCCAACCCCAGGCCGTCGCCCGCCGCGACCTTGTCGTCCGCGGCGGAAAGGCTCAGGACCGTGGTGGTGGCGACATAGACCGGCGACGCGCCGAACTGCGGCGTGCCCGCCGCGAAGGACGTGCGCGGCGGCAGGTTGTCCACGGGCGCGGTCTTGATCGCGCCCAAGTCGGCGTAGGCCGTCTCGACCGAGGCGCGGTTGCGCGCCTTGACCTGGCCGTAGTAGGTCGTGGCGGGCAGAAGGCCCGCGAACGTGAAGCTGGAGGCGTGCACCCAGCCGCTGCCGAGCAAGAGCGGGGCCCGAGACGGCGACGTGGAGAGTTCGGCGAGGAATTCCGTGTCGGGCGGATTCGCTCCGGCCAGCCACTGGGCCGTCACGGCGTTCGTGGCGACGGCGACGAACGGGGCGGTCGACACGGCGGGCGCCAAGGCCAACGTGGTCGCGGAGGAGATCGCGGCGTCGGGCGTCTGGGCCGCGCCGACCTTTTCCTGCGCGGTCACGAGGTAGGTCTGATTCACGTCCAGCCCCGTGAAGATGAAGGAAGTCCGGTCTACGGCGAAGCCGGACTGGGCCAGTGGGGCCGCGCCGGACGTGGAGAGCAGCACGTTGTACTGGACTCCGGGCAGGTTCCCCGCGATGTCCCAGTTCAGGGCCGCGCTGGTCGTGCCCACGACGACGGTGACGCTGCGCGGCGGGGCGGCGGGCAGCGTGATCGAGACGCGGTTGGACGCCGGCGCGTAATGACCGGCCGCGTCGGCCAGGAACACGGCGATTTGATACGTGGCGTTGCCGAGAAGCCCCGTCAGCCTGTAGTTCTGGGGCGCGAGCGCGGGCGTGGAGGTCGAGAAGACGACGGCCGCCGCGGCGGCGCTGGGCGTCGCCGCCAGGTCGGTCGAGGCGAAGATCGCGTACTTGCCGCCGACGACGGTGCCCGTGGAGCCGTCCTCGCCGGTCGCGGTCCAGGCCAGGTTCACCGCTCCGGGTCCGGCCGCGCCGGTCGACAGGTTCGGGATGGGGTCCGGCGGGACATCCAGGGAGGCCGCGCCGAAGGTGAGGGCGTAGGACGCGGCGCCCGCCTGCGCGCCGGTGAAGTCCAGCACGTGGAGCTTGTACGAGAAGGCGAGGGAGAGCTTGTTGAAGTGCTTGCTGATCCAGAAGTTGTGCGGGTTGAGGACCTTGCCGTCCGCGCGCACGGCCGACAGAACCTGGACGGAGCCGCCGAACGAAACGGGAACGGCGGCATGGACCCAGGCGGCGGTCGGGACGGGCACGGCGAAGGCGAAGTTCAGGACGGCGTTGGAGCCGGACAGCGCGCCGCCGGTGGTTCCCGGCACGTCCAGCACGGGCGTCATCCCCGCCTGGTCGGACTCCATGATGAACTCGGGCGTGGGCAGGGGATCGGCGCCGGACGCGTAGGTCTGCTCCATCTGGCTGCGCGGGGTGGTGCGGTTGATCAGGAAGTCGAACTGGGCGTCGCGGCCTGGAGTGTCGTCCTGGACGTCCTTGATCAAGGTGTAGGTGCTGACTCCCTGAATAAGGGAAGTCAGCGCTCCGCCCAAGGTGGCGGCGTGGGTGAAATTGGCGCTGAAGTTGTTGAAGCGTCCGGCGAGCGAGGAGGCCATGATCCACGCGGCCTGCTTGGAGCCGCCGGCGGGCACGTCGCCGTAGGCGATGTTGAGGCTGTTGCTGGTCAGGGCGGTGGAGCCCAGGTAGGAGCCCAACAGGGTGAAGTTGACGGCCAGGCCCTGGGCGTTGTCCACGATCTGGGGCTGGGCGGAGTTGACGGTGAAGTTGCTGGCCGTTCCGGAGCCGACGTTGACGACGCGCAGACCCAGCGGGAAGGGCTCGGTGGCGATGGAGACGGAGGGCAGGAGGGGCTGGGGCCCGAACACCTCGAAGGGCAGGGCGTACTCCAGGAACAAAACGGGCTGGGGCTTGACGGTGATGGCGACGGGGAAGGTGGTGGTGATGCGGGGCACGCCGCCGGTGTAGAACGACATGCGGGCGGTGACGTTGTACTTGACGCCGGCGGTGCCGGAGCCGCCGGCGCCGGTGGACGGGATGATCAGCCACTCCGCGGCGGCGGAGCCGGCGGGCTGGACGGTGCCGGTGCCGTCCACGGCGTTGACGTTCTGGAGGTTGGTGGTCTTGATGAAGAACAGGGAGTTAGCGGGGCTGCCGCTGGGGTCGGTGATCAGGACGTCGATGCGCAGCTGGGACAGGGGCAGGTCGCCCAGGTTGTTGGTCAGGCCGAGGTTGGCCTTGAACGCCTCGCGCTCCAGGGCGGCCTGCTGGCCCAACTGCAGTTTCACGACGGCGCAGACGGTCTGCTGGGCCCAGGCGCGGACGGGCGGCAGGAGGGCCGCCAGGCCCAGGGCGATCGCCCCGAGGCCGGCCAGGCCGGTATGCCGCCGCCGACGGTTCAGTTCATTTCGCATCGTCCGGTGCGACCGACATGGGCAGTCCCTGCGCGGCCCAAACGCTCACGCCTCCCGCCAAGATGTGCGCGGCCAGTCCCGCGTCCTGCATCTTCTGCGCCATGGTCCGGCTCCGGTCCGGGCGGCGGTCGTACACCATGTACTCGTTCGTCTTCGGCAGCGTTGACATCTTGCCGGCCAAGTCCTCGGCCGCGAGGTTGTGCGCGCCGGGCAGGTGGCCGGCGGCGTACTCCTTGGCCGGGCGGGCGTCGATCAGATAGAACGTCCCCCCGCTTTGCTGCTTACCCCAGAAATCCTTCGGCGCGACTTCCGTGGTCTGGAACGCGGTCCACGAAGGGAAGTAGTACGGCGTCTTGATGGTCGACGGGGCGTTCGGGTCCACCACCATGGGATAGCCCTTCATCGACCACTCGGCGATTCCGCCCGTCAGCACTTTCACGTTGGTGTAGCCCATCTCCTGCAAAGTGATCGCGGCGTCGTGACTCAGCGAGCAGCCGATGCCCGAGCAATAGACGACGATCGGCTGGTCCTTCGGATACGAGATTTTCTTGAGGTCAAAAAATGGGAGCGAGGCCGCGTTCTTGATGTGTCCGCGCTGATAATCGGCCGGATACCGAACGTCGATGACGGTCGCCGAGGTCGTATTCCCGTTCAACTCGTCGCAGGAGATAGCGGCAAACGAACCTCCGGCGAAAGAGGGCGATGCGAGACTGGCGATTAGAATCAGAATTTTCACTTTCCCTCAGTTGCTGTTGGCATAGTTATACGGGGAGACGTCGCCAATACGACTAACTCGCATTCACCAGCCTCGGCAACTTCGGGCAATACGATTTTCCCATCTATGGATTGTCTCTCAAATCTCGGGATCGAACAGGGCCCATTTGGGAAAAACTTTATCTGTACGGGGACGCCGGGAGTCATTTTTGTGCCTATATGAAAATTCGTATCCGACGAAATTAAAATCAATTGTTCCTGTTTCGACGTATCAACGGCCGTTATTTCGCCGAAACTTTCTCCCGCAGGCCCCCATCGGAACGACCACGCAAACCATACTTGCCGACCAACGAGCGGCACTAAACTATCTGATGCGGGAGATCGATTGCGATGGGCCATCGACAAGTCAGACCGAAGTCGTTTGTGGATGATTTCCCAGGCATAGCCTGTTGATCGCAAACGCCGATACATGTCGATTACACTTGCGGCGAATGCCGCTCCGAAGATGAGAGCAACAGCAACCAGCATGACAGCGATCCATAGGATTATCATCTGAACTCCGCTCATTTTGGGACCGGGAATCTGAAGGCCTTACTCCAACTCCAATTTGTGATGTAGTATTCCCACCCCGTTCCGCCGGCAACCGCTCTCGGTCCGGCAATTGGCTGCCACCACCTAGGAGTTACTTGCTGTGCAAAGGTCGCTGGATTGTACTCGGGAAGATTCAAAGCAGTACGGGCATCGATACCAGTGGGGTACGGCGCATCCCACCCCCACCCGCGTGTCAGCCATTTTGACTCGTATCCGGGACCTGAAGAATACTGCCAATACGGTCGAGCAGCCCACGATCCTGCGGTATATCCAGCAGCTAAAACGGTCGCAGTCTTATCTGAAGTACACGGAGTCCAAAGTGAGGCTGCAAGTCCGAGTGATCCCCATCCAATCTTGCCCCAGATACCGGACTCGTTATATTTATCCGCGTACCATTCGGCACTCTTCTGTCCAGCCGTCTCACCTACATCGATCCACCCAATGAAAGGGATAGTGATCTGCCCCGTTGGGTCTATGTTGCTAAGTGGGTTCGCGTTGGCGTAGTAATGCGACTCGCTAAATTCGTTGGGGTCTGCCTGAAAGAAGGAGCCAGCGTTTGGATCGTAATACCGTGCCCTAAAATAATACAGGCCGGTCTCTGAATCGAACTCGCGCCCTGTGTAGAGAAAGGTATTTCCAACCGTCGAGACAGTGTGCGTTCCTCCGTTCGCATCCTTGACCACGGCACTGCCATAGGCCTCATATTCGACCGTTTCAATGGTGGTCCCGCTAGAGTTCGTTAGGGCCGTCACGCTGCCAAGTGCATCCTGATGATAGAAGTAATCCTGCCCGCCGCTATGTACGCTTAGCGGCGCGTCAATGCCTGGACCCTGTGTGAACAGTTGAACCAAATTGTTGCTACCGTCCAAGATCGCCAAGATATTGGCGCCGTCATAGACGTAGCGATACGTTGTTGCGCCCACATTGCGTTCGATGCGCCTACCCGCTGCGTCGTACTTGTACTTTGCGACTGTATAGGTCGAGGCATCGACCTCGATGAGCCGATTGACGTCGTCGTATACGAATCGCGTTGTCTCGCCGGTCGCGCGGTCTGTGCGCGATGTCAAGTTGCCGTTGGCGTCGCTGGCGTAGGTGTAGGCTGAGTCCTGGGTGATTCGATTCACCACGTCGTAATTGTAGCTGGCGCGCAACGCGTCAGCAGTGCGGTTGCCGACAGAGTCATAGGCGAAAGCCTCGTTCGTAACTGGCAGGCTGCTGGCCACAGGATGGCTAGCGTTTGTCAGGCGGTGCAGGGGGTCGTAGCCGTAACTGTGGGTTCCAGAGGCGTTCGTCATCGTCAGCCTGCTTCCCACGGCGTCGTACGTGTAGGCGGACGAGGCGACAAAACTCTGGTCGCTCGTGCGCTTGTAGGTGATGTTCGTCACCATATCGGTTGCATCGTAGGCGTATGTTGCCTGGATGCCATTGTGGTAGGTTAGGCTGGTCCGACGGCTTGCGGCGTCGTAAGCCAAGGTGAACATCTGGTTAAACGGATTGGTGAGGCTTGTCGTGCGATTCAAACCGTCATAGGTATAGGTCCAGATGAATGGCGTAGGGAGGGCTTGCAGCGTCATCTTCGTGCGGTTGCCGGCGGCATCGTACTCGTAGTCGATCTCGCTGGTGAAGTTCGCGCCTTTGTTGGTCTCCAGAACCTTGACTGGGCGGCCCAGAGTGTCGTAGCCGATCTTTGTATCGCTGAACGAATCGCCCGCATCTACGAGATTGCCCACGGCGTCGTAGCTGTTTGTTACGGGGTTGCCCGGCAGATTCACGTTCGTCAGGCGGCCCAGGTTGTCGTATTGGAACGTAATTACCGTTCCATCGGCCTTGGTTTTTTGCGTCACGTTGTTGGCGTCATCGTACTTGTAGTTCCGCGTCTGGCCCAGCGCGTTGGTGATGCTCGTCAGGCGGTCGCGGGTATCACGACTGAACGTCGTTGTATGGCTATTGGCATCGTGGAGAGCACTCAGTAGTTTGCCTGAGGTGAGTTGCCCTGAAGCGTAGTCGAAGTTTGTTAGGCCGTTCAGGGCATCTTTTACCTGAGTCAGATTATTGTTGGCGTCATATTGGAACTGAGTCGCCTTGCCAGTTGCATCCGTCAGGCTGGTGGTTCGGCCCAGGCCATCGTAGCCCAGTTGGGTTGTGCGGCTCAACGAATCGGAGATTGAAGCCAGATTCCCATTAGTATCATGGCTGAGCGCTATCGTACGACCCAATGGATTGGTGATTGAGATTGGTGCGCCATGTGCGTCGTATCCTGTGTCGACTGCATTGCCGAGTGCATCCTGCGCCCTGGTCATGTTACCCTTGGCATCGTAGTTGAACTGCGTGGAGTTCCCTTTGGTATCGGTGAATGTCGCCACCCCGTTGAAGTTTGACTCGTAGCTTAAGAAGATGTTCTGCCCCGCCGCGTTCGTTATCTTCGTCGGGTTGTTCTTGGCGTCGAAGATCGCCGAGGTGGTGTGGCCAGCGCGGTCGGTAGCCTGTGTAGGATTGTTTTGCGCGTCGAAGGTGTTGTTCGTCGCGGCGTTGTCTGGATCGACAATATCGGTCGAAACCGTCTGCCCGTTGACCGTCTTCCACTTATGTGTGGTTTTGAATCCGCGCGGATCGGTGACGACGGTCGAACCCTGCTCCAGCAGTTCGTCGATCGTGTAGTCCATCGAGAAGTTGCCGAGCGGCCCGGACTCGCTCAGCGTCCAGAACTTCTGCGGATAGTACCACTCGGCGAAGGTGTGCTTGTCGATGGTGAAGCTGTTGGGCCCGGTCGGCATGACTGGCGTGTAATAGCCCTTGTTCTCGGTGGGATGAGAGGTGCCGGCGGCGAGCAATCCTCCGCCCGCACCGCCGCTGGTCAACTGCCCCGCCTTCTCCGCGTTTGCGATGGCGGTGTAGTCCACCACATGCTGGGGGGCGCCCAAAGTGAAGGTGGTGACGAAGCCGTTGGGCGCGGTCACCGAAGTCAGGAGGCTGATCACGGGATCGTTGAAGCTGGTCGCGACCATGTAGAGGCTGGCGCTGTTTTGCACGACGAAGGCATCGTCCACGAGGGCCCCGTGGCCGATGTCCGCGATGCCGGGCACCGTGAAGGCGGAATAGCCGTAGGCGGTCGTGCCCTTGGGACCCACGGCTTGGCTCAACATGGGAACGCCATTGCCGGAATTGCCTAGCGGGACGACATAGGCTGAGAGCGGCGCCGAGACGTAGCTGAAGTTCACAGACCTGGCCGCCAAGTCGGTCACCGTCGCGAGGCGTCCATTGCTGCCGTATGTGAACGTGTAGAGGATTCGCCCGTTCGGATCTTTCACGTCGGCAAGCTGGCCGCCGCTGTAGTCCAAGGTGACGACGTTGCCATTCCGGTCGGTGATCGTCTGTAGTTTCCCGGAACCATCGTACCGGTAGACCGTCTTGTCGAGTAAGGTCCAGGTGTATCCGGCGGGCGTCGTCGTGGACCCGGACATAGTCAATGCCGCGGTTTCCCCGACCGGCGGGCTCAAAGTCCCATCGGAGTTGCGCCTGTAGGTGAGGCGCCGTCCGTCGGGCGTGCGCACCTCTACGATGACGTCCGGGTCGGCGGGCTTGGAGGCGGTCGGAGACATTCCGCCGACCTCGGTGTAGCTCAATGAATAGGAGCCGCCACCGCCGCCGCCGCTGAACTCCCACTGCGGCGGATCCCCCACCCGGAAGAACATCTGCTGAGCCCAACGCAGATAAACGCGGGACTCGAAGCTGTGCATCCAGCCTGGGCCAAGACTTACGCCGCTCAAATCTTGGCTGTCGTAGACGCGCGTGAAGTCCAGCGAGCCGCCGAAGATCGGCACATTGAGCGAAAGGTCGGTCTCCGGAACGCGCGGATCCCCGCCCGGGTCGCTGAACGCGGCGATCTGGTCGCAGATGGCGCAGTTGGACGGCTGCTTGTTCGTGGGCGCCTGGCAGGAATTCGGCGTCGAGGGAACCGCCGGCGGGTTCGGGATCGCCACGCTCACATATCCCCCCGGAACGGACAGGCTGACGGCGCTGCTTCCCGTCCCGGCGGCGCTGCTGCCTCCGAAGCCGGTGGGCGGCGTGCTCGTCGTCCCCGTGGCCCCGGCCGGGAAGCAGGAGCCCGCGGAGCCGCTGACGGGCGGCGGGTTCTGCGTGACCGTGACCCCGGCCGCGCACGTGTAGTCGTCGCTGGCGACGATCTGGAAGGTGTGGCAGGACGCGTGGGCCAGGTGAAGGTGGATGGGCACCACCACGCTCTGCCCCGCGTTCAGCGTCGGGATGTTGGAATACGGCACCGTGATCGTGACCGCCGGATCGTTGACGTTGGGCGTCACGTTGACGTTGTGCGCCGCGATCACCCCCTTGTTGGTGACCGTGATCTGCGAGTCCACGTCCCCGCCCGTGTCGGGCAGGTTGAAGTTGAGGACCGCCGGGTCCATGACCACCGCCGGCGCCGGGACGTCCGTTTTAAACGTGATCGACAGGTTGATGTTGTACTGGTCCACGACGGTCGTGGGCGTCACCGTCCACGTGTAGCTGACCACGTCCGTCGGCAGCAGCACCTCGCGGCTCGTCGTCAGCCCCGGCTCGATCACCTGCGTGAAGTTCTGCGTCTGGAAGCCCGAGGCCGAGACCTGCGCCGCGTACTTCCCGGCCGGCACGTTCGTGAAGCGCACCCCCCCGTTCGCGTCGCCGTCGGCCGAGAACGTCAGCCCCGCGATGTCCAGGCTGGTCAGCGTCCCCTTCGCGCCCGCCACCCCCACCCCGTTGCCGAAGGCGTCCCGCGGCTTGTCCGCGTTGATCGCGCTGTAGAGGACCGCCCCCTGCCCCGAGGCCGTGATCGTGATGCCCGTGTTGATCGGGATCGGCGCCGCGTTCGTGGAGTTGATGGAAACCAGCGGGTTGCTCGCGTACGCCTGGCTGGCCAGGTTGGACGGCGGAGCCAGCAGGAGATTGAGCTGAGCCGAGCCCCCGGGCGGCACGTCGCCCAGGCTGGCGGAGCCTTGAACGCTCACCCACGGCAGGGCCGGCGCGCTCACCGTCACCCCCGTCCACGCCTGCGTGCCCTGGTTGGTCAGCACCACCGTCAGCGTCCGCGTCGTCCCCGCCGCCATGCCCACGTTGAACGTCTGCGGGCTCGCCGCCGGCACCGCCGCCGACGGCGCCACCGTGACCGTCACCGGCAGGGTCCGCGTGAAGCCGTTGCCGTCCCGCGCCGTGACCGTGAAGGCGGACGCCCCCAGCGCCGCGGCCAGCGACGCCGTCGCCGCGAAGCTCAGCGCCGCGCTTTGCCCGCTGTTCAAGGAGGCCGGCACCGTGGCCGGGTCCAGCGTCAGACCCACCCCCGCCGCGCCCCCGGTCGAGATCTGCGCGCTCAGCCCCGTCAGCGGGGACTGCCCCGTGTTGAGCAGGTTGACCTTGAAGCTCGCCGTGGAGTTCTGCACCAGGCCGGCCGAGTAGTTCGCGTACTGGAAGCCGAAGCCCACGATGGTGAAGCTGGACTGCGGCACGTGGTTCGTCACCGACGGGTTGCTGGCCCACAGCGCGTAGAGGCCCGCCTCGCCCGGTGTCGGGCTGAACGCGACCTGGTAATGGCCGCTCGCGTCGGTCATCGTGCTGGCCACCCGGTCGAAGCCGCGCAGCGACACGCCCACCTGCACCGTCGCCCCCGGGATCAAGGTGTTCGTCCCGTCGGTCGAGACCGCCACGCCCGTGAGCAGCACCGTCGCGCTTTGGTCGTAGACCTGGCGGTCGGAGACCACCGTCGCGTTGTAGGGCGGAGACGTCACGCCCGAATACGTCTGCGTATTGGAGAAGCCCTGTCCCGTCAGGGGCGACCCCGTGGCCAGCCCGTTGTAGGTCTGCGCGACCGACGCCGTCACGTTCCCGCTCGCGCCCAGCGCCGGCGGCACGGGCAGCGGGACCGCGTCGAGCAGGACGCTGCCTCCCGGCGGCACCGACACGTAGTAGCCCGACGGCGCCGACAGCGCCCCGTTGCCCGTCTGCGTCACCTTGGCCGAGGAGAGCAAGGTCCCCTGCGTGGTCAGCAGCTGCACCAGCGCGTCCGAGGGAGAGGTCTTGACCTCCAGCGCCGCCGAGCCCTGGTTGTTGAGCTTGAGCTGGACCTTCGGGCTGGTGCCCAGCACCAGCGGCTCGGAGAAGATCTGCACCACCGGCCCGCTGGGCGTGCGCGCCGCCACCGGGAAGACCTTGACGATCTTGGCGACGGTGCCCAACTGCGACTGGACCGTCAGCGTCGCGCGCAGGGAGGCCGCGTCCGGCAGCGCCGCCGGGGCCGGGATCACCCCGGAGAGAATCGCGACCCCGCCCGCGGCGGCCGAGGCCGCCGGCGCCGTGGCGGAGGCGAGCGTCTGGCCCGCGCCCACGAGCTCGAGCAGCGCCGGGCCCAGAAGCCGCGATTGCGCGTCACCGTTCGCGGCGCTGAGAGAGAGGGTGTCGAAGAATCCGCGGTTGAGCGCCGCGGCGCCGTTCGCGTCGGTCAGGCCGTAGGAGGCCAAGGTCAGCCCCACGTTCGGCATCGTGACCAAGGTCTTGTCCCCCTCCTGGCCGCCGAGGTCGACCGCCGACACGGCGAAGGCGTGCGCGCCGTCGAAGACGTAGGCGGCGTCCGTGAAGTTCGTCCCGCCCAGCAGGCCCTGCGTCTTGAGGACCCCGTCCTTGTAGACGCGGTAGCCCAGCACGTTGTTCGAGGGCGTCCAGGTCAAGGTCGCCCCCGCGCCGTCTTGGAAGACGAGGGCCACGCCCTGCGGCGCCGACGGCGGCAAGGCCAAGGTGAACGCGACGCTCGATACGGTCACGTTGCCCGCGAGGTCCGCCGCGGTCACGCTGAGGAGGTGCCGGCCGTTGGCCGAGATCGGCACTCCAGGCGTGTAAGCCGCCCCGTCCAGGCTGACCGACACGCTCGCCAGATTGGCGTCCGTCGCGTTCACGACCGGGGTCGCCGCGGCGTTGTACGTCAGACCGGACGTCACGCCCGCGATCGTCACGGCGGGCGGCGTCTTGTCCAGCGTGAAATGGACCGTCGTGGTCGAGCCGACTCCGGCCTGGTTGGCGCCCGTGACCGACAGGACGTGCGCCCCCTCCGCGGAGACCGTGGAGCCGGAGACGAACGCCGCGCCGTCCAGAGACGCCTGCACCGTGGCGGTCGCCAACGCCAGGTCCGTGACCGTGAAGGACGGAGCGAGATCGCGATTGTAGAAATGAGCGTCCTGGACGCCCGTGAGGGCGATGACGGGCGGCGCGTTGTCCCAGAGGAACTGCGTCGCGGCGAAGGACGAGGATTCGTTTCCGGCGAAGTCGAGGGCCGTGACCGCGTAATAATAGAGACCGTTCGAGGCGGGCGTGTCGGTGACCGGCGGCGTGCTGACCAGCACGGGCGCGACGCCCGCCAGGGACGCGATCGCGGAGGTGGAGCGGTACAGGTTGTAGCCCGACGGCGTCTCCGTGCTGGCCGCCTGCCAGGACAGCTCGATGCGGTTGAAGGCGTTGAGCTGGGCGACGAAGGAGACCGGCGCCGGCGGAGGCGCGCGGCGCGAGATCTGCGGGGCCGAGCCGGAGAGCGGCCCTTCGTTGCCCGCCGCGTCCACGGCGCTGACGGCGTACGCGTAGGTGCCGTCGGACGGCGGCAGATCGTCGAACGCGCCCGCGCCCAGGGTCAGCGGCGCCAGGCCCGAAGAGATGCGCACGCCGCCGCGGTAGACCGAGTAGGAGGCCGGCGTCCCGTCCAGCGGCGCGCTCCAGGTCAGGGCGACGACGCCCGCCTTCTTGGAAAGCGCGTGGAGCAAGGTCGGCGCGCTCGGGGCCGTGGTGTCGATGACGAAGGCGCTCGGGCCCGTCAGCGCCGTGCCCGCGTTGCCGAGCGCGTCCGCCGCGGAGAACAGGAAATTCGCGGTCCCGTCCGTGCCGGGCGCGATGGCCAGAGTCCCGGTCCAGACCGCCGGCCCGCCCGCCAAGGTCACCGGGATCGTCGCGCCGTTGGCCAGGACGTAGGCCAGGGCCGGCGCGGCAGGGACCGGCTTGGTCAGCGTCAGCGTGAGGGCGACCGCGCCCGCCTTGACCGGCGAGCCCGGGCTCAAGGCGATAGTGCCGCCGGGCGGCGTCGTGTCGATCGCCGCCGTCCCCCCGCTCGTGATCGCATGGCCGACGTTGCCCGCGAAGTCCGTGCCCTCGAAGGCGAAGGCCCCGGTTCCCGAGGCCATGGCCGACGCGACGGTCAGCGTCCCGATCCAGACCGTGGGGCTGGACGCCGACAGGGTCAGCGGGATCGGGCCCTGGCCGCCGGGCGTGAAGGTCAGCAGCGGCGGCGCGGCCAGCATCTTCGACAGGGTGAGCCGTACCGCATGGGCGCCGGGGCCCAGCGGCGGCGCGTCGAGGAGGGCGACGGCGGCCGTCGGGACCGCGCGGTCGGAGGCGGCGGGGGCGATGTTGGACAGGCCGCTCTCGTTGCCGGAGAGGTCGAGCGAGGTCGCGCCGTAGTAGAACAGCCCGTCCAGCGGCGGCAGGTCGTTCGCGGCGGCGCCGGTCACCCCGGAGAGCACGCGCAGGGACGGCGACGGGGCGGCCGAGGTGGAGAGCGCCAGCGGGTCCGCGCTGCGGTAGACGTTGTAGGACGACGGGATCTTGCCGGCGGGAGCCTGCCAGGTCAGAGCGACATGGCCGGCGGGCAAGGTCTGCGCGTCGAGCGCGGCCGGCGGGTTCGGCGCGGTCAGGTTGTAGTTGACCGTGACCGGCGTGCTGGGAGAGCCGGCGCCTTTGGCGTCGGCCGAGACGGCCGTCAACACGAGGCTGCCCTGGCCGGGCAAGGTCGCCAGCAGGGAGAAATGGCCGGACGAATCCGCGCTGCCGGAGGTCAGCGGGAAGCCGTTGAGCTGGATCTGCACCGTGGTCCCGGCCTCGGCCGTGCCCGTGAACGTCACGGTCGCGACGATGGTCGCGTACGTGCCGGTCGGCGAGGTGATCACCGGAGCCGGGGGCGGTTGGTAGGCGAGAGTATAGGACGCGGCGAGCGTGGACGGATTCCCGACCGTGTCCAGCGCGTCGAAGCGGATCGCATGGGAGCCGTCGGCGTAGTTCAGCGTGTTCCAGCGGAACGCATAGGGAGGATTCGTGACGGTGGAGATCGCCGCGCCGTCGACCGAGAGGACGACGGACGCCACGCCCGAGAGATCGGACGCCTGTAGAAGGAAGGTCGTGGGACGCGAGAGGTTGGCTCCCGAGGGCGGAGTGAGCCCCGACAGGAGCGGGCCGTCGACGTCCCAGAACGCGACGTTCGAGACCGCGGAAAAGTTCCCGGCCGCGTCGCTGGACTTGAGCGCGAAATAGACGGTCTGCGACGTCGCGACGGCCACGACGAACTGCTCGGTCGATCCGTCGGTGAGCGGCGCGGACGAGTAGTCGATCGTCGTTGCGGAGGCGAAGTTCGCGCTCGTGATCGGGAAGGTCGCGGTCTTGATAAGGTAGCCCGCCGTCCCGCTCAGCGCGTCGTGAGGAGAGGTCCAGGCCAAGGTCGCCTGGCCGAGCGCCTTGTTCTGGGAGGTCAGGCGCAGGTCCGCGACCGCGACGGGAGGCGTCTTGTCCAGGATGAAGACGGCGCCGGCCGACGCCGCGTTGCCGGCCAGATCGCGGGCGGTCAAGGTCAGGCTGCGCGTGCCTTCCGCGGTGATCGCGTAAGGCGAAACGACGACGCTCCCCAGTTCGTCCTTGACGATGAGCTGGCTCGCGGGCGTGAAGTCGTCGGAGGATTGGAAGACAACGTTCACGTTCTGGTTCGTGATGAGGCCGTTCGACGGCGAGACCAGGAGCAAGGTCGGAGACGCCTTGTCGATGGTGAAGCTCAAGGTCGCGGAGCTGGCGTTGGCGAAGGCGTCCTGCGCCTGGATGGCCAGGAAGTAGGTGCCGGGCTGAGTCAAAGTGACGCCCGCTACGCCGCAGTTGATCGCGAGCCGGCCGTCCTTGGAGCAGCCGGGCGCCACGTCGCCGCAGTGGGCGTTGTCGTAGACGACGGAGCACGACGTGCCGTCGATGGGGCAGGTCCCGCAGTTCTGCGGATTGCCGCAACTGGTGGCCCACTTGGAGGTGTAGCTCTGGATCGTCCCGGTCGCGCACGTCAGCGAGGCCGTTCCTCCCTCGCTCACGGTCTGGTTGAGGCTTTGGTAGATCGCGACGGTGCTGACGAAGGGTTGGCCGTTGAGGGTGGTGGTGGAATCGAAGGAGCTGAAGTCGGTGATCGCGATGGAGGGCGTCAGATTGCCGCTGGTGTACTGGCCGTTGGTCACGCGCGAAACCTGGATGACGGGCGAGTGCGTGTCGAAGGGGGTCCCAGCGAGAGCGGAAGGCGCGCCCTCGTTGCCTACGGAGTCCAGCGCCGTCACGAGGTAATAATACGACGCGTCCAGCGACAAGGACGGAGAGTCGACCAGCGTCGTGGCGGTCGTCCCGGCCTGGAGCGGCGTCCGGCTCGCGACGCTCGCGATGGGATATGTCGCGCGGTAGACGTTGTAGCCGACGGCGGCGCCCGTCGAGGGCGACCACGAAAGAGAGATGTCCTTGACCGTGGTGCTGAACGCGGCGGACAGTCCCTCGGGCGCGGCCGGGCCCGCGTGCAGGGACGGCGCCGAGCGCTCGACCGACAAGCCGCTTTCGTTGAAAGCGGAATCCAGCGCCGCGACGGCGTAGAAGTAAACCCCGTCTGCGGGCGGGTCGTCGAGATAAGTCGTCGCGGACGAATGCAGCAGGATAGGCGCAAGCCCTCCGGTCGCAGCGAAGGCATAGGTCGCGCGGTAAAGGTTGAAGAAGACGGTGACTTCTCCCGTTGACGACGCCCGCCAGGCGAGGCTGACGATGCCGGCCGGACGGCCCGTCGCGGAGAGCAGGGAGGGCGCCTGCGGCGCGGTGAGATCGATCGGGGTGGTCGTCGTGACGGTCGTCGCGTAACCCGAGTCGCCGATCCCGTTGACCGCCTTGACGCGGAGATAATAGGTCGCGTTCGGCGTCACGCCCGCGACCGTCCCCGTGGTCGAAGCGACCTGCGTCGAAATCTGGGTGCCCGTGAAGTCGGGCGCCGTGGACGCGGACAACGTGTAGAACAGCGCCTGCGTGGAGGAGCCCCAGGTGGCCGTGATGAAGGTCTGGCCGGCGGCGTTCTCGCCGGTCGCGGTCACGGCCGGGTTCGCCGGCGTCGAGGGGGCGCTCGGACAGGTCGGGGGCACGGTCGGAGAGACGGAGCCCGCGGCGCCGCTGCTCTTGCCGCCCGCGCCGCCGTTGGCGGCGGCGCTTGCCGCGTTCGCGTTGCACCCCGTCAAGGCGACTCGCCCGCCCGCGCCGCCGCCGTCGCCGTAGCCCGGCGCGCCCGTTCCTCCGTTGGCCGAGACCGCTCCCGTCCCGGAGATCGCCGCGGCGGTCAGATTGACGGCCCCGCCCGCGCCGCCGCCCGCGCCGTTGCCCTGGCCCGGCGCGGCCGAGCCGTTGGTGCCGTTGGCGGTGATCCGGCCGTTGAGAAAGAGATTGCCTCCGACGTTCAGCAGCACGGCGCCGCCGCCGTTGCCGCCGGGGGCTCCGTAATAAGCCCCGCCGCCGCCTGAGCCCAGGTCGGCGGGGTTGCTTGAGCTGTCGTACGCCGCTCCGCCGGCCGTGTTGTTCGAGTTGCCGCCCGCGCCGCCGTGGCCGCCGCCGCTGCCGCTTCCGCCGTTGAAGAGTCCCGCCCCCGGCCCGTTGCCGCTCTGGTTGAGCGCACCGCCCGTATAACCCAGGCCGTCCACCGCGATGGTGGCGCCGGCCTGGAGGTTGAAATCCCCCGTCACGTTCAGGTTCACGACGGCCGAACGCGCGGTCGAATTGGCGGCATGAGTGAGGACGCCTCCCGGCGCCACGACCACGGAGGCGAACCCGAGGGAGGCCGTGTTCATCTGGCGGAAAACGCCCGTCCCGCTCACGTTCAGCGCGGCCCCGGAGAGCGATTGCGCGGCCACGTTCAGAACGGCGGCAGGCCCGACCGAAAGGGAGGAGCCCCCGGTGAAGTTCATGATCGCGGCGGTCACGCCGACCGTTCCGAGCACTGAAATGGAGTTGGCGCTGAACGCGGTCGTCGTGTCAAAAGCGACGTTGCTGTTGTCGAGCGTGATCGCGCTGAACACCGGCGAAGCCCCTAGGGGGGTGTTAGCTCCCGCCGTGATCGAGGGCGCCCCGACGGTCAAGCTGTAAGCGGAATCGCCGGGATTTTCCACCACGACGGTGCCGGCTCCGCCGTTTTGGTTTCCCGTGCCGTTCGTCGCCGTGACGCTCCCCGCGTACGAATTGCTCGTCGTCGCCGTGATCGCGACGCGCCCGCCCGCGCCGCCGCCGTCGCCATAGCCCGCCGCGCCGTTCCCCCCCTTGGCCGATATTGCGCCGGTTCCGGAAATGGCCGCCGCTGTCAGGTTGACCGTCCCGCCCGCGCCTCCGCCCGCGCCGTTGCCCTGATTCGGCGCGGCCGAGCCGTTGGTGCCGTTGGCGCTGATGAATCCGTCGAGGGACAAGGTCCCGCCCACGTTGAGCAGCACGGCGCCGCCGCCATTTCCGCCGGGAGCCCCATAGTAAGCCCCGCCGCCTCCGGAGCCCAGGTCGGTGGGGTTGGTTATGTTGTCGTAAGCGGCACCGCCTGCGGCGTTGTTCGAGACGCCGCCAGCGCCGCCGTGGCCGCCGCCGCCGCCGCTTCCGCCGTTGAAGAGTCCCGCGCCCGGTCCGTTGCCGCTCTGGTTGAGCGCTCCCCCGGTATAGCCGAGGCCGTCCACCGCGATAGTCGCGCCCGCTTGGAGGCTGAAGTCGCCCGTGACGGTCAGATTCAGGACCGCTGAACGGGAAGCCGCGTTCGCCGCATGCGTGATCGAGCCTCCCGAAGCGACGCTGACGGAAGTGAAACTGAGGGGAGCCGTGTTCATCTGGCGGAAAAGGCCGCCGCCGGCCACGCTCAGCGCGCCTCCCGAAAGAGACTGCGCGGTCATGTTCAGGACCCCCGCCGGCACGACCGCGAGGACGGCCCCCCCGTTGAAATTCAAGGTGCCGGCGGTCGCGTTGACCGTTCCGAGCACGGAGATGGAGTTCGCGCTGAACGAGGTGGTCGAGTCGAAATAGACGCTGCTGTTATCGAGGGAGATCGCGCTGAAGACAGGCGAAGCGGCGAGGGGGGTGTACGCGCCGGCCGTGATCGACGGAGTCCCGACGGTCAAGCTGAATAACGAGTCGCCCGGATTCTTCACTGCGACGGTGCCGGCCCCGCCGTTCATGTTCCCCGTGCCGTTCGCTGCCGTGACGTTCCCCGCGTACGAATTGCTCGTCGTCGCCGTGATCGCGACGCGCCCGCCCGCGCCGCCGCCGTCGCCATAGCCCGCCGCGCCGTTCCCACCCTTGGCCGATATTGTGCCGGTTCCGGAAATGGCCGCCACTGTCAGGTTGACCGTCCCGCCCGCGCCGCCGCCTGCGCCGTTGCCTTGATTCGGCGCGGCGGCGCCGTTGCCGCCGTTGGCGCTGATGAATCCGTCGAGGGACAAGGTCCCGCCTACGTTGAGCAGAACGGCGCCGCCGCCGTTCCCGCCGGGAGCCCCGTAGTAAGCCGCGCCGCCGCCCGAACCGAGGTCGGTGGGGTTGGTCACGCTGTCGTACGTCGCTCCGCCCGTCGTGTTGTTCGAGACGCCGCCGGCGCCGCCGTGGCCGCCGCCGCTGCCGCTTCCGCCGTTGAAGAGTCCCGCCCCCGGACCGTTGCCGCTTTGGTTGAGCGCGCCGCCAGTGTAACCCAGGCCGTCCACCGCGATAGTCGCGCCTGCTTGAAGGCTGAAGTCGCCCGAAACGTTCAGATTCAAGATCGCGGAGCGGAAAGCCGCGTTCGCCGCGTGACTGATCGAGCCGCCTGACGCCACGAGGACGGAAGTGAAATTGAGAACGGTCGTGTTCATCTCGCGGAAAATACCCCCGCTGTCGACGGTCAACCCTCCGCCCGAGAGCGATTGCGCGGTCAGATTCAGGTTTCCGCCGTTCATCACCTCGATCTGCGCACCGGGGTTGAAGCCGATGTTGTTGACGGTCGAGTTCGCAGTTCCGAACACAGTGATCGAATTAGCGGTGAAAATCGTCGTCGTGTCGAAAACCACGTTGCAGTTATAGAGCGAGATCGACTTGTACACGGGAGAAGCCGGGACGGGGGTGTACGCGCCGGGGGTCGCCGACGGCGCTCCGATGCTCAGGCTGTAAGCGGAATCGCCTGGATTCTTCACGGCGACGGTGCCGGCTCCGCCGTTTTGGTTTCCCGTGCCGTTCGCCGCCGTCGCGCTTCCGGAATAGGTGTTGTTGGTCGTCGCCGTAAGCGCGATGCGCCCGCCCGCGCCGCCGCCGTCGCCATATCCGGGTGCGCCCGCGCCGCCATTGGCCTGAATGCTTCCCGCGCCCGTGATCGTCGCGGCCGTCAGGTTGACCGTCCCGCCCGCGCCGCCGCCCGCGCCGTTGCCTTGATTCGGCGCGGCGGCGCCGTTGCCGCCGTTGGCGCTGATGAATCCGTTGAGGGACAATATCCCGCCCACGTTGAGCAGCACGGCGCCTCCGCCGTTCCCGCCGGGAGCCCCGTAGTAGGCTCCGCCGCCGCCGGAGCCCAGGTCGGTGGGGTTGGTCACGCTGTCGTATGCGGCTCCGCCGGCCGTGTTGTTCGATATGCCGCCCGCGCCGCCATGGCCGCCGCCGCTACCGCTTCCTCCTCCATAGAGCCCGGCGCCGGGGCCATTGCCGTTTTGATTGACCGCCCCGCCGGTATAGCCGAGCCCGCTCGCCGTGATCGTCGCTCCCGACTGAAGATCGAAGTTCCCCGTCACGTTCAGGTTCACGACGAACGAGCGGGCCGTCGAATTCGCGCTATGCGTGATCCTCCCGCCCGAGACCACCGTCAACTGACCGACGGTGGATTGCTGGCTGGCGTCCTGTTGGAGCACGGCGTTCGGCTCGATCAGGACGGAGCCGGAAGTCGATAAAGTGCCGGACAGCTTCAGCGTCGGAGCGAAGCTGCCGGAAGAGTCGCCCAGCGTCAGCGAATTGAACGCCGCCGGCGTCCCTCCGGCGAGGGTCACCGTGACGTTGGCGTCGATCGTCGCGTCGTCCGCCGAGGTCGGGACCTGGGCCGGCGACCAGTTCCCCGCGTTGAACCAGTCGGCGTTCGCCGCACCGGTCCAGGTCAGCGTCGCCGCCGCTGCCGGGGAGGGCGCGAAAAAACCGGCCGCCAGGACGGCGGTCAGCGTCAAAAAGACTCGGCGCGAGAAAATCCGCGGACTCGGCGCGACAGCGGACGTATGCCCCCCTCACCTTCACACATGTCTGCGGCACTGTCAGCAGTGCCGAAGATATACCAGAGACGGCCATCGTTATCAATACAACTTATCTCCAACGCAACTTTAACGCAAGTTAAACGCGCCGGAGGACGCGATAGGAGGGACTATAACCCCGGACCTCGCATCTGTCAATCTACAGTTATGACAGTTTGTCCGAAAAAGATGCCGGGCTACAGAAGTTTGTAGCCGCCGGGGATGGACACGATGCGGTCTTGTCCGCAGCG
>JAGWMT010000205.1 GCA_028871595.1 Elusimicrobiota bacterium
GGCCCCGGTCATGTAAAAGACGGCCATGCGCTTGCGCGCGGCGGGGGAGCCCAGTTCGGCGGCCCGGCGCATGGCGTCGGCCAGGTCGTCGGGACGGGCGCCGCCCATGTCCAGGACCACGGCGTAGGCGAAGGCGGCCTCGGCGTCCTTGCGGTCGCGCGCGGCGGAAAACCACTTAGCCGCCTCGTTCAGATTGGAGCGCAGGCCGCCCTCGGGTCCCACGAAGTTGATCATGCCCATGAGCATCTGGGCGTGGGGAGCGCCCTTCTTGGCCAGGGGCTCGGCCAGCTTCAGCGCGGCCGCGAAGTCGCGCCGGTGGTAGGCCTTGAGCGCGGCGGTCAGGCCGGCGGCGTTCGCGGGCGAGGCCAAGACGGCAGACGCCAGGAGTATTCCCAGTCCGGCCGCGAGGGATGATTTGGTCACGACACCTCCTTAGCCGTTGGGCTTCGTCTTGGATTGGACCATGCGCACGATCATCTTGGCGCTGGTGAAGGCGCTGCGGCCGACGGCGGCGGCGGCGGCCCGTTCGCCGGGGTCCAGTTCCTGTTTCTTCGAGATGGCGCGCATCAGCCACAGGCCGGTGGTTTCCATCAACTGGGCGTCCGCGGCGCCGACCAGGGGGTCGAACGAGGGGATCTCGGAGGCTTTCAGGGCGTCGCGGCTCGACTGGAGCAGGACGCAGGCCAGGTCCTGGACGGCGGCGATGTTGCGGTGCTGGACGGAAGGGGCATAAGAACGGCGGACTCCGTCGCGCAGGTCGGCGGGGGCGTGGCCGTCGTGGCGGCGCTCCAGCAGGAGCAAGGTGGCCACGGTGATGGCGGCCTCCAGCATGACGCCGCGGCCGACGCCGGAGGCGTAGCGCTTGAGCTCGGGGAACTTCTCGTCGGCGAAATCGTAGAAGGTTCCGGCGTATTTGAAGGCGTAAGAGGTGATGAGGCGGCCGGCGGCAACGGCGGCCTGTTTTTGTTCTGCCATGAAGCAGTTTACCTAACCTCGGACGGTCTTGCGAAATTCCTCTTCCCATCCCATCCTATCCTTCCGCCATGAACCGATCTTTTAAGCGGACGGCGTTCGGCGGGTTTCTCGGCGTGCTGCTTTCGGGCTGCTTCTATCGCCCCTACCATCCGTTCGCCGGAGCGCCGGCGGCCAAGGCGCTGGCGTTCGAGGGCCGGGGCGGGTTGGAGCGGGTCCCGGAGAACGAGGCCGTGCCTCAGATGGCGGGGATGGCGGCCGGGGAAGGCTTCGGCGCGCCGGCCAAATAGTTACTCTGAGACCATCCCGATGGTCCGCAGCCAGGTCTCGACCAGCGGGGGCCAGCGGGTGATCGGGAATTTGGTCGGCCGCAGGCCGAACGCGTGGCCGCCGCCCGCATACAGGTGCATTTCGACGGGAACATCGGCTTTCTTGAGCGCGGCGTAGTAGGTGAGAATTTGCTCGACGTGGTCGACGTGATCGTCCTCGGCCCTCAGGAGAAATGTGGGCGGGACTTCCCGGGTGACGTGGATGCGCGAATTCAGGCGGAGTTCGGGGGATTCGTCGCGCGGTCGCTCTCCTGGTCGGCGGCGCCGGTGTTCTTTCCTTTGGGGGTGTAGAGGGTCATGGTGGGCTGGGCATCGGGCGGCGTTCCGGCCCAAATGGGGGTCTGGGTGAGTCCCGGCGGGGGCCGCCAGGGGGTCCGCCCGTACGGCGGCGGGCCCGGCCGCGAGGGCGGCGAAGACCGCGCACGTCAACGACGTGATCCGTCGGTTCATCGCGTCCTAGCCTCTCAAGATCGGCCGTCCGGTCCGGGGGGGGGACGAGGGTGGCGTTCTCGTGGAACAGGGCGCCCAGGGCGGTCATGTCGTGGGCGTTCCAGGCGGTTTGAAAGGCCCGTGGGGCGTCTTCCGGGCGGCCGATGTCTGATTTGGGCGTGGGGGTCATGATTCTCTACATTTCTCGCTATGTCTCACGCGGGGGATGCGCCGCGGGCGCTCGAGGGCTCTCCGCTGAGCGTTCGGCGGCTCTATCCGATGGTTGGGGATCGAGCGCTTCACTTGTAGATATCACGCCGGTGGCCGAGATCGATGACGATCACGAGCAGTTCGCCGCGTCGCACTTCGTACAAAATCCGATAGCTGCCGAAGCGGTATGACCGTAATCCTTTTAGCTCGCCATGAAGAGGCTTGCCCTCTTCCATCGGTTTTTGAGAGATCGCCTCTAACACGTTTATGAAGCGCAGATAAAGCTTCTGATCAGACCGAAAGACCTTCTCGAGGTCCTTCTCCGCTTGCCGGCTCAGCTCGACTCTATACACCTTCTAATCTTCGCCGGAGCGCTTCCAGAGAGACGGTCTTGCCGGTACGCGCCTCTTTCCAGGACTTGCGGATCCGCTTGGCGGCAGATTTATCCGAAAGCACTTCAATGGTTTCAAGCAACCCCTCGTAGTCCTCGGGGCTGATGAGCATCATTACGGGGTGCCCGTGCCGAGTGACGATGTAGCGGTCCAGTTTGGATTCGATCGCGTCCGCGACATGCGGCAGCCCCGGGCGCAGCGCTTTAAGGGTAATGGTTTTAGTCATTTCTTAAGTGTACACTAAAATGTACACTACGCAGAGGCTGACCTGCGGCGGCTTCAACAGTCCACCCAAGTTGAGGCCGCCGACCGTTCAAGCCCATGTTAGGCGCAGACAGCATCATTCGTAGTGGGTCCATAGTCGGATGACTTTGACCGTTTTGCTGTTCTGCAGGACTTGATAGACGAGCCGATGCTGAATGTTGATGCGTCTGGAATATGCACCAGCCAAGTCACCAACGAGCTTCTCGTAGGGCGGCGGACTCTGAAAGGGATTATTCTGAAGGACTCCCAGCAGTGCTTCCGCCTTCGGTCGTAGGCCGGCCGCAGACAGCTTCTTCGCGTCCTTTTGAGCCTGCTTTGTGAAGACGAGCTGCCAATTCACCAAGTGAGCTTTTTGGACAGCTTGCTCATGGGCGACTTGAGGCCAGCACGAATGGACTCACGCATCCCGGGAATCGAGAGAAGGTGAAGGGTTTCCTGAATCGCTCTCCAGTCCTCTTCGGAAACGAGGACGGCGCTTGAGCGCTTCCCCGTAATCTGAACAGGCTCGTGCGAGGAGGCGGTTTGATCGAGGAGCTTGTAGAGCTTCGCCCTAGCGGTGCTGGCGGTTAGCGTGGTCATTTTTCACCTCTCCCACAAGCGTACCGGAAGTCGTACGTCTTGTCAAGGGGCAGGTGGAGTCATTAGTCCGCACCTGGTCCGAGGATGACGCACTCGGGCGTGTGTGGGGGGGGCGATCAGGCGGCCGGATTTGACGCGGATGGGGGCGGGGACCATGCCCAGTCATACGGATTGGGCCCCGAAAAAGTTCCACAAATAGGAGGCGCCGAGACCGGCGCCCATCGATGGGCCGTCTCAGCGCCTCATAAGGACCCGCCCCGAACCCGGAACGCGCGACTCTTCACCGGAATGCCCTCGCGGCTCGGCGGCCCGCAGGGATCACGGCCCGACGGTACGGCCACGACACGTCTGCGACGCGACACCGGGGGGGCAGCGCACCCGGCACGACTTCGGCCTCGCACGGCCTCTCTTTCCAGCTCGCGCCGGTTGCGGCCTCGGCCTCAACCCGGACGCTCCGTCTTCCCACCGTCGGAAACACCGGCTTCGGGGCGGGTGTTATTCGGAGTATAGCCCCGGAAAATTCAGAATCAAGACCCAGAAAAACGAAAAAATATTTGGGTCTGGACGAAATGGAAAAAAATCTTTTCGCCGATTTCGCGCGAAGAATAATTTTGGCGAAAAATCAGAAGTCGAGACGCCAATGCACGCGCCGCACCGGCGCGCCGCCGAACGCAAGCTCGCAGCGCTCCAGTTTTCGGAAGCCCAACGTCGCGCACAGCGCCTGCGCCCCGGCGGACGCCGCGGGCGGGAAGGCGTGGACGGATTTGCACCGGCCCTCGGCGAGGGCGCGCGCCAGGACGGCCTTCACCGCGGCCGTCGCGAGACCGCGCCCTTGGTGTTCGGGGAGAATTTGAACCGACACTTCGCTGATCGCCCCTTCGCCCCAGGGACGGTCCCATAAAAAAACGAGACCGGCGGGATCGGACGATTCCCCAGACATGATTTTATGGATCCAGCCTTCCTCGGTCTCGACGGCGTCCACGAAATTCTTCATCGCCTTCGCGATGTCGTCGCGGGTGAGCGGGCCGCCCAGGTCGGCCATGGCGCCGGGATCGGAGAGGAGGGACTCCACCAATTCGAAATCGTTGAGGGAGAAATCCTCCAGTCTCACGGCCGCGCGCTCGTCGCCGGGGCCCGTCAGAGAGGCACCGCGCCGGGGCGCTGGAAGCGGCGCGCCAGTTCGTCGCGGTTGAGGGCCAGCATGGGGCGGCGGCCGTGCGGACAGCAGGAGCCGTCCTTGCAGTCCTTGAGCTGGTCCAGGAGCTTGTAGGCCTCGTCCTCGCCCAGGCGGTCGTGCGCCTTCACCGCGGCCTTGCAGGCGACCGTGGCGATGGCGTCGTGCCGCAGCATCGCGGCCTCCTCGACGGGATCGGAGAGGGAATCCACCACGCGGTGAACCAATTTCTTGACGTCCTCCGCCGCGCCGAACAACGCCGGTATGGCCGTGACATGAAGGCCGTTCTTCCCGTGGGCCGAAACTTCGAAGCCGAGCTTTCTGAGACGATCGGCCTTGTCGAGGACCATTCGCACGGCCGAAGCCGGGAGATCCACCGGGATGGGCAGCATCAGTTTTTGAGACTTAGCCTCCCCGTTCTCGATCTCGGACATCAGCTTCTCAAAGAGAATGCGTTCCGCGGCGGCGTGCTGATCCAACATGAATAAACCGCCGTTCGCTTCGAACAGAAGATACGCGCGCTCGATCTGGCCCACGAAACGGAACGGAGGCGTGTACCACGCCGGCGCGCCCTCGGGCGCGGACAGCGCCACGGCGGCGCCGAACTTCAGTTGTTTGAATTCATCCGGGAGCAATCCGCGCCCGCCGAGATAATAACCGTCGGGCGACGCGGGCGCGGCCGTGACGGCCGGGGCCGCCGTCGAGACCGGAGCGTCGGCGACCACCGATGTTTCCACCGGCGCGATGGTGATGGGCGCCGCGGCCTTCGCCTTGGCCAGCGCGGCCGCGACCAAGCCGGAGACGATTTCGAACATCTGGCCGTCTTCCTTGAAGCGGATCTCGCGCTTGCCGGGATGCACATTGACGTCGAACGCGTCCGGGTTCAATTCCAGCATGGCCACGCAGACGGGGTGCTTACCGGAAGGGCGTTCGCCGTAAGCTTTATACAGCGCCTGTTGAAGGATGCGCGACGACACGGGACGCTTGTTCACGAAAAAATATTGGAAATTACGGGACGACGCCATCTTGTCGAGCGGCGACACCAGCATGCGCACCCGCACGCCGGGGCGCTCCACGTCGATGGGGAGCAGGCCGCCCGCCAGGTCGTCGCCCAGGACGGCGGCGGCGCGCAGGTCCAGGTCCTGGAACGCGTCGCCGGAATTTTCGGGATCGAAGCGCAGGACCGAGCGGCCCTCGGCCTTGTAGGTGAAGCGCACGCCGGGATTGGCGATGGCGGCCTCTTCCACGACGGCGGCCAGCTTGCCGCGCTCGAAGCCGTCGGACTTGAGGAACTCGCGGCGGGCGGGCGTGTTGTAGAACAGGTCCTTGACCAGGACGGTGGTCCCGGGGATGGCCGGCGCGGGGCCGTTGCTGACCTTGGCGCCCTCGGCCGTGATGCGCCAGCCGACGGCGGTTTCGCGCGTGCAGCTGGTGACGGTGATCTTGGCCACGGCGGCGATGGCGTACAGCGCCTCGCCGCGGAAGCCGAAGGTGGA
>JAGWMT010000206.1 GCA_028871595.1 Elusimicrobiota bacterium
GCGCCGGGCGTGAGCTCATCCATGTGCTTCAGGAAGAGCGTGACCTGCCACATCTGCGTCTCGCTCAGCGTCGCGCGGTAGGAGGGCATCCCGGTCATCCGGATGCCGTGATAGATCTTCCAGAATGTCTCGCCTTCCTCGTCGTCGGTCACGCCGTGCTTGCCCAGTTGGGGGGCATGCTGGTAAAGGCCCTTCGCGATATTCGAAGCCTCTCCGTCCGCTCCGCCGTGGCAGACCGCGCAGTTCGCGGCGTACAGCTTCACGCCGGCGATCAGGTTCGCGTCGGTGACGGCGACGGGATTGGGAGTCGTCGGGGCCTCGCGGTCGATGGTCGCGTGGAGGGATTTCCGGGCCGCCCATTTCTCCAGCGCCGGGGGCGGAGCGTCCGCGTTGGCGGGCATGCAGCCGTTCGCGACGAACAGATAGGCTCCCAGCAGGCCGGCGAGCAAGGTCGAAACGACGCCCACGACGATTCCTTTCATCATGGGTACACTTTACTCCCCGCGCGCGGCGGAGTCAACGCCCGGAGTCACTCTCCGGTCGGCATGAGGCTCTGCATCCGCTTCGCGCTCTCGTCCGCTTGGGCCTTCTGCTTCTCTTCCCGCGCGACGCGCTTGGCCTCCGCGGCTCGGTCGGCCAAGGTGCCGTGGCCCGGGTCGTCCTGGGAGAGGCCCAGGGCGTCCAGCCATTTTTCCGCGTTTCGGAACACCTCGACGCGCTTGTCGCGGTTGGGGTCTCCGGCCGTGACCTTGTAGGGCAGCTTCGGGGCCGTCGCGAACGCGAAGGCGTCGGCTTCGTTTTCCACCGGTTTGACGCAGGTGACCGACACCTCGTTGCCCTTGGCTTTTTGGAACGCCGCCATCGCCGCCTGATCGCCGGCTTTTTTGGCGGCGGCGTCCTTTACGGCGTCTCCCGTCGCGGCGGCGGGATAGTAGGCGGTGACGTCGGTATGCGCGAGCCAGTCCGTCAAAATTTTTTGACGGCACTCGTGGACTCGATCCAAGTGGTTCTTGCCGTCGGGTCCGCGCTTGACGTGCCGCATCTCGTGCAGCATGAAGGTCGCCAACTGCGCTTCGTCGCAGGCGATTTCGAAGATGCCGAAGGTGTAGATGACGGCATCGTTGGGCAGGCCCAAGGTGCCCTTCTGAAGGGCGGACAGCGGCGAGCCGTCCACCATCCGCATGCTCCCTTGCTTGGGCAGGTCGTTGATATTGATCAGCGAGAGATGCGGGTCAAGTCCGTCGCCGGCCGCGGCCTTCGCCGCGTCGAAGACGTCCTGCACGCGCTCGCGGTAGTCCACGCCCCAGTTGGTGCTGACTCCGCCCGACCCGGGCGGCGGGCATTGGGGTTCGGCGCGGCAAGGGACCGATAGAAGCAGGGCGGCGCAAGCCGGAAGGAGGCGCTTCATGGGGGGCTCCGGGTGCTTCTGGAACGATAAGCCCGGGACCTTGATTTGTCAAGAGGCCGCGCCGCCTCCACCCGGCGCTAAATTCCCAGAGAGGACAGTTCCCGGCAGATTTCGGCGGCGGCGGTCGTCAGATTCGGATGCGTGGCTTCAAACTCCTGGGCCGCGTCCTCCAGCCCCTCGAGCGCCAATTTCACGCGTTTCGGCGAGCGGTCCTTTCGGGCGGCCTCGTTCGCCGCCGCATCCGCGAAGCCGGCGACGCTGGCGGCCTTCCCGGCGTGGGCCGCGTCCAGCTGGGCGAGTTCGGCCTTCAAGTTCTTGATTTTCAACAGCGTTTCGTCGAGCATGGGGAACCTCTCTGCGCGCATTCTATATAATGTGGCGTGCGGCGCAAGGCGGCGTTCGGTCTGGTGTCGGCGGCGGCGGCGTTGGCTGCGGCCGCGGCGATTCGTCCCTGACCTGGGACAAGATGCTTCTGGACAAACGCGCGAGCGTTGATGGCCTTCGTCTATTGGCGCCGGACATGCCCGGTTCGGGCGGGTCCCAGCCGCCGGCCGATGCCGCGGGCTGGGCCGTGCGCGCCCAGGCCCGGGCCCTGCGTCCGGCGCTGGAAAGCCGCTGTGCGCGCTGGACCGTGGCGGGCAACAGCCTGGGCGGCTGGATGTCGTTGTGGCTGGCGATGGACTGGCCGTCGGGCGTCGACGGCCTGGTGCTGCTCGACGCCGCGGGCATCGACGACCCGTCGGGCCGTCAGGAGGCGTCGGCCCGGGTGCTGGCCGAGCCGACCTTGCCGCTTCTTAAAGAATTCAGCCGCCGCGCGCGCTACCGCGACCGCGAGGTTCCCGAAAGGGCCTGGGTCTCGGCCTTGGCGGCCATCAAGGGCCGCCACACGTACGAGCTGGTGCACGGACTGCGGCGCGATGAGTTGTTGGATTCGCGCCTGTCCTCCCTGCACGCGCCGACGACGATCATTTGGGGGGACGCGGACGGCATCATCCCGATCTCCGTCGGGGCGCGGATGCACCGGCTGATCCGGGGCTCGCGCTACGAGGTGGCCCGGCGCTGCGGTCATCTGCCTCAGCAGGAATGTCCGGAGGTCGTCGCGCGCGCGATCTTCGGGCGCGGGCCGCTCTGATCCTCCGAATTTCCCGCTAGGGCCAGCCCCGCGCCGCGGAGAATTCCGCACTTCCAGCGCAGGCTCTTGCTTCATTCCTGCCGATTGAGCAGCGAGGATATCCGGATCGTCTCTCCAGATATCAGCCGACGGTTCAACGTCCGGGCCTCCTCGCAGTAGTGCCCGTCGTTGGCGGCGCGTGCGGCGTCCGCCGCGGCGTCGTCCCGGCGGCCCAGCGCCAGTAGCGCTTTTGCGCGGAAGACGCGGACTCGGACCGAGGCTCGGCCGAGCCGGTAAGCGATGTCCGCTTGCTTGAGGGCCGCGGCCCGTCGTCCGGAGCGCAGGTATACCTCCGCCTGAAGCTCCCGCGCGCGCAGGAAGCCGGGATCCAGGGATAAGCTGCGCGCCAGGTCGCGGCGGACTCTCGCGTCGAGCCCCGTCCACTTCAATCGCGCCTCCGCCCGCCAGGCCAAGGCCCAAGCATGGTCCTTGTCCCGGCGCAAGGCGGCGTCCAACGCCGCGACCGCTTCGTCGAACCGGCCCATCTGCAGAAGTATCTGCCCGCGCCAGGCGTCGAAGCCGGCTTTGCGGGGATGGAGGGCCGCGGCCTGAGTCAACTCCGCGAGGGCGCGGTCGCTCCCGTCGCCTCCGCTTCCGGTCCAGCCGTAATCCGCGTCAAGGCGGACGGCGGCGGCGACGTCGACCAAAGCGAGCTCGTAGCGTCCCAGGTCACGAAGGATCCGAGCGCGCGCCGCGTGGAAACGCGCGGACGGGCGAATGCGCAGCGCCCGGCCGAGGTCGCGCAAGGCTTCCTCCGGCCGGCCGAGGTCGCGCTGCGCCGCGGCGGCCCATGCGAACGCGCCGGGGTACCGAGGCTTCATGCGCGTCGCCCGACCGAGGACAGCGAGGGCCTCTTCGGGCTTTCCGGCTTTTCGCAGGGCCTCTCCGTACCAGGCATGTATCCACGACACAGGCTCAAGCGCGGACGCGCGCTCGAGCAACGCGCGGCCCTCCACGGGGTGGTGGTTGAGGAGTTCGTCGTATCCCCGATAGGCGAGGACATACGAGAACTCCTTGCGGGCGGAGAAATCCGAGGCGCTGCGCTGTAGGGCGCGCGCGGACGGCGGCAGACCTTCGGGAATCGGGGCAAGGCCGAACACCCAACACGATTTCGGGTCTCGCCGCAGGGCGTCCTCGACGTCCGTTTCGTCGCCGCGGGCTGGTGAACGGCCTTCTCGCCGGAGACGATAGCGCAGCAGCAGCAGCCACGCGTGGGCGTCGCCCGTCCGTTCGATCAGCTTCTGGAGGAGGCGCAGCGCCTGCGCGCGCCGGCCTTGCAGGCGCAGCTTCTCGCACGCCAGGACCAACGTCCAAAAATCATCGCGCACGGCCCCATTCTGACTTAAACCCGACTCGTGAAGCTAGGTCTGCGGACCGCCGATACACGGCGGTGCGGATCGGCGGGC
This sequence comes from Elusimicrobiota bacterium, assembly GCA_028871595.1. The sequence continues at coordinate 3,986 of JAGWMT010000206.1, forward strand.
GCTCAGACAAACGCGGGCTCATAATTCCTGCCGAGTTGGCGTCTAAGCCGCGGCGGGAGGCTTCATTTTGCCCCGGGATTTCGCCGCGCCGGAGGAGCGGTTGGCGGACATGGACTTGAGCTCGAAGAGTTGGTCGCGCAGCAACGCGGCCTGTTCGAAATCGAGCGCGTCGGCGGCGGCCTTCATGCGCGACTCGACCTCGGCCGCGATGGTCGGCAGGTCCTTGGCGGTCAGCGGACGTTCGGCGTCGCGCAGGAGCATCAGTCCCTCGCGCTTCGCCGTACTTTGGAACTCCTCCAGCTCCTCGACCGCCTTGACGATGGTCTTGGGCTTGATGCCGTGCTCCAGATTGTACGCCAGCTGCTTCGTCCGGCGCCGGTCCATCTCGTCGAGCGCGCGCTTCATGGAGCCGGTGACCGTGTCCGCGTACAGGATCACCTGCCCCCCGACGTTGCGCGCGGCGCGTCCGGAGATCTGGATCAAAGTCGTCTCGGAGCGCAGGAAGCCCTCGTGATCGGCCCCCAGGATGGCCACCAGCGAGACTTCCGGAAGGTCCAGGCCTTCGCGCAGGAGGTTGATGCCGACCAGGACGTCGAAGACCCCGGCGCGCAGGTCCTGAAGGATCTGGATGCGCTCCAATGAATCGATGTCCGAGTGCAGATAGCGGGTCTTCACGCCCTGCGTCAGCAGCCAGGAGGTGAGGTCCTCGGCCGTGCGCTTGGTTAACGTGGTGATCAGCGCGCGTTCCTTCTTTTTCGCGCGGTCCCGGAGCCGAACCAGGAGATCGTCGAGCTGGCCCTCGCTGGGCTTGATGATCGTCTCCGGGTCCACCAGCCCCGTCGGGCGCACCACCATCTCGGCGACCTCGCCCTGGGTCTTCGTCAACTCGTAGGGGCCGGGCGTCGCGGACACGAAGACGGTCTGGCCCGCCAGCGCCTCGAACTCGGCGAACTTGAGCGGGCGGTTGTCCAGCGCGGAGGGCAGGCGCCAGCCGAAGTCCACCAAGGTCTGCTTGCGCGCCCGGTCGCCCTGGTACATGCCGCCGATCTGCGGCACGGCCACGTGCGACTCGTCGATCACCAGCAGGTAGTCCTTGGGGAAGAAATCGATCAGGCAGTTCGGGCGTTCGCCCGGCGGGCGCCCCGACAGAGGGCGGGAGTAGTTCTCGATGCCGTGGCAGAAGCCGATCTCGCGCAGCATCTCCAGGTCATAGCGCGTGCGCTGCTCGATGCGCTGGGCTTCGAGGAGCTTGCCCGCCTTTTGGAAGAACTTGATCCTTTCGGCCAGTTCCCCCTCGATGGCGGAGATCGCGCGTTCGCGTTCCGGTCCGCCGGTGACGAAGTGTTTCGCCGGATAGACCCACTCGCGCGTCAGGTCCTTGATCTTTTTGCCGGTGAGCGGGTCGAACTCGTGTAGCGCGGCCACCCCGTCGTCTCCCAGAGCGACCCGCAAAGCGGTCTCCATGTAGGCGGGGAAAATATCCACGACGCCTCCCTTCATGCGGAATTTGCCGCGCACGAACTCCATCTCGTTGCGCTCGTAGTGGACCGCGACCAGGCGCTCGGCCAGCTCGTCGCGCGAGACCTTCCAGCCGACCTCCAGCGGGATCGCCCGCTTCTCGTAGTTCTCCGGCGAGCCGATGTTGTAGATGCACGACACCGAGGCGATCACGATCACGTCCCGCCGCGCCATCAGGGAACTGGTCGCCTTCAGGCGCAGACGGTCGATGCGGTCGTTGATGGAGGAGTCCTTCTCGATGAAGGTGTCGGTGGAGGGAACGTAGGCCTCCGGCTGATAGTAGTCGTAGTACGAGATGAAGAACTCGACGGCGTTGTC
>JAGWMT010000207.1 GCA_028871595.1 Elusimicrobiota bacterium
ATCTTCGTGGACACGCCGCTGAAGAACTACATGACCCAGTACCTCAACGGCCATCCCGAGATTCCGGCCGACGAGCGGGCGCACATGGCCAAGGCCCTGTCGCGCATGTCGTACTGGCCCGGGCACGACACGCACTTCCACATCCGCATCGACTACTAGGCCGGACGGCCCGGGTCAGGACTGCGCCAGCTCGCGGCGGCGCGCCTCGGCCAGTTCGCGCAGCGCCTTGGCCATGTCGGGCGTGCGGCCGATGACGCGCTGGAAGTCCTGGGCGGCCAGGCAGAACACCTCGGTCTCCGTCTCGGTGCGGACCGTGGCCGAGCGCGGCTCGCCGAACAGCAGGGCCATCTCGCCGAAGAAATCCCCGTCGGTCAGCCGGGCCACCGGCTCGCTCCAGCCGCGCTTGGTGACGGCCACCGCGCCCTTGAAGATCAGGTACAGCGCGTCGCCCGCGTCGCCCTCCGCGCACACCACCGAACCGGCCGCGTAGCGGATCATCAGCATGTAGGGCAGAACCTGGGCCAACTGGGCGCGGCCCAAAGCCGAGAAGAACCCGACCTGGCGCAGGCCGTCCTCCAGCCAGGCCACCTCGGCCGGCTCAACGGGACGAGCGCCGCGGATTCCGGTATCGGGACTCATCATTTCCTCGGGCCTCCATTCTACCCCGAAACCGCCCCCATCGGAGCGGGCCCAAGGTCTCAGGGGCGGCGCGACAATGGTTCTAGGCGGCCTGGGACCGGATATGGTAATCATGACTCGCCGTGGGCCAACCCTACTCCGATTTCGTCGCGCGCTTCGCTTCGCTTCTTCGAAAAGCGCGCCGCCTGCCGCGCGGCGGGTTCAAGACCCCCCGCCGTCCGGCGCCTCGTCCGGACGCGCCGCGCGTCCTGATCCTGGCGCCGCATCCCGACGACGAATGCATCGTCGGCGTCCTGCCCCTGCGCCTGCAGCGCGAGTTGGGCTGCGCCGTCGGCGTGGTCGCCGCGACCTACGGCAGCAAGCGCTCGCGGCGCGCGGCGCGCCTGCGGGAGCTGCGCGGCGCGTGCGGCTATCTCGGTTGGGAACTGATCGAACGTCCCGATTCCGTCGAGAGGGATCTCACGTCCGCCGCCCTGGCCGCGATCCTTCGCGACCGGAAACCGGACCTTCTCCTGCTGCCGCACGCCGCCGACGCCAACGCCACGCACCGCCGCGTCCATCGTCTGGGATTGGCGGCACTGGGCGCGCTCGGCAAGGCGTTCCGCGGCGCGGTGGCGGAGACCGAGTTCTGGAGCACCCTTGAGGACCCGAACCTGATGATCGAGGCCTCCGCGGCGCAGACCGCCGACCTGGTAGCCGCGCTGTCCTTCCACCGCGGCGAGGTGGCGCGCAATCCCTATCACGTCCTCCTCCCCTGCTGGCTGGCCGACGGCGTGCGCCGCGGCGGGGAACTGGTGGGCGGCCAGGGAGCGGGCGTTCCCAAGTTCCGCTTCGCGGCGGTTTATCGCTGGAACCGCTGGAACGGCCGCGGCTTGACGCGCGCGGCGGGTCCGGGTCGTATCGTTCCGGTCGGCCGCGGCCTGCGACCCCTGTTCAGCCGCTGAGCCCGGCGAGAGCCGTCAATCCGGCCCCGGCCAGCACGGCGAGAACCGGGTCCTCAAAGGGAAAAGGCCCGGCGCCGGACCACGCGCTCCCCGCCGCGACGGCGGCAAGCCACGCCAGCGCGAACCAGCCGCCGGGACCGGAGGCGACGGCGCGCAGGCCCAACAACGCGCCGACGAGCAGGACGGCGGCGAATAAGCCCCGGATCCCGCGCGTCGCGGAGGAGGCCGCGGGCGTCACGGCCAGCGGCGCGCTCCATTTCGTGAATGGCTCCCGCGGCGCGGGACGGAAACGCTCCGCGCCCGGCGCCGCCGCCAGCGCGCCGAACACCAGGGCCGCCGCCAGCAGGGATTTCCAGCGCGGCTGTTCCTTGCGCCGCCAGAGCGCGACGGCGGCGAGCGCGGCGGCCGCGGGCCAGGCCGCGGCGCCGGCCAGGACGGCGGCACCGCCCAACAGACCCGACAGGACCGCGGCGCGGATTTTTCCGGACTGCCAGGCGTACACCCAGGCGACCAGGCCCGCCGCCGCCAGGAACGGCAGCGCCGCGACAACCTCGCCGCGCGTGCCCGCCTCCACCAAAGCCGGGTGGATCGCCAGGAGGACGCCCGCGGCCAAAGCGGCTCCGCGCGGCAGGCGGAGATTGACGGCCAGGCGGTAGGCCAGCACCGGCGCGACGCTGGACACGGCCAACCCCATCCACGTCGACAGCGGCGCGTCCTGCGAGTCGGGCGCCAGGCGCCGCGTGGCCAGCGCCCAGCCCAGGCGCGCGACGGCCGCCGCGATCAGCAGGCGCCGCCCATCGTCGCAGGGAACGCAGCGCCCCGAGTCGGCCATGGGGCGGCTCAGCCGCGGGCGCGGCGGCGCAGAAGCTCGTGGGCGCCGACGGCGGCCAACAGGCACAGGAAGGGCTCGAGGGGCAGGCGGTAGCGCAAAGAGGTGAAGAAGACGGAGTGCATGGCCGTCAGATAAAGAAACAACGCCCACACCGGCGCCCACTCCGGGCGCGCCGCCGCGGCGCGCAGGCCCGCCAGGCAGAACGCGAACACGATCAGGTAATAGACGCCCAGGGCCCCGCGCTGCCACCACGAGTGCGGATCGTACGGGAACGGGCGCCAGTACAGCAGCATCTTGCCGGCCACGATCTTCGCCGCCGTGAGCGGGTGCGCGGCCACGAAGGCCTTGGTCTTCTCCGCGAAGTAGGTGCCGCGCTCCATGGGCCCCATGATGCCCAAGTGCGCGGCCTCCGCCTCCATCTCGAACGGGCGGCGGCGCACCTCCTCCCGGTCCAGGGTGAAGCCCTCGTACAAAGTCCAACCCATCTGCGCCGACATCGGCACGACCTCGTGGTAGCGCAGATAGTTCCGCGCGGTCCACACCCCGGTCGGGATGAACCAGCCGCAGCCGAGCAAGGCGCAGGCCAGGAAGGCGCGCGAGAAGCCCTTGGTCCGCCACAGCGCGAAGAACAGGAACGCGGGATAGGCGCCGAACACGGAGCGGCACAGGGCGCACAGGCCGCCCCAAACTCCCAAGGCGGCCAGCCGCCAGGACAGCGGCTCGTCGAGCAGCTTCAGCAGGAAGGCGAAGAAGACCACCTCCATGGCCACGAACAAGGTCTCGGTCTGAAGCTGCGGGGCGAAGAAGATCAGCGCGGGATCAATTGCCGTCCACAGCGCGGCCAGGCGCGCGGTCTTCTCGTCGGCCAGGCGCGCGCCGACGCGGCGCACCAGCACCACGCACGCCGCGCTCATCAGGCACTGGAGGATCAGCACGGGCACGGGATTCGGCGAGCGGAACACGCCCAGCACCGCGGCCAGGAAGCCGGTGTACAGCGGCGGGTGGGTGGCGTCGAAGACGGGCATGGGCTTCCAGCCCAGCCAGGACTGGGACAGGTCGTAGTACAGGTCGCGGCCGTACACGTCGCCCAGGCCCTTCCACTGCCAGAAGGCGAGAAAGCCCAGCCGCAGCGCCAGCGCGCCGCCGAAGGCCGCCGCGTCGAACTTCCGGGAGCTCAGCTCCATCGGAGCTTGAACAGCACCCAGATGTGGATGACGCCGTCGTGCCAGCGGATCTTCTTGCCTTCCTCGATGCGCCGGGGATGATAGGAGATGGGCCGTTCGACGATGGGGATTCCCCGCCGCAAGGTCTTGGCCGTGACCTCGGGGCAGAACTCGAAGCCGGTGCAGGTCAGGTGGAAGGAGCGGATCACGTCGGTCTTGAAGAGCTTGTAGCAGGTGGCCTCGTCGGTGATCGCGGAGCCGTAGAGAAGATTCGTCCACCACGACAGCACGCGGCCGCCCCAGTAGTAGCTGGAGTAGGAGCGCACGTTGTCGGGCTTGAGGATGCGCGAGCCGTACACCACCTGGGCGCGGCCTTCCTCGATGGGCTTGAGCAAGGCGGCGTACTCGGCGGGATCGTACTCCAGGTCGGCGTCCTGGATCAGGACGATCTCCCCCGTGGCCGCCGCCAGGGCGGTGCGGATGGCGGCGCCCTTGCCGGAATTACGCTCGTGCTTGAGGACGCGCGTGCCCGGCCGGGCGGCGCTGAGGGCGGCTTCGTAGGTTCCGTCCTTGGAGCCGTCGTCCACCACGATGACTTCCAGGTCGCGCCCGGGATTGCGGGCGTACACGGCCTCCAGGCACCGGGCGATGGTGCGGGACTCGTTAAACGCCGGGATTAAGACGGACGTCTTCATGCGTCGATTCTACCCTTTCGGAAGACGCCGACGAAGATGTCGCTGAAGGCCAGCGGCGGGGCGTACACGAACGACGTCAGCCAGACGCCGGCGAACAAAACCGCTCCCGCGGGACCGCGGTGGGTGCTGGAGACGCGCGCGCCCAGGCCCTCCCGCGTGATGGTGCGCAGGGCGAAGGTGTCCACCGCCTCGAAGCCGGCGGACCGCCGCGCCAGCCGCGCCAGGTTCGACGGATCGAACAGGCTCAGGTGCGGGGACGGCAGGCCTTTCTGCCACAGGCGCTCCAGCGGCGCGTCGATCCCGAACCGGGCCAGCAGCTTCGCCACGCGGTACAGCGCGCCGCCGGCGGACGGGAGGTTGATGGCCAGAAGGCCGTCCGGCGCCAGCAGGCGCTCGACATGTCGAAACGCCTCTTCCGGGTGGGGCAAATGTTCGAAGACGTCGTTGAACACGATCAAGTCGTACGGTCCGCGGTCCTTCAGATCGTCGGGGAAGAAGCCGGTCGCCACCTTCAAGCCGCGCGCCCGCGCGCGGTCGGCCAGCGCGCGGTCGGGCTCAAGGCCCGAGATGTTCGCGCCGCGGGCGGCCGCCGCCTCCATGAACCAGCCGTCGGCCGGGCCGATCTCGAGCGCGCGCGCGCCCTTCAAGGTCATGCGCCGTTCCAGCCGGTCCAACAGAAGACGAAAATTCATCTTGCGCAGGGTCTCCAGGCCCTCGATGCCGGTCCCGCCGCCCGCGGTCAAGGTGGAGAACTCGAACGCGCAGGCCGCGCAGCGGTACAGCCAGCTCTTGAGCGGGCGCGCCGGGGCCCCGCACACCGGACAGGGCTTGGCGTCGGTCATGCGGCGGGAAACGCCTTCGCCCACTCGTCTTCCTTGAAGCCCAGCAGGCCACGATCTTTGAGCAGGACGAAGGGCCGCTTGACCAGCTTGCCGTGCTTGGCCAGGAGCGCCAGGGCGGACGCCTCGCTCAGGGTCTTGAGCTTCTCCCCCACGCCCAGCTCCCGGTACAGCAGCCCGGAGGTGTTGAACAGGCGGCGCAAGTCGCCGACGAAGGCCAGCATGGTCTTCAGCTCGGGGACGGTCGGGGGGGTCTCCACGATGGGGACGCTCCGGTACTCCACGCCGCGCGCGTCCAGAAATTTCAACGCCTTGCGGCAGGTGGAACAGCCCGCGTACTCGTAGACTTTCACGCTCATCCGGCGATTATAGCCCTCCCGTCCCTCTCTAAGGAAGGGGTAGGACCTACGGCCCAGGCCCGCTTAGACCATAATACGGGCGCGGTTGGGACCTATGCTTCCTAAGGAAAACCCGGGCGGCCGCTACAATAACCTTATGAAACGGAACACGCGCCGGTCCCTGGGTCTCCTGTTGTGCGCCGCCCTCGTCGGCGGTTTGGTCCCCCCGGAGGCCGTCCGCGCCGCCGCGCCCGCGCTGATCAACCTGGGCGCCGAAGCCGGAACGCCCGGGGCCTCGGCCGCCGCCGCCGGCGCCGGAGCCGCGCTGACCATCGGCGCGCCGTCCGTCGCGCCCCTGCTGACGCCGAGC
>JAGWMT010000208.1 GCA_028871595.1 Elusimicrobiota bacterium
TTCCGGATCGCCGACCTCGGGGCTGCGGCGCATGTCGCCGCTCACGGCCAACAGCCAATAGGTCCTCCCGCGGGTTTTCATGGCGCGCTCGGCCAAGGCCAGGAACTTGGGCGGATCATAGCGCCCCTCGCGGTCCAAAAACTTGGTCAAGACGCCGATGTTCTCGTCGCGGAGCATCTGCGCCCCGGCGTCGGCCACGAAGCCGGGCTCGTCGCCGTCGCGCAGCCGCGCCAGGGCGCGCAGGCGGTACAGCCAGCCCTCGCGAGGGGCGCGGCGAATGGCGGCGTCCAGCAGGGCCGCGGCGGCCTTCGCGCGCCGGGCGCGGGCCGCGCAGGCATGCAGACCGACCAAGGCCAGGACGGCGGCCGGGCCGTCCAAGGCCTTCTCCAAATCCCTCCGCGCGGCGGCGGCGTCGCGCCGCAGCAGGCGCAGTCCGCGCCACGCGCGCCACGCCGCGCGCTCGGGCTCAAGCGCGATCGCCTTCGCGATCCCTTCGTCGGACCGCCCCAGGGCCAGGCGCAGTTCCCAGCGCCCGGCCCACGCCTCGGGGTCGCGGGAGCCCGCCTTCAGGGCGCAATCGAACTCCCGTCCGGCGTCCTCGAATCTTCCGGCGAGCCTCAGCAGGCGCGCGCGCCGCGCGCCGGCGGCGGACGCCGCCTCGGAGAGCAGGGCTTCGGCGTTCAGAACGGCGTGACGCTCGACGCCGTAGCGCGACGAGCGGCCGGGCGACGCGACGGCGCCCAGCCCGCCGAACAATCCCTCGCGGAACGAATCCTCGACGCAGATCGCCACAATGTCTCCGGGACGATATTAACACTTCTCAACGAAGCCCCGAACGGCGATCCGCGCGCTGAAGCAGGTTCCACCATGCCGCACAGACGGAGCCGTCCGGAGAACCACAGCGCCCGGAAAGCGCGGCGGCCGCTTCAGAGGGGCGTCCGCTTTCCAACTGCAGTTCGGCATAGGTCACGCGCGCTTCCGACAGAGCGGGGTGAAGGGCGCACAATATCTTCAGGTCGGAAATCGCAGCCTCACGGCGCCCGGACAGGGCTTTCGCGACGTCCAGGTCTAGACGCAGGAACGCGTCGGACGGCCGCATCCGGCTCTCGACTTCCAGGATCGACGCGGCGCGAGCGGGAAGGCCCATATCCTGGAACGCGATGGCGACGCGGCGACGCCCCTCAACGGAACGCTGCCGGGAAAAAACGGTTTCAAGGAGTTCACGAGCGTGCGTTTTTCTGCCGGCGGCGAATAGCGCGTACGCCGGCAGGACGTCCGCGTCTTCTCGAGAACGGCTCGCCGGCACGGACGCGTGGACGGCCGCCAGATCCTCGCGCAAGGACCGCGCGTCACGTGACGCGGAACGGAATATTTCCACCAAGGGGCGATTGGCCGCGTCTAAGAATACCGCCGCGCGCTCGTGGGGGATCCTTTCATTCAATTCGACAAGCGCCGCAGATTCGCCCTGCCATCCGCCGTAATCCATGACCGGGCTGGTCCAAAGCAGGTCTCCCGCCGCCATTTGGGGCGCGGCGGTCTGGAGATGAGACAGGAACTCGGGATCCGCATCGCTGCAAACGGCCCGGCCCGCGGAGTACACCGCCACCGGAGCGGCGAGGGCGTATCCGCAGAGCACGACGGTTCCGGGGCGCGACGCCTCGCGCGCGCCTATCCACGCGGCGGCGTCGCGAACGGCCTCCGCGAACATTCTGCCGCCCCGATCGCGAATCGTTTCATTCCGGAAGGCGTTCAACGCTCCCAGGTCGAACGCGGCGGGAAGCAGACACAGCGCCACGACGGAGATCCGGACGCTGCGCGAACGCCGGGAAACTGGAAGCCCGCGCAATATGGCGATCAGGGCAAATTGCGGAAACGGCCATAGGAGCATCAGGTGATGCCATTTGACGGGCACGGGACTCAATAAAGCGAATCCGAAGATCGCCGTGCTCAGACCCAGCCACCGCCCCGCCTCGGTGAGTCCTTCGCGGCTTCCGGGGCCTCGCCTCCAAACCAGGAACGCGCTCGCACCGAGGAAGGTCGAGACCAAAAGCGCCGGCGCCAACGCCGGCGACATCGGCTCCCCTGCGACCATCGTGAGACTGCCCCGGCCCGTCAACGCGGCGGCGAGGAGGCCCAGGCGCATCCCCAACCAATAAACGATCCTTCCGAAATGAGCTGCCAGCGTCCAGCCCTGGTTCCCCGGATCGCGGAAGGTGATGAAGGGATTCACGGCGTTGTAGATCAGCCACGGCGCGGCGCCGATAAGAGCGCCCGCGAATATCTGCGCTCCGGCTTCGGCTCGTTTTCCGCGCGGCAGAAGCCACGCGGCCGCCGGAGCGGCCAGCAGAAGCCAGAGTGAATGAGATTTATCCCATACGCACATTCCCAAGGCGACGCCGGCGGCCAGACGCCGCGGCCACGCGCGCGGGCTCTCTTCGGAGGACGCCAAAAGCCAAAGCGCCAAGGACTTCAACGCCAAGGAGACCGCGACCGGGCCCGTGTCGTATACGACGGCCGTCACGAAGGCCGGATCGGCGACGACCAGCAACGCGAACGCCGCTCCCCATGCCGCGCCGAAGCGCCGCGCCGCGAACAATACAAGGAACAACAGCGCGGCGGCGCCTGTCAGCAAAGTCGTTGCCCGCAGGACGAACGGAGAGATTCCGAAGAAGAAGAACGAACCCGCCAGGATGAAGGCTTTCAAGGAGCCTTGATAACTGTCCTTCATCCATAAACTACGCGGGCCCCAGTCCCAAATATTGGAAAACGAATTCGGGATCGTGAGCCAATTCACCGCCATCTGTCCGTGCACCGCCTCGTCGGTCCATAGGCCCGGATGAGGAATCAGCGCCGTGCCGGATGACACGAAGGAGAATAAGGCGAATGCGGCGGCAGCCCTGCGCCGCACGGCCTCGCCGAGACGTGACGGATACCCCGCCGCAAGCGCGGCCAAAGGAAGAGCGAATACTCCTCCCAAAGCCAGTTTCAACATCGAACGGCATCCCGATGGAAGTCGAGCATCGCGCGCGATTTACGTCAACAATCCCGGCGCCAACCCCCGCGCCCTCTCCCGGTCCGCCTCCGCCCCCGTCTCGTCTCCCGCCGCGGCGCGCGCCGTTCCCCGCCACGCATACGCCCACGCCCGCCCCGGATCGGACGCCACCGCGGGAGGCTCCGCCCCCAGCATATCGTAGGCCGCCGACCCGCGCGGGTCCAGCCGCAAAGCCCGCGCCCACAGCTCCACCGCGCCGGCCGCGTCGCCCAGCTCGCGCTTGACCTCGGCCAGCACCGCCAAGGGCCACGCCACCGACGGCGCCAAGGCCGCGGCCCGCTCCAGACAGCGCCGCGCCTCCCGCCGCCGTCCCAGGGCGCGCAAAATGTCCCCCTTCCACGCCCACGCCTTCGCGTCGCGCGGGTCCAGCGCGCAGGCGCGGGAGGAATACGTGAGCGCCTCGGCCGGCGCCCCCGCCTGTCGCGCCGCCTTAGCCCGCACCGTCCACGCCCAGGAGCGCCGCGGCTCCAGTGAACACGCCTTCGCGGCCGCGGCCAAGGCCTGACTTTCCCGCCCCAGCGCGCGAAAGGCCTCGGATTTCAAGATCCACCCGGAAACCGATCCCGGACGCCGCCCCACCGCCTTCGTCGCGTCGAACAAGGCTCCCGTGAAGTCGCCGGCGGCGCGGCGCGCCGCGCCGCGCGAAAGCAACGCCTCCACGGCACCAGGCGACAGCGCCACCAGCCGATCGTGATCGGCCACGGCGTCGTCGTAGCGCCCCAAACAGCGGAAGGCCTCCGCGCGGACGGCCAACGCGTCGCCGCGGCGCGGAGCGAGCCGCAGGAGTTCGCCGCACAGGAAGACGGCCCGCTCGTGGTCCCCGGATTTCGTCCGCTCCTCCGCCTGCCGGATCAACTCCTTTATAATTGGTTCGGCCGCGCGCATGTTCCGCGCTCCCAGCAAGGCGCGAATCTCCCCCAAACGCGACCCCACGTCCCCCCGGTCCAAGCCCGCGGCCTGGCGGAAGGCGTAACGGGCGTCGTTCCAGCGCTTGAGCGCCAGCGCCGCCTCGCCGCGCCGGCCGTGGATCCACGCCGCGCGCGGCTCCCGCGCGGCGGCGGCGGCGAGGTCCGCGTAAGCCCCGCGCGGGTCGCCCGCGCCCAAGCGCGCGATGCCGCGCCGCGCCAGCAGTTCGCCTCGCTCCGGATCGGCGGCCAACGCCGCGTCGAACTCGCGCACGGCCGCGCGGGCGCGTCCCAGCAGTTGGAACGCCTCGCCCAAGGAGCCGCGCGCCCAGGAGAGGTTTGAATCCAGGCGCACCGCGCGCGTCAGGAACGCCGCCGCGCCCGCCGCGTCGCCGGAGCGCAGAAGCGTCTCCCCGCGCCAGGCCAGCGCCCGCGCGTCGCGCGGGTGGCGCGTCAGGCGCGCATCCAGTTCCGCCAGCGCCGGACCGGGATCGTCCGACGGCGGACACCAGGCGCTTTTCGGATCCAGCCGGCGCGCGATTTCCAAGTCGTCGAGCGCCTCGCCGGGGCGGCCCAAGGCGCGCAGGACCAGGTGGCGTTCCACGAAGGTCCACGCGTAAGATGGATCCAGCTCCGCCGACTTCGTTAGGTCGGTCAGCGCCTCGTCCAGGCGTCCCAGACCCCGGCGCGCGCCGCCGCGCCAGGCGTAGGCGAACTCATAATTCGGGTCCAGGCGCAGAGCGGCGTCCAGTTCCTTGGCCGATTCGACATACCGGCCGAAGCGGCGCAGGACTTCCCCCTTCCAGGCCCGGATCCAGCCGCAGTCGGGACGAAGCCCCGCCGCCCGGATCACCGCCTCCAGCGCCCCGGCGGCGTCTCCGCCGGTGATCCGCGCGCGGGAAAGATAGGCGTGGAGCCACGCTTCCTTCGGGGCCAGGCGCGCGGCGGCCTCGAAATCGGCCAAGGCGCCGGGGAAGTCGTTGATCTCCGGGAAACGCTTGAGGTCGGCGCGCAAGGCCAGGGCCCAGGCGGCTTTCGGATGGGCGCGGAGATATTTCGTCGCCCCCGCGATGGCGTTCGGGACGGAGTCCTTGCGGGGATCCACCACGGCGGAGCGGAAGACGCCGGCGCCTTCATCACGATAATGGGCGGCGGTGGCGTCGCGCAAAAAACCGTTCAGGTCTCCCGAACGGCGCTTGGCGTCGGCGCGGGCGAGAAGAATCCAGCCTTCTTTGGGTGCAAGACGAACGGCGCGGGCATACCAACGGATGGCGTCCTTCGGCCGCATTAAATCCTCGCATGCCAGGGCGGCGACGACGGCGACGAACGGATCGTCGGGATTCAAACGAACGGAAGAGAGGCTCTCGGTCAGCGCCATTTTCGCCGCGGCAACGGATTTACTTGATCTCGCGACGCGTGTAATGCCGTTGGGCGCCAACGCGTATTCGGAGCGCGGTCGCGACGTTAATAACTCCAACGCACGACGTACTCCATTGGACACCGATTTATTTCCGAATGTCCGAGACCGACCGGTGCTGATCAATCGGCTCAGGGCCTCATGCGGCTCCATACTTAGCCCTCATCCCGTTTGCCTGCGTTCTCGATGGCTAAAGCGGCCTGCAGGTCGGCCTTGGCGGAGGTCATGTCGCCCAAGGACATGGCGGCCTTGGCCCGGATCACCAATGCCTCGGATTGGCGCGGATTCACCTTAAGGGCGGCGTCTGCGTCCTCGCGGGCGCCGCGCGCGTCGCCGGAGACCAGGCGGAGCTTGCCGCGCAGGAGACGGACGCGGTCCTCGATCATGGCGCGCTCCACGCCGGATTCGAACTCGTCTCTGAGCGCGTCCAAC
>JAGWMT010000209.1 GCA_028871595.1 Elusimicrobiota bacterium
TCACATTCGACACGGGCGTCTCGACTCCCGTCGCCTTCGCCGTGGAGCCCTCGGGAATTGTGGACGTGCTCAACGGGGATGGGGGAACTTTCACGTTGCGCCGCTTCCAGAACCCCGGCGGCTTCATTGGCAGTGCCACCTACTCGATCGGCATGAGCGTGAACATGATCTCCACCGCCATCGACAGGACCAACGGCCGCGTCTACATCGCCTATCAGTACACCTATCACCCGATTTACCCGATGTGCCTCGGCTGCGGAGGCCCTTCGGTCATCACGCGAGCGACCATCAATCAATACGACCTCCAGGGGAATCTCCTCAAGTCCACATCCATGCCCGGGGCCGACTCGACGCCGGGAAGCTGCTACACGCCTTCGAAGCTGGCTGCCGACCCGCAGGGGAACCTGTTCGTCGCCGACCAATCGTGCGGGAAGCTGCTCAAGTTCTCGTCCGATCAAACGCTGGCGGCGACCTATACGGCGTCGAGCTGGAACCTCAACTTCATCCCTCGCGCGATGTGGACGGATTCAGGCTCTTCCCTTTATATCAGCCAACCCGTCTGCGGGCCTTCCGGCTGCCCTCAGGGAATCGTCAAGCTTTCCGGCGACGGCGCTCTTCAAACCTCCTTTCTTTCCGACTCCCCGGTCGGCTGCGCCTGGGATCAGCGAATCCTCTACTTGAGCCCCGCCGCCACGTCGCCGCTCCAGCGTTTCATCTTCGCGAGCCCTCTCTCCGTGCCCGCCGAGACGGGGCCAATCGGCACGGTCGTCCAGCACTCTTCGGCGGGCTCCTTCGGCTGGCAGACGTCAAGCAGCGCTGACGGCGACCCCGTGACCTACTCCGTCTACCTGGCGACCAGGGCGACAAACCTTCAGCAGATCGGCAGCGCCAGCCAAGCGTCGTTCACCAGCGCGCCTCTGGTCTTCGGGGCGACCTATTTCTGGCAGGTCGTCGCGCAGGCCTCGTATCTTGGGCTGCCGCTCCAGGCGACGCAGGCGCCCGTCGTCAGCTTCAACCAGAACCTGATCAACCGTCCGCCCGGCGCGTTTTCCGCGGCAGGGGGGACGGGAACCATCATGACGCGCGCGACCTCCGCCACGCTCGCTTGGCAAGCGCCGGTCGATCCCGACAACGACTCGCTCGTCTACGATGTCTTCTGGCGCCCCTCGGCCCAAAGCTCGGCGACCCTCGTGGGAACGACCTCCGCGCCGAGTTGGACGATGTCCGGCCTCAGTTTCGGGACCAGCTACTACTGGTCGGTCCGCGCTCGTGACGTGTATGGTGCGGCTTCGTGGCTGGCCGGGGGCACCGAGCAGCCTTACTTCGCCGTCTTCGCCAACACCGCGCCGCCCGCGCCGGCGATCATCGCTGGAAACGGCACGAGCGCCCAGCACACCTGGAGCCCGCAGGCCACCCTCTCGTGGGCGTCCGTCAACGATCCCGAGGGGGACCCCGTCGCGTATCGGCTGCTGGTGGGGATCGCGCCCGCCGCGCTGGCACTGCTTCAGGACGGGACGCAGACCAGCTACAACCTGGCGGGCCTGATCCAGAACGCGACCTACTACTGGCAAGTCGCGGCCTACGACTCCTACGGGGCGGCGAGCACGACCACGATCCAAAGCCTCCGTACCGTCATCCAGAACCAGCCTCCGGCTCCCTTCACGGCCGTCTCCGGAACCGGCACGCTCGCGACGCGAGACACCGCGCAAGTGCTGGCCTGGTCGAACGCGCTCGATCCAGACGGCGACGCCGTGACCTACGATCTTGCGCTCGGCACTAGCCCGTTGGCGCTGGCCCTGGTCCAAAGCGCGGCCCTGACCAGCTACACGGCGAACGTCCAGCTCGGCACGACTTATTATTGGCAGGCGACGGCGCGCGACGGCTTCGGCGGCGCGCAAAGCTCCGCCCTTCAGACGTTCCTGCCCTCCTTTAAGAACTCCGCGCCCAGCTTGCCCGCCGTCGTCATCGGCACCGGCACGCTCGCCGCGCACGCGCTGAGCCCGCAAGCCGTCATCGGCTGGTCCGGCTCCAGCGACCCGGACGGAGATCCAGTCGCTTACCGGGTCTACTTCGGGACCTCTGTCGCGACTCTCGGCCTTCTTCAGGACGGGGACGCGACGAACGCGGTGATCAACGGCCTCCAGTTCGAAACGACGTATTTTTGGAGAGTCTCCGCCTACGATCCCTACGGCGGCGCGAGCACGACGGCCGCGCAGAGCCTGCTCGTGCGTCTCGCCAATCAAGCTCCCCTGCCGTTTGCCATCACCTCAGGATCGGGCGTCATAGCCACGCGCAGCGCAAGCCAAGTCCTTTCCTGGGCGCCCGCCGTCGATCCTGACGGCGACCCGCTAGCCTACGACTTGGCTTACTCCACGAACCCGTCCTCGCTCGCCCTCATCCAAACCTCGACCGCCACGAGCTTCGCGCTGGGAACGCAGTTCGGCACGACCTACTACTGGCAGGTGACGGCGCGCGACGGCTTCGGCGGCGCTCAGCGCTCGGCCGTGCAGACGCTCCTCACGACGTTCCGGAACTCTCCACCGGCGGCTCCAGGCGTCTTGTCCGGCAGCGGGACGCTCGGGGAGCACACGCGCTCGCCGCAGGCGACGCTCTCTTGGTCCAGCTCGTTCGACCCAGACGGCGATCCCGTGTCCTACCGGCTCTATGTCGGCACCGCGGCCACGGCGCTGGCGTTGGCGCAAGACAGTCCTTCGACGACCTATAATTTGCCCGCGCCGCAATTCGGCACGACCTACTACTGGCAGGCCGTCGCCTACGACCCCTACGGCGGGGCAAGCGCGACGGCCGCCCAGAGTCTCATCCTGACTCTTGCCAATCAGGCGCCCGCCCCGTTCGCGGTCCTGACCGGGACCGGCGCCGTCGCCACGCGGGCCTTGAGCCAGGTCCTGTCCTGGGCGAGCGCCTTCGATCCCGACGGGGACGCGGTAAGCTACGACCTTTCGCTGGCGACGACTCCCGCCGCGCTCGCTCTCGTTCAAAGCTCGACGGCGACGAGCTACGCGCTGACCTTCCAGCTGGGCACGACCTACTACTGGCAGGTGACCGCGCGCGACGGTTTCGGCGGGGCGCAGTCGTCCGCCCTCCAACTCTTTCTGCCGAGCTTCAGGAATTCACCGCCGCCTGAGCCCGTCAACCTGTCCAAAACCGGGACGATCCTTTTCCACGGCCTGGCCCCGGCGCAGTCCTTCTTCTGGCAGCAGGCCGTCGATCCTGAGGGCGACGCCGTGAGCTATCAGGTCTATTTGGGAACCGATCCCGCCGCGCTCGCGCTCCTTCCTTCCGCCGCGCTCGGCTTCACGCTCTCGAACTTGGCCGTGAACACGGCCTACTACTACAAGATCGTCGCCGTCGACGCCTTCGGCGCCGCCTCGAACTCCTCCGTCAACTGGGTCTATTACCAGTTCGTCAACGACGCGCCCTCAGCGTTCGACGTCTCCGCCGGCTCCGGGACCGTCGCGACCCGGGCCTCCGGCGACGTGCTCGTTTGGACAGCCGCGGCGGACGCCGACGGGGACGCCGTGTCCTACCGCGTCTATTTCGGCACGCATTCCGCGGCGCTGCCCTTGCTGGCCGACTCGAAGCAGACCTCGGCGGCCGTCGGTCCTCTCGCTTCGGGCACCACCTATTACTGGCGAGTCGATGCCTACGACACGCTGGCGGCAACCACGCCGATGCGCGGCGGCGTCCAGTCCCTCCTGCACCTTTTCAAGAACTCGCCGCCAGCTCCGGTCTCTTACCTCAACGCGATCGCTACGCTCAACCTGCACACCAGCTCGCCAGCGGCAACCCTCGCCTGGGCCGCGTCCGCCGACCCAGACGGAGATCCCGTCGCCTACGAGCTGGACCTGGACTCTGGAGCCGGAGTCTCCGCCGTCGCCCTCGGGACCTCGACCGCCTTGAGCATTCCGCTGAGCTTCGACACGCCCTATCAATGGCGCGTGCTCGCGTCCGATCCGTTCGGCGGCGTTTCAACGGGAGCGTGGATGCCTCTCATCAGCCACCTCTCGAACCTGCCGCCCAACCCGGTCCAATACCTGGCGCCCGCGACGCTCAAGACGCGCACCACCAGCTACATGCTGGCCTGGAGCGATTCGGGCGATCCGGACGGTGACGCCGTCCTCTACCGCTTCGACCTCGGCTCCTCGAGCACGGCGCTGTCGGCCGTGCAGCTCAGCACCGCGACCGCCTTTCCGCTGCCGCTCCAGTACGGGACGACGGTCTACTACCGCGTCACCTCGTTCGATCCCTTCGGCGCCGCGACGGCCGGCGGCGTTCAAGCGCTGCTGCCGGTTTTTCTCAACGACCCGCCGCAGTCTCCCAACGTCATGGGGTCTTTCAGGAACTCTCCCGTCATCAAGACGATGAAGAATACGGTGACCGTGACTTGGGAGCAGGTCACCAACCCGCAGAACGATCCGATCACCTACACGGTCTACTTCGGCAACTCGGCGCAAGGCATGGCTCCGCTGGCGACCATCGCGCCGTCCGCCCAAGGCGTCGCCGCGCTGACGCTCAGGCCCACGCAGTTCGCGCCGCAGGCCCAGGTCGCGACCGATGGAACGACCGTCGTCCTGAACCTCACCGGCCTCGACTACTATCGGAACTACTACATCCAGGTCGTCGCCTCGAACCCCTACGGGGCGCAGAGCTTCGCGCCCGTCCAGACCTTCTCTCTCTCGTCGGGAGACGGCTTCCCCAAGGCCTACAACTATCCCAACCCGTTCAGCTCTAGCCAGGGGGGAACGAACCTCGTCTTCAACGCGCCGCCCTCCGGCTACGCCAAAGCGACCGTCGAGGTCTATTCCGAGTGGCAGGACCTCCTGTTCAAGAAAGACTACTTCAACATCCCTCCGGGCATCAGCCAGGTCCGCTTGGAAGGCCGTGACCGCTACGGCCGCCCTTTCTTCAACGGCAGCTACATCTGCCGCGTCCGGTTCTCGGGCCCCGATGACAAGACGACCTTCTATCTCCTGGTGGTGAAATGATGCTCGGCCTCCTCGTCCGACTGCTCGCGCTCTACATCGGCTCGATGCCCGCCTGCGCGCAGACGGCCGCGGCCACGCAGCTGCTCACGCGCGGTCCCGGTGCCGAGGCGGCCGCGCTGGCCGGCTCGCTCGCCCCGACGGTCCACGATCCCACGGCCCTCTACTGGAACCCCGCGGGGCTCGCGGCGGCGGGCGGGATGGTCTCCGGCGAACACCTGTTCCTCTTCGACGGCGCGCGCTACGACTTCATCGGCCTTTCCGTGCCGTCCAGGTTCGGGACCTTCGGGCTGGGAGCGCTCCAGCTCAACCGCGGCGACATCATTGCCCGCGCGTCGATCGACGATCCGGGGACGGCCGTCTCGAACACTCAGTCCGACTACATGCTGGGATTCGGCAGAGCCGTCACCGAGCATTGGTCGGTCGGAGCGACGGCGAACATCCTCGACTTCAATCTCGCCGGCTACAAGGACAAGGGCTGGGGACTCGACGTCGGCGGCCAGGGGAACTACCCGGAGGACGATTTCTGGGGGCTCAAGCACGCCGTCTGGTCCTTCGGGGCGAGCATCAAGAACCTCGTCGAGCCGAGGATCACTTTGATGAGCGACACCGAAGCCTTCCCGCGCGAGCTGCGCGGCGGAGCCGGGCTCTCCTTCCAGACCGCCTCGCGTCCCTCGGCGGCGGGAATCGTCGACCACGACCGCGCGCTCGTCCTGCTCTCCGCGCGCCGCGCGTCGGGCGATCCTTCGCTCCATCCCGGGCTCGGCCTCGCCTATACCTATCA
>JAGWMT010000210.1 GCA_028871595.1 Elusimicrobiota bacterium
TCCCGGCGTCCGCGCGCAGCCTAAAATGAGGTGTCATTATGCGCGCGCTGATCGTTGACGATGACGAAGCCCTGTCCCGGATGCTCTTGCGCTGCCTGACCCAGTGGGGCTGGCTTGCCGACCAAGCTCCGCGTGTTTCCGTTGCGCTCGATTCCTTCAAGCGCGGCTCCTGCGACCTCCTGCTTTGCGACGTGGACCTGCCGGACGGCGACGGGATATCCTTGGCCCGAGCGCTTCTGAATGTCAACCCGTCGCTCGTCGTCATTATCGTTTCCGGCAACCCGGAAAACCTGGAGCGCGCCCGGGAAGTCGGGCTGACGGCGTGCCTTCACAAGCCTTTCCCGTTGGACGATCTGCGGGCCTTGATCGATTTGGAATGCGCGGGAAAAGCTACTATCGGCAGACAAGTCATCGCATTGGAAAAACAAGTCCCCACAAACGCTCCCGCTCATGTCCTCCTTGTGGAGGACGACGCCGTCCAGCTCGCGGATGCCTGGGGCATCCTCGAAGCCATCGGTTGCAGGATCACCGCCGCCGAGACCGCGGAGGCGGCGCTTCGGCAGGTTGCACGGACCCGCTTCGATGTCATCTTGACGGACAACATCCTCCCGGGAATGACGGGCTTCCAAGCGCTCCCGCGCCTGCGCGCGTCAGGCGCTCCCGTCATCGTCATGAGCAGCCAGCACGGTCCCGACACGGAGAAGGACGCGCGCCTCCTCGGCGCCGCCGCTTTCATTAAGAAGCCGCTCGTCGCCGAAGAACTATCCCGGCACATCCGCCAGGCGCTTGATCGCGGCAGGACCTTGTCGCTGGACCCTTGACGTTCATCGGGACGGCGATTATGCTACGGAAACCGCCCGATGACTGACGATCACGTGGAGCGCATCTTCACCACTTTCGAAGTCGCCCGTCTCTGCGGCGTCTTCCACTCGACCGTCCTCCACTGGATCGACAAGGGCAAGCTGAAGGCCTGCGCGAATGCCGGGAAGCAGCGTCGCATCCTCCAGTCCGAGCTCGTCTCGCTCATGCAGGAGTGCGGCATCCCGATGCCTCCGGACATCAAGTCCGAGCCTAAGCGCATCTTAATCATCGATGACGATCCGGCGATCAGCCGGGGACTGGAGCGCGCCTGGGACCACGACGGCGACGCCTACGCGATACTTGCGGTCAACAATCCCGTCGAAGGACTCATCGAGGTCGGCAGGCATCAACCCGATGCCCTGATCCTCGACCTGCTGATGCCGATCTTGAGCGGCTACGAGGTCTGCCGCATCCTCAAGGCGGGCCCGGCGACCCGCGGCATCCGCATCGTGGCGATCACCGCAAGCACTCCGAGCGCTTCACAGAGCGACTTTCTGGCGGAGAACGCGGACGTGCTCCTGCTGAAGCCGTTCGACCCGCGGAAGCTGGTCGGCATCGTGGACCAGCTTCTCGATTGAGACTCTAATCGGGCGCGTCGCGAACCGCCTCAGCTCGCCTGCTTGAACGCGTGGGCATGGCGGTTGAGTCGAGCGATCGCGTTCTGCGTCGCATAGCCCGTGCGCTGGAAGAGACCCGCTGCTTGTCGAGGATGAGGGACTGGAGTCGGCGCGCGAGTACTTGCTTATCCTCATCCGCGTCCACAATCTCGTTTCGAGTGATGAATTGAGCGGCGCCGGCACGCCGGGCCCGCAGCTCAACTTCGAGGCGTCCCTTGATCTCAGACATGACGACGACCGGGATGTTCTTCATCGCCGTCAGCGACTTGAAGGAGCGCAGGCTCTCTTCGCCCGAGAAACCATTCTTGATGCGCCAGCCCAACAGAATCAGATCGGGCCGGATGTTCTTCGAGAACTCCAGGCCCTGCTCGCTGTTTCTCACCCCGAAGACGATGAAGCCTAGGAGCGTCAAGTGCCGTTCGAGAAAAAGATCGTAATAGTTCTTGTCGTCATCGATGACGAGGATGGTCGGCATAAGCGCTTGCGCTGACAGAAAGTTAACAGGAGTACGAATATTTGTCAACCTCCGCGCCGTATACGAGTCGGCGAACCTCGGCATACTCTTGGTGGAACGGTACGAATCCGCCGCGCGCTTTTTAGATCAGCCTCGCCTTCTTGAAGCTGAAGTAGTCGTCGTCGGCGAGGATCAGGTGGTCGACGAGGTCCACCTGAAGAAGGCACCCCGCCAGGATGAGTTGCCCGGTCGCCCGCCGGTCAGCCTGGCTCGGCCGCGAATCTCCTGAGGGATGCGAGTGCGCGACTATCACCTTGCACGCGTTGCTCAGCAGCGCGCCTTTGAAAACCTCGCGCGGCTCCGCGAACGAGGCCGTCAACGTCCCGATCGAGACCAACTCGCAGCCGAGAAGCCGGTCGCGCGAGTCGAGGTCCAGCCGCCAGAAGTATTCGCGGTCGAGTCCCTGCGCCAGCGGCCGCAGGACATGGTAGGCGTCCTCGGCCGAGCGGACGAACTGCCGGGGGAGCAAACCCGTGCGCACGATTCTCAGGCTCGTCATCATCGCGCGGCCTCCAGCAGCATGGCGAGAAGCCTTGGCCACACGTGCGCCGCGGAACACAAATACGCCGCCGCGAAGACGAGCGCCAGTTCGGCGCCGAATGCGGCGAGGAAGGTCGCGGCGGCCGGCGCCCGGTCCAATGCGGGCCGGACGACCCTCTCAGCCAAAGCGTAAGCGGCATCGTCGAACGCCAGGGCGAGTCGCAGGGCCAACATCGCGGCGATGAGCAGTAGTTGGGTCAGCACGCCGAAAGTCAAGACGGACAGAAAGAGCAGTGCCTCTAGAATTTGGCCGGTCGGAGCTATCGGTGGGAAGTGCCTGACATGCGCCACGGCGGCCGCGATCATAATCCAACCGACGAGCCGCGCCAGCGGCCGCCAGTCCCAGTCCTGCCGGCGGAAGCTGTCGGGGGGTACATTCCTCATGCAGGAATAACGTTTTACCCCCCCTTTAGTTCCACGGGAGTTCGCGGTCCCTGCCGCTGAACCGGCAGGGAGGAGCGTCCGCGGACCGAACCGCGCCCGGCACGGGGCGAACTCCACCCTGTCGCGTCTGGGCCTTGAAAATTTTGGAAACGCGCTCTACAATCACACCGAGGCGCAGGCTTCTCCCAGGAGTCGCCCTTGCTCGTGAAAAGAAGCACTCCGACTCGGCGTCGGGGTGCTTCTTTTATGGCTTCCTCCTTGTCTCGATTCGACCCGTTCACAGCGGCCCACCCGGTTTCCCGGATGGGCCAAGTCAGCGGGCCTATTTCGTTGCCGCTTCCACCTCCTTCTGCGGAGTCTCAGCGGCCTTCTTCTGAGCCTCGGTCTCTTGCTCTTTGGTGAGCCGAGCCCATTCGGCCTGAGCCTCGACGCGAGCCTCTTTGCGGACCTTCTTGACCTCGACGCCGAGGTCCCCGAACCGCTCGTCCAGTTCGTAGTGCTGGACGGTGCAGAGCCACGCCAGCCGCAGGAGGTCCTTCTCGGACAGCTTCGCCAGCGCGCGCGCCGCGTCCTCCCCGGCCTCAACGCCGACGGCCCTGTATGCTTCCTCCGTGCCGTTGAGGGCCAGCACCAAGTCCACCAGGTGAACCTTCTTGACCGCCTTGAGCGACTTCGCCGCCGCCGCGAACAACGCCCCGTTTTCGGAAGTCTGGACGAAGCGCTCCTGCTCCCGCTCTTCCTGCGTCATGACGCGCTCGGCGTTCGCCTCTGTCGGCTTGCGGAGCTTCTTCGCCACGAAATCCAGGTCGTGGCAAACCAACGTCGCCGTCGGCGTCTTGGTCCCGAAGCGCGAAGGCTTGAGCACCGCGAAGCCGAACTTCTTCGGGTCCTTCTTGAGGAGCGCCTTGACCGCCTCGCTCTTGATCTCCTGGACGCTCAACACCGCCGCCGCGCCGACTTCACGGGGCGCGCCGTGGTCCTGGCCCGCGTAGCCCGCGAACTTGAGGTCCTTGAACTTCTTCGCCGCGTCGTCGCGAAACTCGCGCAGGAACAGGTTGCTCTTCTTCGTGAAGCACGAGCCGTTCGTGCACTTGCCGTCCTTGGCCCCTTCGAAGAGCACGTCCTGATTGCCCGTGTTGAACGGGCAAGCCGCGCAAGCCATCGCCCCGGCGTACTCCCGGTCCTTCGGGAAACACGCCTTGGCGAGGTCCTTCTCAAGCCGCCGCTCGATCTCGGACGTGAGTTCGTGGATGGTCGGAACGACCCCTCCCCACTTCGGCGTCAGCGCGTACTCGACGAACGTCTCGCGCTTGTCCTCCGGCGCGCGCAGGATTTGGTGGCCGTGCTCCGGGCTGATCGTGCCCTTCTCGATGGCTTTGATCGCCGCCTTCGGAAGCTCCAAGAGCCGCACCGAGCGCGTGACGTACTTGACGGACTTGTCCACGCGCTTCGCCAGTCCTTCGAGGGTGTGCTTTCCATCGTCGAGAAGCCGCTTGAACCCCTGCGCTTCCTCCACGGGCCCGAGGTCCTCGCGTTGAAGATTTTCGAGGAGTTGAATGTCGGCCTGAGTCGCCGCGTCCGCCTCGACCACGCTTGCCGGAATCTCCTTGAGGCCCAGCGCCCGAGCGGCCCTCACGCGCCGCTCCCCCGCCACGAGCTTGTAGGTCCCGGCCTTGTCGCCGCTCACGACGATGATCGGCACCTGGACGCCCCTCTGCTTGACGCTCTCGGTCAGTTCCTTCATCTTCGCCGCGTCGAAGTGCTTGCGCACGTTCTCCACGATCTCGATCTTGTCGAGCGGGATGCGCGTCAAGATCGGCTCCTTCACGCTCGGCTCGGCCTTCTTCATCGTTTCGTTCATCGTCATTCTCCTTTGGTGTCAGTTTCCGGGCCTGGCCCGGCTTGGGGCCCCGAGGTCGCCCTCGGGACCCCTGGTCGAATCAGGCCGCGGCGGGAACCTCCTGCGCGGAGGTCCGCGCCTTCGCGTTCTTGATGGCTTCCTTCGCCACTTCCGAGTAGGCCTTCTCGTCGAACCCGTACCGCTCGGCAAGGGACTTGAACGTCGGCCAGTTCAGCAGGACCAAGTCGTCGGCGTAGGCCGAGCCCATTTCATGCTCGAAGCCCCAAACCTCGCAGGTCGGCGTCCGGGTGTGCGCGTCTCCGATCACGATGCCGGGGAACGCCCCCGTGTGGACGAAGTCGCCCTTCTTGAAGCCCAACGCTTTCGCAGTCTGCATGTTCATGGTTTTCTCCTTGAGGCCCTTAGTTTCGGGCGCGAGGCCATTGACCTTCGAGGCTCCGGTCAGGTGTTCGGGTTTCTTCGGCTCGAAGCCGCCGTTCTTCTTCCCGCTCCGCCGCCGAGTCTCGTAGGTTTGGTCCATTTCGCACCTCCACACGCCCGGAGGGCCGAAGGCTGCGAGAAAGTCCGCCGTGCGAGGATTAAATGGGGGTCCCCCGTGGAACCGCCCTCGGCGCAGCCGAGCTGGCGGCCCCGGCGCGGCCGGGCTGACTGAGAAAGTGGAGCTAGCAAGGCTAGGCCATTTCTCAGTTTCCCCGAGAGGGCGACCGTTT
Organism: Elusimicrobiota bacterium; assembly: GCA_028871595.1. The sequence continues at coordinate 5,488 of JAGWMT010000210.1, forward strand.
ATGCCGGAGCTGAGGCGGGCTTCACTCGTGCGGCCTGAGAAGAGGTGAGAAATGGACCAAACCGCAGTAGGGAGGCGGCGGAGCGGGAAGTGGTGGGAAGGTGAGACGTTTTAAGCCGTCAGCCGGGTTGGTTGCCGTCCGAATAGTCTCAAGCCTGGTTCGGTTCCCGCTCGGCGCGCCGCCCAGCGCCGAGCCAAGCAGCCCGCCAGGCCGGCGGCGATCGCCGAGGCAGTGGACGGGATGCGCCTGCCGTGATTGTCCGCGGCGCAGCGGCGAAACCCGCCGCCCGCAAG
>JAGWMT010000211.1 GCA_028871595.1 Elusimicrobiota bacterium
ATCAGCACCAAGGTCTTTCCCTCGACCGCCACGATCGAGATGAAGATAAAAGCCTCGGCGAAGGTCGGAATCGCGTGACCGACGTTGAGCGTCCCGGGGATGTCTTCGTCGGGCGCGATTTTGAGAAGCTTGAACAGCGCCGTGGTCACCGCGAACGAGCCGATGCCCAACGTATCGAGAAAGTCCGTCAAGAAACCGATGCCCAATTCGGCGGCCGTCGGTTTGCGCACTTCGTCCGCCGGTCTGGCGGGAGCAAGGCACGCGTCCGAGCGCAGACGCAATCCCCACAACGCGGTAAAACCGACGGTCAGGAGGCCGAGGGCGACCAGCAAACCATCGCGGATGCTCACGTGTTTATTTCTGTCCGGCGGCCCGCCGCTTGGCCAGGACGCTGTGGTGACGGCCATACGAGAAGTACACCACGAAACCGATGCCCAGCCAGATGATCAGCCGCCACCAGTTTTCGACCGGCAAAGAGAACATCAGCAGCAGGCAGAAGCCGATGCCCAGGAGGGGAACCAGCGGCACCATCGGACAGCGGAACGGGCGCTCGGCGTTGGGATTCGTCTTGCGCATGATGAGGACCGCGCCGCAGACGATGACGAACGCCAGCAAGGTGCCGATGTTGACGAGCTCCGCGAGAATTCTTAAGGGAACCAACGCCGCCATGGTCGCCACAATCACACCGGTCAGGATGGTGGACTTGTACGGGGTGCGGAACTTCTCGTGGATGGCGCCGAAGAAGCTCTCCGGGACCAGGCCGTCGCGGGCCATGGCCAGGAACACGCGCGGCTGGGAGAGCATCATGACGAGGAGGACCGAGGTGATGCCCGCGATGGCGCCGAGCGAGATCAGGAACTGCGCCCAGGGCAGGCCGACCTGGCGGAAGGCGTCGGAGACGGGCGAGTTGATGTTGATCTTGTCGTAGGGCACCATGCCGGTCAGGACGGCGGTCATGGCGATGTAGAGGATGGTGCAGACGATCAGCGAGGTGATGATGCCGATGGGCAGGTCCTTCTGCGGGTTGATGGCCTCTTCCGCGTGGGTGGAGATGGAATCGAAGCCGATGTAGGCGAAGAAAATCGTCGCCGCGCCGGCGAAGATGCCCAAAGGCTCCCCGTGAGCGCCGGTCTGGCCCAGTAGCGTTTTCCCGAAGAAGCTCACGCCCGTCCAGCCGAAGGGGGCGAACGGGTGCCAGTTCGCGGGCTTGACGTAGAACGCCCCCACGATGATGACGAAGAGCACGATCACGACCTTGGTGATCACCATGGCGGTGTTGAAGGTGGCGCTTTCCTGGATGCCGATCACCAGGATGGTGGCGACGATGGCCGTGATGACGATGGCGGGGAGGTCGAACCAGGTCCCCATGGGGATGAGATGGCCGCCGACGAAGTCGTAGGGCGCGCTGGACAGGACCTTCGGGATGTGGACGCCGAAGACGCTCAGGAAATCCTGGAAGTAGGCCGACCAGCCGTGGGCCACGGCGGAGGAGGCGACGGTGTACTCGAGGATCAGGTCCCAGCCGATGATCCAGGCGAACAGCTCGCCGAGCGTCGCGTACGCGTAGGTGTACGCGGAGCCCGCGATGGGCACCATGGAGGCGAACTCCGAATAGCACAGCGCGGAGAAGATGCAGGCCACGCCGGCCAGCACGAAGGAGAGGATGAGCGCGGGACCCGCCTTGTCGTGCGCCGCCACGCCGGTGAGCACGAAGATGCCGGTGCCGATGATGGCGCCCACTCCCAGGCTGGTCAGATGAATGGGGCCGAGGACGCGGTGCAGGCGGTTCTCGCCCTTCATTTCTTCCAGGAGGAGGGACAGGGGCTTGGTCTCGAACAGGTGCTTCATCGGGGAGCTCCGTGAGGGTCGGGGTTCAAAGGCCGGCGCGTATTGTAGATAAAATCAAGGCGAATCCGTCAAAAGAATTGCGTGACGGGCGTCAATGAGGCATAATGCGCACTTCCCAACGCCATGAAGAGCCGACCCGCGACTCTCCCGCGCCTTGCCGCCCTCGCGCTCGCGTGCGCGCTGGCCGCCGCGTGCGGCCCGCGCGAGAAGGTGGTCAAGATCGCCGTGGCCACCCCGCTCACCGGCGACACCGGCGCCGAGGGCCAGGGCATCAAGCGCGCCGTGATCATGGCCGTGGAGGAAGCGAACGCCTCGCGCCGGTTCCCTTATAAACTGGCCGCGGCCCCGTTCGACGACCGCGCCGATCCGAAGGAGGCGGTGAACGTGGCCAACCTGATCATCTCCGACCCGCGCATCATCGCCGTCGTCGGCCACTACACGTCGGGCTGCTCCATCCCGGCCGCCAAGGTGTACGCGCGCGCGCCCATCGCCATGATCTCTCCCGGCGCCACCAACCCCGAGGTCACCGCCCAGCAGCTCTCCCCGGACTGGATCGGCCCGCGCGTGGTGTTCCGCGACGTGCCCACCGACGACGTCCAGGGCGCCTACGCGGCCGAGTTCGTGTTTAAGCGGCTGGGCAAGCGGCGCATGGCCCTGCTTCACGACAAGACGCCCTACGGCCAGGGCCTGATCGAGCAGTTCCAGGCCACGTTCCAGGCCCTGGGCGGCAAGATCGTCAGCCTGGACGGCATCTCCGTGGGCGACCGCGACTTCAAGGCCCTGCTCACCAAGATCAAGAGCGACTCCGCGCGGCCCCAGGGCATTTACTTCGGCGGCTACTACACCGAGGCGGGACTGATGCTGATGCAGATGCGCGAGCTGGGCATGAAGGATCCTTTCATCTTCGTCTCCGACGACGGCGCGCAGTCCCCGGTGCTTTACGACGTGGCCGGCGACGCCGCCGACGGCGCGTACCTGACCACGGTGGGCGTCCCCGTGGAGGAGCTGCCCAGCGCGCGCGCCTTCATCGCCGCGTACAAGAAGCGCTGGACCAAGCCCTCCGAGGACCTCAAGCCCTTCGACCACTTCGCCTACGAGGCCACCAACATCGTCCTGGCCGCGCTGGAGAAGGCCGGGGAACCCGACCGCGAGAAGGTCCTGGCGGCGTTGCCCTCGGTGCGCTATAAAGGGATCCTCGGCGAGACCATCTTCGACGCGAAGGGCGACACGCTCAACCACATCGTCACCATGACCCGGGCGCGCGCGAAGGACCGCTCCTTCCCGTCGGTCCGCTGACGCCCCCGCCATGCTGATCCAGCAGATCGTCAACGGCCTGACCTTGGGGGCGATCTACTCTTTGATCGCGCTGGGCTACACCTTGGTGTACGGGATCCTGGCGATGATCAACTTCGCCCATTCCGAGGTCCTGATGCTGGGCTCGTTCTTCGCGCTGGGCCTGGCGACGCTGGCGCCGGGACTGTTCGGCTCCGGCGCGTTCGGGCTGGCGGGCATGTTCGCCGCGGGCATGCTGGGCGCGGGCCTGCTCAACGTCCTTATCGAGCGCTTCGCCTACCGGCCCCTGCGCGACATCTCGCGCCTGGCGCCGCTGATCTCCGCCATCGGCGTGTCCATCGTGCTCCAGAACGCGGTGTTCCTGTGGGTGAGCACGCAGTCCCTGTCCTTCCCGCAGCCGGTCGCCATCCGCCAGTTCGACTTCGCCGGGGCCTCGGTGAGCTCTCTCCAGCTGGTGATCCTGGGCGCGGCCTTGGTCCTGATGGGCCTGCTCCACTTCTTCGTGGAGCACACCCGCCTGGGCAAGGCCATGCGCGCCTGCGCCGACGACATCCAAACCGCGGGCTTGATGGGCATCAACGCGGACGTGGTCATCGCGGTCACGTTCTTCGTGGGCGGCGCGCTGGGCGGCGCGGCCGGCGTGCTGTACGGGATGAATTACGGCTCCATCAAGTACAACCTGGGCTTCCTGCCCGGCGCGAAGGCCTTCACGGCCGCCGTGCTGGGCGGCATCGGCAACATCCGCGGGGCGGTGCTGGGCGGCTTCATCCTGGGCTTTCTGGAAGTGCTGGCCACGGGCTACATTCCCAACGGGGCCGAGTGGCGCGACGTGGTGGCCTTCACGGTCTTGATCGTGGTCCTGCTGCTGCGGCCGTCGGGCCTGCTGGGCGAGAAGATCGCGGAGAAGGTCTGATGCCCCGGCTCCTGAACGCGCGCGCGACGTACTGGGTCCTGGCGGCGGCGGCCTTCGCGCTGCCGCTGGTCGCCTCCGCCGTGGAGTTCCCGTACCTGGTGCGCGTCGGCGGCGTGGTGGGCCTGTTCATGCTGCTGGCGCTGGGCCTGAACTTCACCTTGGGCTATGTGGGCCTGTTCGACCTGGGCTTCATCGCCTTCTACGCCATCGGGGCCTACGCCACGGCCATCGCCATGCGCGCGCACGTGCCCGCGCCGCTGGCGATCCTGCTGGCCGTCGCCGTGACGGTGGCCGCGCGCCTGCTGGTGGGCGTCACCATCCTGCGCCTGCGCGGCGACTACCTGGCCGTGGTCACCATGGGCTTCGGCGAGATCGCGCGCCTGACCATCAACAACCTGGACGCCCTGACCAACGGGCCCAAGGGCATGCAGGTGCGCGCCTGGCGCCCGCTGGCCTTCCTGGCCAAGGACCCGAACGTCCAGTACTACCTGCTCATCGCGGCGGCGGTGCTGCTGGGCGCGGAGGCGTCGCGGCGCCTGGAGGACTCGCGCGTGGGCCGGGCCTGGGTGGCCATCCGCGAGGACGAGATCGCGGCGCGGCTCTCGGGCATTCCGGTGCAGAACTACAAGCTCCTGGCCTTCACGCTCTCCGCCGTCTTCGCCGGCCTGGCGGGGGCGCTGTTCGCGCTGTGGGAGCAGTTCGTGACGCCGGAGTCGTTCGTGTTCTGGGAGTCGGTGCTGGTGGTCTCCATCGTGGTGCTGGGGGGGATGGGCTCCATCTCCGGCGTCCTGCTGGGCGCGCTGATCCTGGCCGGCCTGCCCCCGCTGATGCAGGCCACCCTGTCCACCGACTGGATCAACTACCGCTACCTCTTCTTCGGTCTGATTTTGGTGCTGGTCACCTTGTTCCGCCCGCAGGGCCTGCTGCCCTCGTCGCGGCGCGAGGCGGAACTGACGGAATGACGCGCGCGCCCGCCGCCGTTTTGCTCGAGGTCAGGGACCTGGCCCAGCATTTCGGGGGCCTGAAGGCGGTGGACCAGGTCAGCCTGACCATCCGCGCGGGGGAGATCGTCTCCGTGATCGGGCCCAACGGCGCGGGCAAGACCACCTTTTTCAACGTGCTGACCGGCGTCTATCCGGGCACGCGCGGGGAGATCAACTTCGACGGGCAGGCCGTGCGCGGCCTGAGCGCGCACGAGATCGTGGCCCGCGGCATCGCGCGCACGTTCCAGAATATCCGCTTGTTCCCGGAGATGACGGCGCTGGAGAACGTGATGGTGGGGCGGCACGCGCGCACGTCCCAGCTCCTGCTGGGCCCGCTGCTGCGGACCCGTTCGTTCGTCGCGGAGGAGACGGCGACGGAGGCCCGCGCCAAGGAACTGCTCGACTTCGTGGGGCTTAAGTCCTTGGGCAACCACCTGGCGCGCAACCTGCCGTACGGCGCTCAGCGCAAGCTGGAGGTGGCGCGCGCCCTGGCCTCCGGCCCCAAGCTCCTGATCCTGGATGAGCCCACCGCGGGCATGAACCCCACCGAGAGCCAGGACCTGGTGACCCTGGTGCGCCGCGTGCGCGACCTGGGCGTCACCGTCCTGCTCATCGAGCACCAGATGCGCGTGGTGATGGACGTCTCCGACCGCGTGTTCGTGTTCGACTACGGCGTGAAGATCGCCGAGGGC
>JAGWMT010000212.1 GCA_028871595.1 Elusimicrobiota bacterium
ACGTGGTCGCCCTTCCATTCGGTGAAAGCGCGCGGCGCGTAGAAGATCTTCCGGCCGTCCACGTCGAAAATGCGGGACCCCTCGAAGCGCTCGAAGCGGACCACGGCGGGCGCCCCGTCGGCCAGGTAGCGCTCGGCCAAGGCGCGGGCCGAGGGCGCGGTCAGCATGCGCCGGAAAGCGGTCTCCAGTCCGGCGCGCTGCTCGGGGGAGGAGTTGTCGTCCAAAGCCACGCGCTTGCGGAGGCGAGCCAGCAAGTCGTCGTGGGGTCCATTCTCGCTCGACGCGCCGGCGGACGGAGAAACGGCGCCGTCGCCGCTTCTGTCGCGACCCAAGCCGGCGGCCGCGGCGAAATTCCTCTCCAAAGCGGGAGCGGCCGTTTCCAAGTCTCCGCCGGTCAACGACGCGGACTTGGAGCCGTTCACCGACAGCATGTCGATCAAGTGAAGCGGGCGTTCCGCCCGCTTCGCGGCTTCCGGGAGCGCGGACCCGTGCTCCGGGATTGGCAGTTCCGGCAGGGCCGGCGCGGCGGCCGGCAGCATGGGCAACGCGGGTGAAATGGGGAGGACGAAGCCCGCCGAAGGCAAGGTCGTCGCCATCGAGAGGGAAACGGGGCTGGTCAGCGACGGCGCCGCGGCGGCGCCCGGAGCCGAAAGCGGCGCCAGCGGGGCGTCGACGGCGACGCGCGGGAGGGCCGCGTGGGCGGCTCCCGCGGCGGCGAGAAGCAGGGAGATCAGCAGTCGCTTCATCTGCTTATAGTGTAGGAGGGAGCGGGGAAATTCGCCTGAGTCGAAAGGTCCCGGAGGGGGTCCCGAAGGCCTAGGGGTTGGGAAGGGGGGCCTGGATGGATTTCAGGAAAGACTTCCAGGCGGCCTCGCCGGCGCCGGCGGGGTCGGGAACCGGGGATTCGCGCGAGTAGGTCAGGACCACGAAGCGGCCGTCGGCGGATGGAGGCAGGACGCAGAAGAGCTGCCGGCCCATGCGCGCCGGATGGGGGGACGGGGCGTGGGGGTCCGAGTCCATCAACGGATAGCTCCGGCGGTAGAGGTTCGCCTTTTTCCCGGCCACCGGGGTCGAGCCGATCAGCGCCGGGGGCTTGCCCATCGTGGTCGCGGCGGGACCTTTCATGAATTGGGCGGCGTTCCGGTAGGCGGAGCCGCGGTTGCCGTAAACGTCGAGCGCGATGCGGTCCGGGCCGTTCTCGAATGAGACGACGAGGTCCGCGCCCAAGGAATTCGAGTAGTCCGTCCTTTTCCAGCCGGGAGGCGCCTCGAAACGGACCAGGGCGGCCAAGGTGTCGGCGGAGGAGAGGCGGGGGGGAGGCGCGTTCGGATTCGGGCCCGTCGGCGAGCCGGGCGCGGCGGCGCTCCAGGCTCCGGCGACCGTGAGGACCGCGATCCAGGCGATGTTCATGTTCCCGGCGTCAGTTTAGCATCCGGAGCCGGCGCCCGCCAGTGCTCCGGATGATCGCGCCGGTCGTCGCGGTACAGGGCGCGCAGGTCGTCCCAGGACAAGGAGGTCGTGACCGTCACGTGCGGTCCCGGGACAAGGTCCTCCGCGGCCGCCGGCGCGGACGGGGCCTTGGCGGCCAGCGCGCGGAGCCGGTCGGAGAGGACCGCCAGGCGCTTCGCGGAATCCGCGAAGAACGGATCGCGCATGAGCTTGGCCGTGGCGGCGGCGTCCGCCCGCTTCACGGGATCCTTCAGCCCGTCCAGGTCGGCCGTCAGCTCCGCGCGGATGTCGAGAAGGCGGCCCAGTGCCACCCGCCATTCGGCTGTTTTCGGATGCCGCAGGTCGTCGCGCAGGCCGCGCACGCGCCATTCCTCCACCCCGTGGACTTGTTGAAAATGGTCGATGACGGCGCCCCAGTCGGTGGGGTCGTTCAGTTCGGCCTGGAGCTCGGCGATCCGGGCGGCGACGCGAGCCAGGCGCTCGGCGTACACCTGGTCCACGCGGTCGGCTTCCTCCGGGGAGAGGCTTTGCGCGTAGTAGGGCGTCACCAGGTCCAGCGCGCGATGGTAGGCCTCGGGGTCGGCCAGGTAGCTCCAACAGTACGCGTCGTCGGGAACCCTCCCGTCCACCTCGGCCTGCACCAGCCAGCCGGTGACTCCGGCGGTGTCCTCGTCGCCGCGCCAGCGGTTCATGGCCGCGGTAACGCCGGCGTTCTCGGCGCGGGCGCCGTTGAGCGCGTGTCCCAGGAGTTCGTGGGCGAGAGTCCCGGGAATCTGCCGGAACTGGTAGCGCGAGTCGGTCTGCAGGTAGCCGGCGTTGATCTGGACCCAATCGCCTTCCGAGTGCGAGGTCAGGCCGCCGATTCCCGTGACGAACTTATGCTTGTCGTCGCCGTCCACCAGGCTGCCGTCCAGCTTCTCGAAGGAGACCCTCACCCGCCGGTTCAGGGCGAGGAACTCGCCGGCCAGCTCCCGGGCGGTCGGGCTCTGCAGCATCAGCCGCACGGCCATGTCCAGCGCCTCCGCCTGCACCGGGTCTCCGTGGTCGTCCAGGATCAGCCGGGCGCGGAGCCGGGCCGACAGCGTGTCGGGAGCCGGAGCCGCGGCGGGGGACGTTCCGGGGCCGGCGGGGGCATACGCCGGCGGCGGCGCCGCGCCGTCGTCGTTCGGGTTCAGGCTGTCGAGGAAGTATTTGTCCCCCCAGGCCAGGGCCGCGCCCCGGGCCGCGGCCAGGGCCCGGGCGGCGGCCCTGTCGTCGGCGGTGAGCCGGCCTTCGGCGGCGGCGGTGCGCAGCCTGGCCACGCGCGTCCGGTCGGCGGCGCGCGCCAGAGCCTCGCCCTCGGGGCGGGTCAGCGCGACGTCGGCGCCGGCGGCCGTCGAGGAAGCGACGTCCACCAGGCGGTCGCCGACGGCGACGTAGCGTCCGGCGCCCTCCTCGATGATCTCGCTCACGTCCTCGCGGGTGAGCCCGGCGCCCGCGATGGAAAAAGTCTCCGTTGAGACGGATTGGGCGGCCGCGGGGGCGGCGAGGAGGAGCAGTCCGAGGGCGAACGCGAGCATGGAGGCAAAGTCTAGCGTGGACCCGGCGCCGGGACCTAGGGTCCGAGGTCCCGTTGGGGGAGGTCCATTGGGCCCATCCTTCGGGGACGTCCGGCCGCGGCGGCGATTTCGTAGAATGAGCTGTGGCGACTTTGATTCTCAACGCGTCCCAGCTGCTCACGATGGCGGGCTCGCCGGGGCCGCGCTCCGGGCGCGAGAAGGCCGCGACGGGCGTTCTGCGAGACGGCGCCGTCCTGATCGACGAGGGCCGGATTCTGGCCGCGGGTCCCCGCGAGCGCGTGCTGGCGCACTCCCAGGCCAAGGGCGCGCGGCGCGTCAGCGCGGCGGGCGGGGTGCTGACCCCGGGCTTCGTGGACGCGCACACCCATCCGCTCTTCGCCGCCCCGCGCCTGGACGATTTCGAGGCCCGCGTGAGCGGCGCGACCTACGCCGACCTGGCGGCCCGCGGCGGGGGCATCCTCTGGACCGTGGCCGGCGTGCGCGGGACCTCCGAGGCCGACCTGGCCGCGGGGCTGCGCCGGCGCGCGGCCGATTTCCTGGCCTCCGGCACGACGACGATCGAGGCGAAATCGGGCTACGGGCTGGACCTCGACAATGAATTGAAGATGCTGCGCGCGCTGAAGACGGTCTCCGAGCGCGGGCCCCTGGAGATCGTCGCGACCTTGCTGGGCGCCCACGCGGTGCCTCCGGAGCTCCGCGGCCGAAAGGCCGAGTACCTGGACCGCGTTTGCGGGGAGATGATCCCGCGGGCGGCCGCCGAAGGCCTGGCGAAGTTCGTGGACATCTTCTGCGAGGCCGGCTATTTCGAATTGGCCGACCTGGAGCGCGTCGCCGAGGCGGGCGCGAAGGCCGGGCTGGGGCTCAAGGTCCATTCCGAGCAGTTGTCGCGGATGGGAAGCCTGCCGGCGGCGGTGAAGCGCAAGGCCGTCTCCGTGGACCATCTGGATCATGCCGCGGAGGGGGATTTTCCGGACCTGGCCGCCGGCGGCACCGTCGCCTGCCTGGTGCCCGGCTCGAACTATTTCCTGTCGAAGCCCTATCCGCCCGCGCGGCGCCTGCTGGACGCGGGCGCGGCCGTGGCGTTGGCCACCGACTACAATCCGGGAACCTGCCCCTGCTGGGACATGCGCATGATCGTGTCCATCGCCTGCACGCAGATGAAGATGATGCCGGCCGAGGCCCTGGTGGCGGCCACGATCAACGGGGCGCACGCGGCGGGGCTGGGCGCCACGCACGGCTCGCTGGAGGCCGGCAAGACGGCCGATCTGGTCTGCCACGAAGCCGAGGACTGGCGCGAGATCGCGTACTGGTTCGGCGCGCCCAAGGTGCGCTGGACCATGAAGCGCGGCGAGATCGTGCACGGGCGGGCATGAAGGTCCTTCTGTTCGACATCGACGGGACCTTGATCCGGGGCGGGGGCGCCGGACGCAAGGCCTTGAACCGCGCCGGCGAGGTCCTGTACGGCGTCAGGAACTGCTGTTCGGAACTGTCCTTGGCGGGAAGAACGGACCTGTACAATTTCGGCGCCGCGCACCAATACGCGACCGGGCGCAAGCCGGCCCGCCGGGACGTCGACCGGCTCCACCGCGAGTATCTCAAACATCTTCCGTACTACGTGAAAAAGGCGCTGCGCGGCGGCACGTACCATATCCCGCCGGGCTTGAAGGTCCTGCTCAAACGCCTGAGCCGCGACAAGCGCGTGCTTCTCGGACTGGGAACGGGGAATATGGAGAAAGGCGCGCGGATCAAGCTGGAGCCGTCGGGCTTCAACGAGTACTTCCAATTCGGCGGCTACGGCTCCGATTCGTTCCATCGCCATGCTCTTCTCAAGAAAGCCGTTCGACGGGCGAAAAAAATGACGAAGGAGCGCTTCACGAACGGCGATGTTTACGTCATCGGCGATACCCCGTTCGACGTGGCCGCCGGGAGAAAGGCGGGCTTCAAAACCGTCGGCGTCGGCACCGGCTTCTCCGAGTGGCGGGAACTGGCCGCGTCGAAGCCGGATCATCTGGCGCGGGATTTCAGGAACACGAAGAAATGGCTGAACTGGTTCGAGCTGAGCTGAAGACCCCCGCGGACGCGGAGGCGCTGGCGGCCCGCCTGGCCGCGGCTTCGCCGGCGGCCGCCCTGCCGACCTACGCGCGCGCGCGCATCCTGGCGGCCGCCGCCGACGCGCTGGAGCGCGAGGGCGAAGTCCTGGCGCGGCTGATCGTGGAGGAAGTCCGCAAGCCGCTGAAGGACGCCCGCCGCGAGGCCGCGCGCGCCGCCTTCACCTTCCGGTGGGCCTCCGAGGAGTCGCGCCGGATCAACGGAGAAATCCTTCCGCTGGACCTGGAGCCGGGCTCCGAAGGCCGCCAGGCCCTGGTGCGCCGCGCCGCGCGCGGGCCCGCGCTGTTCATCACGCCCTTCAATTTCCCGCTCAATCTCCCGGCGCACAAGATCGCGCCGGCCGTGGCCGTGGGCCTGCCCTTCGCGCTCAAGCCCGATCCGCGCGCCCCGCGCACGGCGGCCCGGCTCCTGGAGATTCTGCTCGCCGCCGGCTGGCCCGCCGAAGCGGCGGTCCTGGTCTCGGGGGAGATTCCCGCCGTCGAGGCTCTGGCCGCCGACGAAAGAATCAAAATCCTGTCCTTCACGGGCTCCACGGCGG
>JAGWMT010000213.1 GCA_028871595.1 Elusimicrobiota bacterium
GACGGGCAGGACCTGGCGTTCGACGCCGGCGAACACGCCCCACTGCTCCGCCTTCGGGTGGAGGAGAACCTCGGCCAGGGCCACGTTGCGGGCCACCCCCCGCAGCCAAGCTTCCGCGGACGGGGCGTCGCGCAGGTATTTATCGCGGATCACCTTGAGCTGGTTCTCCGTCAAATGAAGCTTCGCGGCGGGTTTCGGTTTGGACATCGGGAGCCTGTAATGAGGAGTGTAACAGCCCGGTTCCCGCTCCGCCAGCCTCGGGCCGGGCGGCGGAGAGCGGAGCGGTTGCTTCCCGACGGGGACTTTGCTATGATGTCCACCTACCTCAACAGGAGTCCTATGTACGCGATTATCGAGACGGGCAGCAAGCAACTTTGGGTCGTCCCGGGCGAGACCGTCCGGGTCGAGAAGCTGGAGGCCAAGGAGGGCGAGAAGCTGGAGTTCAAGGCTCTCTGGGCCGTCGGCGACGCCAAGGAAGGCCAGGAACCGGCTTACAGCCGCCAGGCCAAGGTCACGGGCACGGTCGTCAAGCAGGACCGCGGTCCCAAGATCATCGTTTTCAAGAAGCGGACCAAGAAGGCGTACAAGCGCCGCCAGGGTCACCGCCAGTGGCTCACCTACGTGAAAATCGAGAACATCTCCCTCAACTAACATGGCCCACACAAAAGCTCAAGGTTCCTCCTCCAACGGCCGCGACTCCCACGGTCAGCGCCTCGGCGTCAAGCGTTACGGCGGCGAAGTGGTCAAGTCCGGCATGGTCATCATGCGCCAGCGCGGCACGAAGATCCTTCCCGGCCTCAACGTCGGCCGCGGCAAGGACGACACGCTGTTCGCGAAGATCGACGGCGTCGTGACGTTCGAATGGGCGAAAAAGGACAAGAAGCAGGCGTCCGTGTACCCCGTCGGCGTCAAGTCCGCGAAAGCGAAGTAATATTCCTCGACGCGCCGCGAGCGCGCCGAAACGACGGCCGCCGGAGCTCCCGGCGGCCGTTTCACTTTAGGCCAACTATGAACTTCATCGACAAGGTGCGCGTGTACGTGTCCGCCGGCAACGGCGGCGACGGTTCCTTGTCGTTCCGCCACCTGAAGTTCCTGGAATTCGGCGGACCGAACGGCGGCGACGGCGGCCGCGGCGGCGACGTGTGGTTCGAAGCCGCGTCGCGCCTGACCACCCTGATGGACCTGCATTTCCGCCCGCACGTCGAGGCGGGACGCGGCGGCCACGGCAAGGGCTCCAACAAGACCGGCGACAACGGCGCGGACGTGACGGTGCGCGTGCCGGTGGGCACCGTGGTGTACAAGGACGGCGCTTTGGTGGCCGACCTGCACAAGGACGGCCAGCGCTGGCTGGCGGCCGAGGGCGGCCGCGGCGGCCGCGGCAACAACTCCTTCAAGACCCAGTTCAACACCGCGCCGCGCGTGGCGGAGAAGGGCGGGCCGGGCGGAAAGGCCACGCTCCAGCTGGAGCTCAAGCTGCTGGCCGACGTGGGCCTGGTGGGCTACCCGAACGCGGGCAAGTCCAGCTTCCTGGCGCGCGTCTCCGCGGCCAAGCCCAAGGTCGCCAACTATCCGTTCACCACCTTGTCGCCGAACCTGGGCGTCGCCTATCACAAGCACGTCAGCTTCGTGGTGGCCGACCTGCCGGGTCTGATCGAGGGCGCGGCCGAGGGCAAGGGCCTGGGCACCCAGTTCCTGCGCCATGTCGAGCGCACGCGCGTGTTGATCCACCTGGTGGATCCCACGGGCTACATGGGCGAGGACCCGCTCAAGGGCATCAAGACCATCGAGAACGAGCTCAAGACCTTCAGCCCCAAGCTGGCCCTGAAGCCGAAGATTCTGGTCGTCAACAAGATGGACCTGCCCGAAGGCGAGGCCGTCTTCAAGGCGCTCAAGAAGAAGTACCGCGACCGGGTGCTGGCCGCCTCCGTGGCCACCGGCGCCGGCCTGGACGCCATCCTGGACCGCGTGATCACCGAGCTGTCGAAGCACGACGGCCCGGTCACGTTCGAGGACAAGGTGGTGGACGTGACCCAGCACAAGGTGGAGCAGGGCTTCACCGTGGAAAACGAGGGCGGCGGCGTCTTCACCTTGCGCGGCAAGTACGTGGAGCGCGTTTCGGCCATGCTGGACGTCAGTCTGCCCGAGGCCATCCAGCGCTACCAGAACACCCTCAAGCGCATCGGCGTGGACCGCACCCTGAAGAAGGCGGGCATCAAGGGCGGCGACAAGGTCCGCTGCGGCGCCTTCGAGTTCACCTGGTCCGACGCGCCGCACCGCAAGCTGCCGATGAAGCGCGGCGACAAGCGCACGCGCATCGGCGTCGGCAAGAAATGAACACGGTCAAGGAATACGAGGCGCGGCTGTTGGACCCGACGGACGTGGCCGGCGCCTACGGATTCTGCCAGGACCTGGCCAACCGCCATTACGAGAACTTCCCGGTGGCCTCGCGGCTGGTGAAGCGGAGCCTGCGCAGGCACGTGGCCGCGCTGTACGCGTTCGCGCGCATCGCCGACGATTTCTCCGATGAGGCCGAGTACGAGGGCGTCCGGCGCGAGCGTCTGCTGGACTGGCGCCGCCAGTTGGGCGAGATCGGCTCGAAGCCGCCGTCCCATCCCGTGTTCCTGGCCCTCGGCGCCACGCTGCGCGAACTGGACCTGCCCAAGCAGCCGTTCGACGACCTGCTCTCCGCGTTCCTCCAGGACACGGAGAAGAAGCGCTACGCGACCTTCGCCGAGGTGCTGGACTACTGCCGGCGCTCCGCCAATCCGGTGGGGCGCATCGTGCTGATGATCCACGGCCATCGCGACGAGGAGCTGTTCCGCTACTCCGACGCGATCTGCACCGCGCTCCAGCTGGCTAATTTCTGGCAGGACGTCTCCGTGGACCTGAAGAAGGACCGCGTCTACATCCCCGAGGAGGACTTCGCCGCGCACGGCTACTCCGAGGCGGACCTGCGCATGGGCGTGTACAACGAGCGCTTCAAGAACCTGATGAAGTTTGAGGTCTCCCGCGCGCGTTCCCTGTTCGACCAGGGCCGGCCGCTGATCAAGCGGCTGCGCTGGCCGCTGTCGTTGGAGATCCGCCTCACCTGGCTGGGCGGCATGCAGATCCTCAAGATGATCCACCGCCTCGACTTCGACACCATCCGCACGCGGCCGTCGCTGACCAAGCGCGACTGGATCCCGCTGGCCGCGCGCGCTCTCGTCGGCGCATGAACTCCGCGGCTCCCCGCGCCGAGAAGAAGTCCAATTTCTTCCTGGGCTTCCTGCTCCTGCCCCGCGTCAAGCGCGAAGCCCTGTCGGCGGCGTACGCGTACTGCCGGCTGATCGACGACATCGTGGACTCGGGCAGCCTCACCAAGGACGAGGCGCGCCGCATGCTGGATTTCTGGCGCGAGGAAGTGGGGCGCCTGTACGACGGCCGGCCCACGCACTCCATCACCCAGGCGCTGCTCAAGCCCGTCGCCGATTACAAGATCCCGCGGGAGGCGTTCGACGAGATGATCCGAGGCTGCGCGATGGACTTGGAGGGGACGCGCTACGAGACCGTGGCCGATCTGGAAAGCTACATGCGCGGCGTGGCCTCCTCGGCGGGGCTCATGTGCGTGCACATCTTCGGCTGGGAGCACACGCCGCCGGAGCGCATGCGCGAGTTCGCGGTCACCTTCGGCTACGCCTTCCAGCTCACGAACATCCTGCGCGACGTGGGCGCGGACCTGGAACTGGGACGCGTCTATCTGCCGCAGGCCGACCTGCGGGAGGCCGGCTACACGCCGGAGCAGTTGATTCACCGCGACCACGGCCCGGCCTTCGACCGGCTGATGGAGAGCGAGTACAAGCGGGCCAAGACCTACTACGCCCGGGCCCGGAACATGGTGGATTTCCGCGACCGCCCGGCGCTGGCTCCGGCCGAGGTGATGGCGCACGTGTACGAGGGGCTCCTCGACGAGATCAAGGCCGGCGGTTTCCGCGTGCTGTATCAGAAGACCAGCCTGCCGGCGCACCGCAAGCTGGCCCTGGCTTTCCGCGGATGGCTTTACTCCTATGGCTTCTCATTCTGAGAAATCCGACGTTCTGATTCTCGGCGCGGGCTTCGCCGGGCTCTCCTGCGGGGTCGCGCTGGCGCAGAAGGGCCGCAAGGTCCTGGTGCTCGACAAGAAGCCGCACCTGGGCGGGCGTGCTTATTCCTTCGACGATCCGTCCGTCGGCGAAGCCGACAATGGCCAGCATTTGTTCATGGGCTGCTACCGGGCCACGCGGCGCTTCTTGAAAACGATCGGGACGGATGGGAAGCTTGAGATTTATAACGACGTCACGGTGGATTATGCCGAGCCGGGGGGCAAGCGTGACCGCCTATCGTGCCCCTCGTGGCTACCCGCCCCTTTGCATCTCGCCGCCGGACTGCTGGGATTGAAGGGCGTGCCGTTAAGCCACAAAAAGGCGCTGGTGACGTTCGACGTCGCGTTGAAGGCGATGAGGAAAGGCGAAGTACCCGGAGGCGTGGAGAAACTGACCGTCCGTGAGTGGTTGACGTCCTTGGGCATCTCTCGGACGTTCCAGACGCGTTTTTTTGATCCGGCCGCCATCGGCATCCTCAACGACAAGCCCGAGGTCGCCTCGGCCGCGGGGTTCGTTCAGGCCCTGCGCGAAATGTTTTTCACCGGCCGCGATTCGTCCCGCTTTGCCTTGGCAAAAACCGGGCTGTCCGATTTATACACCGACGCCGCGCGGGATTACATCGAGAAACGCGGCGGGCGAGTGATCTCCACCGCGAAGGCGGCGGGATTCATGGAGGAAGGCGGGCGCGTGACCGGAGTGGTCACCGACATGGACTCGCGCTTCCCGGCGGATGCCGTCGTGTCCACCTTGCCGCCGTGGGATCTGAAAAAATTGGCGCTGCCGGCGGCGCTGCGCGGCTCATGGGAGACATTATCTCCGGCGCCGATCGTGAGCGTCACTCTGCGGCTGGATCGCCCCTTCATGGCCGAACGATTCATCGGGCTTTTGAACACCGAGACGCATTGGGTGTTCAATAAGACGAGAATACACGGAATGAACGGCGATGGGCAGACCGTGGCGGTGGTGATTTCAGGCGCGCACGAACAAATTGGGTGTTCACCGGAGAAAATCGTTCAAACGGCGGTGCGCGACCTGACGGCGTGTCTGCCGGAGTTCGCCAAGACGAAAATACTCGGATCGAAAGTGGTGAAAGAACCGTTCGCCACCTTGTCGCCGGTCCCCGGCTCCGAAGCGAAGCGCCCATTGCCCGGTTCCGGCATGCCCGGATTTCTGTTCGCCGGCGACTGGACCCGGACCGGCTTCCCCGCCACCATCGAATCCGCGTGCGTCTCCGGGCATGCCGTCGCCGAACTGTTGGCGCCAACAGTTTGATTGTGGATAAGGCGAACAAAACCGCCGAAGAGTTATAATCGCCCAGCCATAGACACGAAGGAGCTTTCCGATGATCAAGTCCGATAAATGGATCCGCCAGATGTCCCAGACCCAGAAGATGATCGACCCGTTCGTCGAGCGTCAGGACGGCAAGGGCAAGATCTCGTTCGGTCTCTCCTCCTACGGCTACGACATGCGCGTGGCCGACGAGTACAAGGTCTTCACGAACGTCCATGGCACGGTCGT
>JAGWMT010000481.1 GCA_028871595.1 Elusimicrobiota bacterium
CGGGGTTTCGGCTCCGAGGGTCCGAGCCGGGTCAGGCCCGGAAACCAAACACATGGAGGCCACAATGCAAACCGCGAAGAAGTTGGGATTCAAGAAGGGCGACTTCGTCCACACCGGGGCGTTTCCCGGAATCGTCATCGGCGACGTTCACACCGCCGCGCCGACGTGCGAGGTCTGGGGCTTCGAGCATGAAATGGGCTCGGCCTACGCCGAGGACCTGACGCTGATGACCTGGGAGGACTTCCAGACCGTGGCGGGCCGCTACGGCTTCGACGGGTCCGCGTACTCGGCGGCGGCGAAGAACGCCATCGCCCAGGCCAAGAGCGGCGCGGGGGTTCCCGCGACGGCCTGATTCGACCAGGGCCCTCGGGGTTTCGACTCCGAGGGTCCGAGCCGGGTCAGGCCCGGAACCAAAACACAAAGGAGAACACGATGAGCAACCAAGAAGCGAAGCAGGAAGCCGCCGCAGTCAAGGAGGTCGCGCTCGAAAGCGTGGCCGTCGAGAAGATCGAGATCGTGGAGAACGTCCGCAAGCACTTCGACGCGGGCGCGATGAAGGAACTGACGGAGAGCATCCGGCACAATGGAGTCCTGGTGCCCCTGCTCCTGGCGAAGAACGGCAAGCCGGGCGTCTACCGCCTCATCGCCGGGGAGCGCCGCTTGCGGGCGGCGAAGGCGCTGGACTTGAAGAGCGTCCCGGCGCAGATCGTGGAGGCCGACGCGGCCAAGCTCGAAGAGTTGCAGGTCTTGGAGAACCTTCACCGGGCCGACCTCGGACCCATCGAGGAGGCGCGGGCCTTCAAGAAGCTCCTCGACGGCGGCAAGCACACCATCGAGAGCTTGGCCAAGCAGGTGGACAAGTCGGTCAAGTACGTCACGCGCTCGGTCCGGCTCTTGGAGCTTCCGAGAAAGGCCGTCCAAGCCATCGAGAAGGGCACGATCACGCCCGAGCATGGCCATCAAATCCTGCGCGTTCCCGAGGATCGGCGCGAGGCCATGGTCGAGTTCGCGATCACGCCCAA
>JAGWMT010000214.1 GCA_028871595.1 Elusimicrobiota bacterium
CTTGAGCACCTGCTTCTTGGGCGGGTGGATGCGGCCCACGTCGATGAGGGAGTAGATGATCTGTTTCGTGTCGGTGGTGGCCATGGGATGCCTCTTACTTGATGTGGAGCCGCTTGGGGTCCAGCTTGGTGCGCAGGAGCTCGATCTCGGTCTTCGTCGGGAGATCCGCGGGCTTGAGCGCCTCGGCGCGCTTCAGTTTCCAGCCCACGTTCTCCTGGACCTGCTCGAACGTGACGTTGGGATAAAGTGAAGTCAGCGTCAGCTCGCCGTCGGCGCCGGGCTCCAGAATGCCCATGTTCGTGATGACCTTCTTCACGCGCTTGCCGGAGCTGGTGATGAAGTCCACCTTCTCCGGGAAGGCGCGCTTGTCCAACTTGGTCACGATCAGCACGCGCTGGGCGTGGATGGCGATCTCGGACGCGCCGCCGGAGCCCGGAAGTCGCACCTTGGGGGCGTTGTAAGGCCCGACGACGGTCGTGTTGATGTTGCCGCGCTTGTCCACCTGGGCGCCGCCCAGGAAGCCGACCTGGATCTTGCCGTTCTGCAGGAAGGACTGGAAAATGTCGGCCATCGAGGTGACCATCAATGAGCCGGTCACCAAGGCGGGATCTCCGATGGAGGGGGGCACGCGGTCCGGCTGGGCGCCCACGGCCCCGGACTCGTAGATGAGCGTCATGTTCGGCGCGTGCGTGGCCCGGGCCAGGTTGCAGGCCAGGTTCGGGAGGCCGATGCCCACGAACACCACGTCGCCGTCCTTGATCTCGCGCGCAGCCAGCACGCACATCAATTCGTTGAGCGTGTATTCGGTCGCGGTTTCGGCGGTGGCGGTCATGGGAGGCATTCTAGCTTTTTGAGGGGAGGCCGGGAAGCCGCCGTGGGCCGCCGCGCGAAATAGGCCCTAGGACCTAGACGTCAATAGGTCCAGCGGCGCTGTCAACCCCCCGACAGCCGGGCTATATTTGGAACATGAGGAACTTGCTCGCCGCCGCCGCGCTGGCCCTGACGGTCCCGGCGTCCGCCCAGACCCTCGCCGACGCTTTCTCCTCCCTTTCGTCGCAAATGGCCGCATCCCGCGCCGCCCTGTCCGCCGCGCGCCGGGTTCCGGGCGCGTCTTATGGCGCCGCGTCCGCGCCGACGGGCAATCCGGCCCCCGATTTCGAGCTGAAGTCCCTCTCCGGCCAGGCCTACGGCCTCAACGACTTCAACGGGCGCGTGGTCGTCATCGAGTTCTGGGCCGGCTGGTCCGGTCCCACCATGAGCGGCGCCCCCGCGCGCGCCGCCTTGGCCCGCCGCTGGGCCGACAACGGCGTGGCCATGCTGGACATCGGCGTGGGCGAGACGGGCGCGGGCGTCCCGGCGTTCACCGCCGCCGCCGCGCCCGCCGCCAACGAGACCATCCTCTTCGACGCGGACCGCTCGGTGTTCGCCGCTTACGGCGGAAGCTCCCTGCCGTTGGCGGTCGTGTTGGACCGCGACGGGAACATCTCCGCGACCATCCCCGGCGCGGACCCCGCGCGCGTGGACGCCGCGGTGCGCGCGGCGCTGGGCCTTTAGGCCCCGCCGGCCGAATCCAAGGTCCGCCAGAGATACCAGCTCGCGACCGTGCGGTACGGCGCCCATTTCCGTCCGTGCTTGGCCACCGCCGAGGGGGGCGGCATGCGCCCGTTCTTGCGGTAGAGCTGTCCGAACGCCTTGCGGATCGCGAAATCGCCCACGGGCAGCACGTCGGGCCGTCCCAGCCGGAACATCAGGAACATGTGCGCCGTCCACTCCCCGATGCCGCGCACCTCGGTGAGGCGCGCCACGATGTCTTCGTCGGATAGTTTTTCGAGGTGTTTTCGCCGTGGAGCCTCGCCGGAAAGACATTTTACCGCCAGATCGCGCAGAGCCAGGAGCTTGTTGCCGGACAGACCGGCGCCGCGCAGATCTATGTCGGAGGCCTTCATCAAACGCTCCGGCGTGGGCTTGCCGCCGAGGACCTTCAGCACGCGGCCGTGGATGGTCGCGGCAGCCTTGCCGTTGAGCTGTTGATAGACGATCGACTGAAGCAGGGCCTCGAAGGTGTCCTGATCGTGCGCGCGCAGCGCGCACGGACCCACGCGCGCGATGACCTCGGCCAGCACCGGGTCGGATTTCTTGAGATGCCGAATCGCGGCGGCGAGGTAGGACGGCGTCCTAGTAGCCGTAATTGACTCCGGTGGACATCATCGGCTTCGCCTTGAGCCGTTCCGCCAGCCCGGCGTTCTTCTTCATGTATTCGGCGCGGTCTTTGACGCCATAAACATATTCGTCCAGATATTTTTTGAAAGTCGATTCTTCCCGCGCGATTTTATCCCACGCGACGTAAAAGTCGTTGTCCCGGTCGTAATACCCCTGCGCGTAGGAGGGGTGCGCGCCCCAGGGTTCGACCACGACCGCGTCGACTTGAAGCCCCGGTATCAAGGTCCGGTTCGGATCCTGCCGGATCACGGCTTCGTCCACCAACTCTTCCACGACGACGATGACCCTCTTCGAGGCGAACGCCGCCTCCTTTTGGACGCCCATCAATCCCCAAATCTGCGTGTTCCCGTTCTTGTCGGCGCGCTGCGCGTGCACGATGGTCACGTCCGGCCGCAAGGCGGGCACGGCCGCCAGCTTCTCGCCGGTGAACGGGCAGTCCACCGTGCGGATTTGGGGATTGGCGCCGGGGATGTCGGTGCCCGCGTAGTTGCGCAGCGGCCAGAAGGGGAGGTTCGCCGCGCCGGCCGACAGGCGGGCCACCATCCCGAAATGGGAGTACTCCTCGATGGCCAAAGTCGGCGGCTTGGCCTCCACCGCGCGCCGAAACGCGTGCAAGGAGCCCACGCCCGGATTGCCGGCCCAGGAGAACACCAGCTTCTTGGCCACGCCCGCCTGGATCATCTGGTCGTAGATCAGGTCGGGCGTCAGGCGCGCCAAGGTCAGGTCCTTCTTCTTTTGCCGGATGATCTCGTGCCCGGCGGCGAAGCAGATCAGATGGGTGAAGCCCTCGATGACCACCACGTCGCCGTCGTGGACCAAGGACGCGACCGCGTCCTTCATGGACAGGACCTTGTTCTTCATGAGTTGATTCTAGCAATCCCAAGGTCCTAGGACCATTGCCGCCGCGGATTGGGCCGCGGGACCCGAGGGAAAAGAGGGGGCGTCATGGGAGAATAGGGGCAATGAAAACCGCCTCGGGTCTGAGAATCGGGCTGTCCACGGCGCTCGTTCTGATTTCCATCCAGTCTTCCGTTCCGGCCGCGGCCCAGGTCTTCCGGGGGCCCGTGTCCGAAGGCGCCGCCGCGCGCGCCATGCTTCCATTGATGTCCAATACTCCGTTGCCGTTATCCCTGGCGGGCGGTCTCCCCGGTCTTCCCTCGACCTTGATTCCCGCTCCGTCCGCCTTGATCTCTCCGTCCGTCGCCCCGGCCCTGACCGCCGTGCCGACCTTGGCCGCCGTTCCTGTTTCCGCCGCTCTTCCGTCCGCCGTTGCCGTTCGGCGTCCCGTCTCCGCGCGCGAGGCGATGCGCTCCTTTGCCGCTGCCCGCCCCTCCGACGCGTCCGCCGCGGCGGCCGCCGACGGCGTCCGCTTCGACGGTGCCGCCGCGGGCCGCGCCGCGGCCGAGCCGGTGGAGTCCGCCCACGCGCCCGCGCGTCCCGGCCTTCTGCGCCGGGCGGTGACCGCGCCGCTGCGCATTCCCGCGGTGGCCAGCATCCGGGAGAACGCGGCCTGGGTGCGCGGCTTCTGGTCGGGCCTGCGCGCCGACGGCGTGGACGTGCGCAGGGAACTGCGCACCGCGTCGGCCATGGCGCTGGTGATCGCGACGGTGTCCTTGGTCCCGTCCTGGCTGTACGGGCAGTTGGCCCAGCACCTTCACGAGCTTCAGGGGCTGGCCGCGTCCTCCGCCGTGGCGTGGTACCACAATCCCGTGCTGCAGACCTTCGGGGGCCTGAGCGCCGGGCTCATCGCCGCGCACGCGCTGGGCGCGTACTTGACCAAGTTCCAGAGCCACACCATGTACGCCCTGGGCAACAAGCTGATGAAGGGCGTCAGCGACCTGTACGTGGCCAAGGTGCTCAGCCTGGACATGCGCTGGCAGAACGGGCGCAACGTCGGCGACGTGGTCTCCACCGCCACGGACGCGATCTACACCTTGCAGAGCACGGCCTCGGCCATGATCGTGGACTTGGTGCGCAACGGCGCGGTGGCGCTGATCGCCGGCACGGTGATGACCGCGGTCAGCTGGAAGCTCTCCCTGCTCGCCATCCCGTTCCTGATTTTCGCGCTCTCCATTCCCTCCAGCCTGTACGGCCAGAAGGTGCAGGACGCCTACCGCACGTTCTTCGCGATGAACAAGCCCCGGTTCGCCTCGGCGCTCCAGGAGATCGCGGTCAATATCCTCAAGGTGAAGGCGTCCGGCCTGGAGGAGCGCGAGCTGGAGAAAATGCGCGAGTACAGCCGGCAGACCTACATCGTCGGCGGCGGCGAGATCGCCGACGTGGCCGCGCCGCAGCGCGCGCTGGCCGGCGGTCTGACCGACGTGGCGCGCGTGCTGGTCATGGCCGCGGCGGTGGGAGCGGTGGCGGCGGGCGTCATGCCCCTGTCGGCCGCGGTCACCTACATCTTCCTGTCGAACTACTTCCGCGACGCGGTGCAGGCGCTCTCCGGTCTATGGGTGTCCCTGAAGTCCATGCGCGGCGCCGCGGCGCGCTACGACGCGACGATGAAGCAGGCCTCCGAGGACCTGCACCTGGACGGCAAGATCCTCCCGCCGACCGCGACCGGCCGCCGCATCGAGATGAACGACGTCAAGCTCCGCTACTCCAAGGACGGCGCTCCCGTGCTCAAGGGCGTGAACCTGACCATCGAGCCCGGCCAGATGGTGGGCTTCGTGGGCATGACCGGCGGAGGGAAGACCACCACGGCGATGACCTTGCTGGGGCTGTATCCCCTCGAGTCCGGTGAAATCAAGATCGACGGCGTGCCGCTCCAGGACCTCAACCTGCGCGCGTTCCGCAAGGAGATCGGCGTGAGCCTGCAGGACTCCATTCCTTTCGCCGGCACGATCGCCGACAACATCGCCTACCTGCGTCCCGGCGCCTCCGAGAAGGAAGTGTGGGACGCGGCGAAGGCCGCCGGTCTCCACGACCAGATCGTGCGTTTCGGGGCCGACCGGCCCTTGGACGCGAACGGGAAGGGAAACGTGGAATCGGCCGTCATTCAGTCGCTGACGTCCGCCGTGGAGGGAATCCGGAATCGACTGCGCCGGACCGTGGCCGGGATTCCCGAAGGGCCGGTCGATCCCAAGAAGGGCCTCAAGGACAACGTGATCGGCGCGTCCGGCGCGACCTGGGAACAGTTCTCCGAGGCGGTCGGGGGCTCCCTCGGCGACGCGGCCCGCCTGGGCTACCTGACGCGCGTCGGCGAGCGCGGCTTGAATCTCTCCGGCGGCCAGAAGCAGCGCCTGATGCTGGCGCAGATCTTCATCCAGCCGCGGAACCCGTTCGGCGTGATGGTCTACGACGAGCCGACCTCGGCGCTGGACGGGCGCACCCAGTCCCTCATCGAGGACCAGATCGCCGCGCGGCGAGGGAAGAGCAC
>JAGWMT010000215.1 GCA_028871595.1 Elusimicrobiota bacterium
CTCCTGGACCAACGCTTGACGGCGAATCCGAGCGACGAGCCCGCCCTTCACCTTCGTGCCCTGACCTTCCGCGCCATGGGACGTTACGAGCCCTCCGCTCACGACGCGCAGGCGGCCATCGGCTTGGCGCCTTGGGACGCCGGCGCGCGCCGCGTCTTGATCGAGGACGAGATCGACCTGGGTCATTCCGACCAGGCGCTGACCGAAGCGAACCAGGCCATGCGCGACACGCCGAACAGCGCCCAGATTTTCGCCGCGCGGGCGGAAGTTTTCGCGAGCATGGGGGACCACGCCGCCGAGATCGCGGATCTCAAGCAGGCCGCGGCGCTGGATTCTCAATTCGACCAGATGTATCAGCGCTCGCTGGCCGGGCCCGCGACTTCGTCCTCCCGGCGGCCGCACTCCTTCACGGTCTGGCTGGGAGCGGTCGGGACGGCGCTGTTGTTCTTCTCTTTTGTTCTGTTCCGCAAGCGCGGCGACACCTCGGTGCGGCTGGCCATGCGCGCCGACGACCACGCCCTGCTGGCTCGCGGCGCGCGGCCGGACGCGGCTCCGGCGGGATTTAAGATCGTGAAGACCTTGGGCCAGGGCGGCATGGGCGTGGTGTACGAGGCCGTGGACCTGGGCCTGCAGCGCACCGTGGCGCTCAAGAAACTGCGCTCCGAGATCGCCGACAGCCCGCGCGAGCGCGCCCGCTTCTTGAAGGAGGCCCGCACCGTGGCCGCCTTGAAGCACCCGAATATCGTCGAGATCCACGCCATCCACGAGGACGCCGAGGGTCTGTTCCTGGTCTTCGAGAAGGTCAACGGCGAGACCTTGCACGAGCGCCTGGGCCGCGGGGCCTTGTCCCCGGCCGAGGCCGTGGCCGCGCTGCGCCAGGTGGCCAAGGCGCTGGACTGCGCGCACTCCGCCGGCGTCGTCCACCAGGACCTCAAGCCCGCCAACGTGATGGTGACCGGCGACACGGCCAAGGTCATGGATTTCGGCATCGCCCGGCGCGTGGCGGAGACCATGTCCACCTTGTCGCGCGTGGAGGTGGCGGGCACGCCCGCCTACATGGCCCCGGAGCAGGAGCGCGGCGGCGCGGTGGGCCCCGCGGCGGACGTGTTCGCCCTGGGCGCCTGCGCCTACGAGGTCCTGACCGGCCGCACCCCGTTCCCCAACGGGGGCATGATGATGAAGGCCGAGAAGATGTACCGCCCCGCGTCCGAGGTCAACCCCGGCGTCAACACGGCCGCCGACAAAGCCATTGCGCGAGCCTTGGAGCCGGAGCCCGGCGCGCGCTGGCCGTCGGCGTCCTCGTTCGTCGAGGCGCTGGCGCGGTCGTTCGCCGTCACGGCCTGACTCGGCGCTTCGCCTTAAGGCGCGACGCGAGAACTGGAGTTGCCGTCCCAGGATTTTCCGCCGGTTCCGGCGTAGACGCCGTGAACGATGGCGTCGTACTTGGAAAGTTCCTGATTTTGGCGGGCCATCGATTCTTGGAATGCGCCTTGGGAGTCATCGCTTCTTGCGGGAGAGCGGGAATCTCGATCGTCGTCGCGTTCCCGCGCGTTCTCTTGCGACGAGGAAGCGGGCGCGGAACCGAGCGCCGAGAAGAATTCCCCGATGCTGGTCGTGAATCTTCCGATGAGCCCCGGATTCTCGTCGCGATATCGGCGCGCCAGTGCCGTCAGCTCGCCGCCGGAGGTCATCCCGTTCGCGCGGCGAATGGCGTTTAAAATATACGCTTGGCACGCGTTGACGACGGGATGCTCGTTCTTGCCGCTCCCTTCCGTTCGACTCATGTGCCAGTCCCAGTCGATGTCGCTGACGCCGACCCCGGGAGCCTTGCCTTCGCGGCCGAGCCGGTCCAGGGCGTCGGGGTTCGAACAGGCGAGCCCCGTCATGGTCTGGAGGTAATCCCAGCTGCGTTCCATCTCCTCGAACCTCTCGTGATTGGCGCGGGTTTGCTCCGCCCAGCGCGCCGTTTCGGCGGCGTATTCGCTCGCCGCTTGGGCGACGCTGGCGTCATATTCACGCATGATCCGTTGATGGTTCGCGAGATAGTCGAGGTATTCCGGATCGGCCGCCAGCCTGGTCGCCGCGATATTCCGGGCGTTCTGCGAGATCGGTTTGATCTGCGCGATCCCAGAGAGGAACGCGTCATCTCCGTCCGTACCGGTCTTTTCCGGTGCGATGGTCTCGAATCCAGACGCGCCCTTCACGGTGGCGTTCGGAGAGGAATTAGCCTCGGCCCTCGCCTTGTCGAAGGCCGCTTTGATGATCCCTTTCTCCGCGGGCGTCAACTGGAAAACGGCGTCGCTGTTCTGACCCTGCATAGATAGATAAGCGTCCACTTCGCGGGCGCCGGGAGTCATTCGATCGCCGCGGCCGGGCGTCGTCAATTGATCGAAATGGATCGTTTCATGCTGGATGACCGCCGCCAGATATCCGGGAGAGAAAAGGAAGGCCTTGATGGTCACGACGATATCGCCGTTTCCCCAGGTGATCGCGGCGTACGACGCCGGATAGAGCATCGTGATCGGCTCGCCCTTGGCGTTCGTCCTGGTCCGTTCGTGGTCCATTTCCCCGAATTTCGGCTGCCAGCTCGAGGGATCGCCGTTGAAATCGTCGTTCAAGACGATGGGGCCGCTCCAGCGGCGCGGCTTGATGTCGTACGCCGCCCGAGTGTCGTCGAGGAGCTCCTGGCAGAGAGTCGCTTGCCGGCTCTTCAGGTCGGCGATTTGGCGTTTAAGATCCTCGATCTCGGCGCGATCCGGCGAGATCGAATGGTTCTCCATGCGATCGAGCCGTTCGCTCAGGCCGTTTATCCCGGACCATTTTTGGGGGTCGTCACCGGCGGCGTTCCCTTGAAGCGTTTGGACCTGGGCGATCTTCGCGTTCAACTCGGCGAGGGCCTTGGGGTCCGGAGCTCTCAGGGCGTGAGCGTTCAAGAACGGCGCGGCCAGAAGGAGCAAGACGATGGCGCTCGTCTTCACGGCAGCACCTTGATCTTGATCGGGGCGGTCTCGAACGCGATCGGCTTTCCGTTGTTGGAGTACGGATCGTCATGATAGCGCGCCCTGATCGTATAGGTGCCGGGTTCGTCGAGATGAAAATTCCAGAGTTCGCCGTAATCACCCACCTGTTGCGGCAGTTTGGCGCTGTCGGCCTTGCAGAGACCGCGATAGCGCCAGGGCCCGGTGGCGATGGATTCGCCTGGGCCCAGTGTTTTGATGGGGTGGCGGGATTCGAGCCGTGCTCGCGCCGCCTTCGATTCGGCGTCGAGCAGGGAGTTGATCTTTTCCAAGGGATAGCCGGCCCGTTTCCACGCGTCGATCTTGGCTTTGCCGTTCGGATCGGGCGGTTCGTGAGGCGCGGAATCGGCTTCGGGGCAAAGATCGATGTCGGGTTCGGCATCGGGCGTCCATTTGACGGTCTTGCCATTCTGGTTTCTGATAATCAGGCTGACGCCGAAAAACCCGTCTTCAAGTGCATGTTGGAAGTCCTTCGGGCCCGTGAACAGGTCGTCCGTGACGAACATCGATTTTTCGCTCACGTTCGTCAGGCGGATTTTGACCCAGAGCGGTTCGCCGACCTTGACGCGCTTGCGTCGCATGTAACGGCTCGTGTCGACGTTGCGGAGATCTCGGATGCCGTCTTTCTCGGGGGGATGCTCCTTGTCGAGGGCGTCCCAATCGACCTCGGTCGTGAAGTCGTCCCGGCGTTCAAGCGTCGTCCGATAAACGGCGAGAGTCAGTTTCACCGGAGGCTTGGTCGCGCTCACTGTGGCATTCGGTGCCGCTTCGCCGGCGGGCTGGAGCGCGGCCGACGCGGGCGGCACGATCGTGAGGGTGGCCTCGCCGCCAAACGCGAGAGCGGAGGCGAATATGCCGCTCAGCAAGGCGAATGAAGCCGCCGAAGCTCGTTTCATCCGGCCGTCAGTGCGTGATAGATTGGTCATGACTGTGGTCATCCTCGAATTTTTTCGTCCAGGCCGATCGATTCGCCTCGATTTCACTTTGGAGCGCGTCCTCTATCTTCTCGGCGCGGGCATTAAGGGCATCGGCTTTTCGGAGATCATCGCGCATCGCGGCCGTGATCGGCGCCAAGGCCGCGCTAAGCTCCGGCGGCATAGGCCCAGCGACGTAGTTGGCTTCGACGAGCTTGCGCGCGCGGGATTCCGCCGCGGCGGCGGCGTCCGCGTATGGAGAAATGCTGATCAGAATCCTTTGGAGTTCTTGAAAACGATCATTCGAAACCTCGACGTCGTCGCAGATCCCGTTTCGCGTCGAAGAATCGCCTTCGGAGCGCGGGTCCTTGCGCCACTCGGAGTAATGCGTCGAGACCCAGGAGTTCAGCAGTTTCGTGCCCCGGGCGCAGTCCCAGCTCAAGAAATCCTTGAGGTCGGCGATTTCTCCCTCGGCCATGATGAATCGGCTGAGAAGGGTCCCTTTGTCGAGTTCTCCCGTCTCGGGAACTTGACCGGGTATGGCGGCGGGCCAGTAGCTTGATGAGTAGTGCGACCGAAGCCAGCCGTTGTAATCCTGCTGCTGCTTCAGAACCGCGGGATAGCCGACGATGTCCCGCTCTTTCGGATCCGGACCGCATTCGAATTGCCCCGTGATGCTCATCCAGCAGGTCCACCAGTGCGCGATCCAATAGCGGATTTCGCCCTTCTCGTCATAGAAGCACGTGCCTTTGAACTCTTCAGCCGGGGCATTCACGGCGCTTGCTTGCTCTCTCGTTGAAATCGTGCAAGGCCACGAACGGCCGATGTCCGCGGGAGATTGGACGTTCTGGGGAAGTTCCGGCGCGGCGGACGCGCTCGCGGGCGATTCGAGCCCCTGCAATTGACCGAGGGAAACCCAAGGGCGCCCATCGGCATGGGCGAGGGAAGCTCCCGCGAAAAGAAGAAAGATGAGCGGCCCGGAACTTCCGACGACTCTCCTGCGGTCCATAGCCCTCCACGCGTGCAACGGTTACGGCTCGCCCGGCGCATGGGACTTCATGCCGTGCGCGTCGCCGTCACCTCTGGTCTCACCCGATGTCGGCCGGGTCGTGGATGCCCCAGGGCCAATCCCCCGGGCTACAGAGAGTCCCCAACTGGGAACATCCTCAGTATAGGGGCTGAGCGCGCGGTCAACCTGAGGCCTTCGGCCCTTAGCGGCCTGGGACTAAGGACTGGTCCGCAGTCGCTCGGTTTACTTGTCGAGGTGGTGGGGCCGCGACTCGGCCCAGGACGCGGACGTGATGCGCACGAACTCGGCCTTTTTCCACAGCTCGGGCAGGGAGCTGGCGCCGGAGTAGCTCATGCCGGAGCGCACGCCGCCGATCAGCTGGTGGAGCACGTCGGCGACGGCGCCTTTGTACGGCGCCATGGACTCGACGCCTTCCGGCACCACTTCCGCGACTTCAATGGGGTTGAGCTCCGCCGCGTCGCGGCTGTCCTTCTTCTTGCGCGACAAAGTCGCGCCCAAGGACGCCATGCCGCGGTAGATCTTCCAGCGCGCGCCGCCGCGGACCACGGTCCAGCCCGGGCTTTCCTCGGCGCCGGCCAGGAGCGAGCCCAGCATGACGGACGACGCGCCGGCCGCGAAGGCCTTGGCCAG
>JAGWMT010000216.1 GCA_028871595.1 Elusimicrobiota bacterium
GACCTGACCCAGCGCAAGCTGATCCCGGCGCTCTATAATCTGGCGGCGCAGAATTTCCTGCCCGATGATTTCGCCCTGGTGGGAATCGCCCGCCGGGCCATGACCGACGACCAGTTCCGCCGCAAGGCGCTGGAGGGCATCGAGGAATTCGTGCCCAAGCCGGTGGACCCGCAAGCCCTCAAGCGGCTGTCCGACCGCCTGCACTACATGGCGGGCGACGCCTCCGACCGCGCCAGCTACGGCCGGTTGGGCGAGGCCATGGCCAAGCTCGACCCGAAACGCGGCGCGGGCGGCAACAACCTTTTTTACCTGGCGACCGCTCCGGAGTTCTTCGGCCCCATCGCGCGGCGCCTGGGGGATTCGGGCCTGACGCGCGAGGAACGCGGCAACTGGCGGCGCGTGGTGGTGGAAAAACCATTCGGCCGCGACCTGGAGAGCGCCAAGAACCTCAACGAGGAGCTCAAGTCCGTCCTGCACGAATCGCAGATCTACCGCATCGACCATTATCTGGGCAAGGAGACGGTGCAGAACCTGATGGTGTTCCGCTTCGCCAACGGCATCTTCGAGCCCATCTGGAACCGCAACTACGTGGACCACGTGCAGATATCCGTGGCCGAGGAACTGGGGGTGGGCAGCCGCGGCGGCTATTTCGACGGGGTGGGCGTGCTGCGCGACATGGTCCCCAACCATCTGTTCCAATTGCTCAGTCTCACCGCCATGGAGCCGCCGTCCTCGTTCGACGCCAACGTGGTGCGCGACCGGCAATTGGAGGTCCTGCGCTCCATCTCCCCGCTCACCGACGAGGACGTGTGGCGCCAAGCGGTGCGCGGCCAATACGACGGCTACCGCAAGGAGGCCTTGGTGGCGCCGGATTCCATCACGGAGACGTACGCCGCGCTGAAGCTGTCCCTCGACACCTGGCGCTGGGCGGGCGTGCCCTTCTACTTGCGCACCGGCAAGCGCCTGGCGGCGCGCTCCAGCGAGATCGTGATCCAGTTCCGCGCCGCTCCCGTCAGCCTGTTCCGCGGCGCGGGCGTCACCGGGATCGCCGCCAACCAGCTGGTGATCCGCATCCAGCCGCATGAGGGCATCGCGCTCAGCTTCGGCGCGAAAATCCCCGGTCCCACGGTGCAGCTGGGCACGGTGGACATGGACTTCAAGTACCAGGACTACTTCGGCGCCGCGCCCAGCACCGGCTATGAGCGCCTGCTCTACGAAGCCATGTTGGGCGACCAGACCCTGTTCCAGCGCGCCGACATGGTGGAGACCGCCTGGGGCGTGGTCCAGCCCCTGCTGGACGCGTGGCGCGCCGCCCCCGGCGGCGGATTTCCCAATTACGCGGGCGGAAGCTGGGGCCCCGACGCGGCCGAACAGCTGCTGGAGCGCGACGGTCGGAAATGGCGGGAATGCGCCGGGTCCTGAAGCTGCCGGACGCGCGCGAGCTGTCCTTCGCCGCGGCGGGGGAATTCACGCGCGCCGTCGGCGCCGTGAAGAAGGGGAAGATCCATATCGCCTTGTCGGGCGGCAATACCCCGAAGGCTTTCCATAAGGTCATCGTTGATAAGCTCGCCTCCCGGATTCCGTGGGACCGCGTTCATGTGTACTGGGGAGATGAACGGTGCGTGCCGCCCGATCACCCCGACAGCAACTACAAGATGGCGATGGACACATTGCTGAGCCATGTCCCCGTGCCTTCGGAAAATATCCATCGCATCATGGCCGAGCAGGAGGGCGCGGCGGCGCAATATGAGTCGCTGTTGCGCCGCGAAATGGGCGATTCTCCTCGCTTCGACTGGATATTCCTCGGCCTCGGCCCCGACGGCCATACCGCCTCTCTCTTTCCCGGCACTCCCGCCGTCCAGGAGGGGGGACTCGTCTGCGACGGTTATATGGCCGCCAAGCAAAGTCGGCGGATCACCTTCACTCTTCCGTTGATCAACGCGGCCGCGAAGGTCGCCTTCGTGGTCTCCGGTCCGGAGAAGGCCGACATGGTCCGCACCGTCTTGGAAGACCCGCCGTCCCCGTCTCATCCCGCCAGTTTGGTCTCTCCCGCGCAGGGCGAGCTGCTCTGGCTTTTGGACCGGGACGCCGCCTCCCGCCTGAAGGCCTAACCCCGTCTGGGCCTTCGGCCCCGTGTCGGACCCCGCCGATCCTTATATCCTGATCCCATGAGGTTGTTGTCCGGTTTATTGGCCCTCCTGATCGCGGCGCCGTCCTTCGCCGCGCCCATGGAAGCCATACGATTGGAGATGCCTTCGGCGCCCGTGTCATCTCCGTCGGCGGTGGTCATGGGCGCCGTGCCCACTTTGAGCGCGGGTCTCACCGTGACCGCCGCTCCCATCGGTCTCCCTTCCGTTGTTCCCGCCGTTATGGCCGCGGCGCCCGCGGCCACCGCCGTCCCGCAGGCCGCGCCGTCGGCCGTTCCGGTGGCGGCCGCCTCTCCGCGCGGTCCGCCCGCGTCGGCTCGCTCCGCCGAAGGCGTCTCCCAACGCGTCGACGTCGCCGTACGTTCTTGGAACGTCCCCGTCGAGAAAATACTTCGGGATCGCGACGTGTTACTGATCGGCGAAGACCACAGCAGCCTTTCCACCATCGAAACCTTGGCCCGTGAACTGCCCCGCCTGGCGAGGGCCGGCGTGACGGCGGTCGGGATAGAAGGACTAAAGACGCCGCAGCAGAAGGCGGTGGACGAATACGTGTCCCGCCGGACCGACGTGCTGCCGCGAGCCGCTCTGTCGTTCTCACCCGCCCGCGTGGCGGCGTTTACCAATCTCCTGAATTCGGCCCGAGAAAACGGGATCCGCGTCGTGGCGCTGGGCCTGCCGCTGAACGAATGGGCGGCGCAGGTGACGAAACTTGCCGCGAAGAAGACCGGCGACCCCGCCGAAACCTTTCCCAGCGACTTCAAGGATCAGGTGGATCGCGCCGAACGGCGCTATGAACATGGCTTCAACGAATCCCTCGTCGAGGTCCTGCTGACCCGCCGCAACAAGACCATGGCCGAACTGCTTTGGGACGCCATGGGCCCGCGCGGCAAGGCCGTGATCGTGGCCGGCCAGGCGCACGTCCCGGGCCCGGACTCCATCTCCGCCGAACGCTTCCACGTCCGCGGCGACTACGGCGACCTGGCGCGGGAGCTGGGCGCGCTGGCCCTGCGCGCCTACTCGCTCACGTTCACCGGCGGGTTGTTCACCAGCGTGCAGGCCGCGCAGGACGACCGCGAGGTCCGTCCGGAGGCGCACAAGGTGGCGGTCACCGCCTCGCCCAGCGGCGCGCCGGCCTTCGTCCCGCTGGGCCCCGATCAGGGCCTGTGGCACGCCGGCGGCCGCGTGCCGGTCACCGCGCACTAAAGCCTTAGGCGCTTTCCTTCTGGAGTCTCTCGGTGATCCACATGCGCACGAGGGTGGAGAAGTTGAGGCCTTTCTTAGCGGCGATGAGCTTGATGCCGTCCAAGGTCTTCTCTTCCAAGCGCAAGGCGATCAGAAGCCGCGGCTTGGGAAAGGTGATGTGGACCGGGCGTATGCGCGTGTTCTCCTCCAAAATGGAGTGTGTGTCGTAGTAATCGCGCAGTTCCTTGTCCGTCATGGGCCGCTTCTTTTTTCGTTTGGCCATAGGTTTAGTGTGCCAGATGCTTGTCGTAGCGCCGTCGTTCCGTCAAGGTCATATCGAATGACGATCGTCAGATAGCGGCCTTCGTCCGTTCTCCCCATGATGCCGTAAAGACCTTTCTCGCGGCCCCGAACAATGAGATGGCGGCGATAAACCGCGTCCTCCACCTCCCGGACCGTGAGACTGTGCCTGGACAAAATATGTAACTCGGTCTCTTCAGGGCACTGCAGGGCGTCTATTCGCATAGAGTGTAGACCGTATAACACTGTATGTCAATATGTGGTAGGCCGAGTGACTCTGAAGTCTGTGAAATTACGTTTCCGGTCATTTCACTCGCGCCGGCGCAAGTTTTCACAGAGGTTTTCACGAGCCGGTCAGCCGGCGGAACGCCGCCATGAGCTCGTGGACGGCGACGGCCTGCTCCCCTTGTTCTCCTTCCAGGGATCCGATGGCCTCCTCCGCCTTCTCCATGCGGACGGCCAGGCTTCCGTCGATCATGACGGCCTGGCGCAGCTTCACGAAGGCCCGCATGATGGCGATATTGATCTCCACGGCGCGCTCGCTGGCGAGGACGCTGGAGAGCATGGCCACGCCCTGTTCGGTGAAGACATTTGATAAATAACGCTGTCCACCGCTACGTTTATTTGAGATCACAATCTGTGATCTCAAAAGTTCTGGATTTGAGGTCGCAATATGCGACCTCAAAATGAGCGTTTCGTCCAAGGTCAATTTGAACATGAAATCGGCCGGGAAGCGGTTCTGGTGCCGGTTCACGGCCTGGTTCAATGTCCGGGTCGGCACGCCATATAAAGCCGCCAAATCCCGGTCCAGCATGACCCTCTGACCCCGGATCACATAGATCAGTCCGTCCACTTTCGATATCTCCACACTTACTTACGGATTGACCCACCGATAAGTTCCATCGCCGCCTTGCCCCCCGTCGGGCAATTCGGTATCCTCGGCGCATGACCACCACCATGACCCCTCTGTCGCCCATCGTCGCCGACATCCGCCACAAGGCCGCCGCGCTCAAGAAGACCATCGTGCTGCCGGAAGGGGAGGAAAAGCGGACTCTGAAGGCCGCGTCCATCCTCAAGAAGGACGGTTTGTGCATCCCTATCCTCTTGGGCAATCCGGAGAAGGCGCGGAAGGTGGCGGCGGAAAACGGGGCGGACATCTCGGGGATCGAGATCGTGGACATCCCGAAGGACGCGAAATTCAAAGACTACACGGCGCAGTACTTCGACATCCGCAAGCATAAGGGCATCACGGAGGCGGAGGCCGAGGCGGCGGTGCTGGACCCGCTGGTGTACGGGATCATGATGCTGCACAACGACCGGGTGGACGGGTATCTGTCCGGGGCGGACCACAGCACGGCGGACACGGTGCGGCCGGCGCTGCACATCATCAAGCCGGCGCCAGGGGTGCGGACCATTTCCAGCTTCTTCATCATGATCTTCCCGTCTCCGTCGCAGGGGGACAACGGGGTTTTGATCATGGCGGACTGCGCCATCAACATCGATCCGGTGCCGGTGAAGCTGGCCAGCATTGGGATCTCCTCCGCCAAAATGGCGAAGGTTTTGTGCGGGATCGATCCAAGGGTGGCGTTCCTTTCCTTCTCCACGAACGGGTCCACGGAGCATCCGCTGGCGGCGGCGGTTAAAGATGCCGTTCGGATCGCGAAGGAGAAGGCGCCGGACATGGCCATCGACGGGGAGATGCAGGCGGACGCGGCGCTGGTGCCCGAAATTGGGCAGCGGAAGTTCCCGGGTTCTAAAGTGGCGGGGCGGGCGAACGTGTTGGTGTTTCCGGACCTTCAGTCCGGCAATATCGGCTACAAGCTGGTGCAGCGGCTGACGGGGGCCGAGGCGCTGGGGCCGATCATGCAGGGGTTTAATAAGCCGGTGAACGATTTGTCGCGGGGGGCGTCGGTGGACGACATCGTGAACATGGCGTGCGTGACGGC
>JAGWMT010000217.1 GCA_028871595.1 Elusimicrobiota bacterium
GGGCCGCTACGTGGCCGGCCGGGCCTTGATTCGCTAAGATGGACGGCGTGACCGCCACGCCCGCCGTGCGCTCCTGGAAGGCCGGCCCCGTGCATCTGCGCGACTGGGGCGGGTCCGGCGCCCCCGTCCTCCTCCTCCACGGGATGGCCGCGCACTCCCATTGGTGGGACGCCGTCGCGCCGCGCTGGAGCGGAGCCCTGCGCGCCGCCGCGCTGGAGTTCCGCGGCCACGGCGACAGCGACTGGTCGGAGACCGGCGTCTACAGCGCCGACCTGTGGCTGGAGGACATCGAGACGGCGCGCCGGGCGCTGGGCTGGGAGCGCTTCATCCTCTGCGGCCACTCCATGGGCGCGCGCATGGCGCTCAACTACGCCGAGCGACACCCGGGCCGCCTGCGCGGCGTGGCGGCCGTGGACTTCCTGCCCGAATTGCGCGCCGACCGCCCCAGCCGCTTCTCCCGCGCCAGCGGCCGGCCCCAGCCCGTCTACCCCACCCAGGACGACGCGGTGGCGCGCTTCCGCCTGGAGCCGGGCGGAACGACGATGGCGCCGGAGGACATGCGCCGCCTGGGCCAAGAGAGCGTGCGCCCCAGCGGAACGGGCTGGTCCTGGAAGTTCGACTGGCGCTGCCTGAGCATCCCCATCACGCCAGTGTGGCCGCAGCTGTCCGCCATCCGCGTTCCCGCCATGGTGGCGCGCGGCTCCTTGAGCGAGCTCATCGGTCCCGAGGACTTCCAGCGCGTGGCCGCCGAGGCGCGCGCCGTCAGCGCCGTGACCATCGAGGGAGCGCATCATCACGTGCCCTTGGATAAGCCCGTCGAACTGGCCCAAGCCGTGGCCGATTTCGCGGCGCAACTTCCCGATTGAAGATCGCGGCTTTATATCGGTACGCGGTCAAATCGATGGACGGGTCCTCGCTGTCCGCCGTTCCCGTCGGTCCGGCCGGTATCCCGGGGGACCGGGGCTGGGCGCTGAAGGAAACGGGGACGGGTAAAACGGCGAGCGCGAAAAAATTCGCGGCGTTGATGCTCTGCCGCGCGAAATATTTGGGCGAACCGGTGCCGGGCGATTTATTGCCGCCCGCGGAAGTACGGCTTCCCGACGGCACGACATTGCGTACCGATGATCCGATGTCGAACGCCGTGCTGTCGCGGTATCTCGCCGTTGACGTTTGTTTCGTTCAAAACGACGACGGCACGGGGCATTTCGACGACCGGCCCTTACATCTTCTCACCACGGCGACGTTGCGAAGCATGCGGGCCAAAACGAATCTGGACTTCGATGTCCGCCGTTTCCGTCCGAATGTCCTGATCGAATCCGATGTCCAAGGCAGACCGGAAGATGCCTGGGTCGGAACGGAGCGGCGCATAGGCCCCGTCGCCGTTCAGGTTGTTAAACGCGTGGACCGATGCGTCATGACGACCTTGCCCCAACCGGACCTGCCGGTTTCCAAAGGCGTCTTCGCGGCGGTGTATCAAGATGGCGGAGCGCTGGGCGTCTATGCCCAGGCGCGAGCCGCCGGCGTTTGGCGCGTCGGCGATCCGGTGGACGGACGCGTCGAAATGACGTAGATTCCTCCCCATGGAACGAATCACGATCAGCGGGCCGGACATCGGCGCGCTCGCCAAGATGATGCAGAAGGTGGACTTGTTCTCCCCGCTGACGGTGGGCCAGCTGGAGAAAGTGCTGCCGCACGTGATGCTGGGCTCCTACGCGGCGGGCGAGACGGTGTTCCGCCGGGGCGACGCCGGGGACGCGTTCTACATCGTGTACGCGGGCAAGGTGGAGATCCGTTTGAAACGAATGCTGTTCCTCTCCAAGACCGTCGCCTCCTTGGGCGAGGGCGCGTTCTTCGGCGAGGGCGCCTTGCTCTCCCAGGAGACCCGCAACGCCTCCGTGGTCTGCGTGGAACCCACCCGCCTGTTCACCCTGCTGGCCGCCGACTTCCAGTTCATCCTGCACGAGAACCCCGCCGCCGCGGAGGAAATGCGCAGCATCGCGGCCCAGCGCAAGTTCGTCTCCACGCACGCGCAGTGAGGCGGTACTGCTTCGTCGTTTCCGCCTACGCGGTGCGGGAGGGAAAGGTCCTCCTTATTAAGCACAAGAAGCTGGGGCTGTGGCTGGCCCCGGGCGGGCACATCGACGAAGGCGAGACGCCCGATGAAGCCGCCCTCCGCGAACTCAAAGAAGAGACGGGATTAGAAGCGGAATTCGCGGTCCCCAAGCGGGGAGCGGACCCGGCGGGCGGGGGCGTGGAGTTCCTCCATCCCCCCCAGCACGTGCAGGTGGAAGCCATCCCGAACCACAACCACCACATCGATTCCATCTACTTCCTCA
The DNA here is from genome assembly GCA_028871595.1 of Elusimicrobiota bacterium. The sequence continues at coordinate 2,337 of JAGWMT010000217.1, forward strand.
AGGCGCGCCCGGGAGAGGTCAAGCCCGGGGAAGGCGAAAGCGGGGTGTGGCGCTGGCACTCCTTGGCCGACCTGGACGAGGGGCATTTGACCGAGGAAGTGCGCGAAACGGCGCGCCGGGCTTTGGCCCTCGTCGGGGGCTCGACGACGAATCCTTGATTTCCGAGGGGAAATCATGTTGAATCACGCTATAGCCGGGGGATGGCATGTCCGGCGCATAGGAGAATCAACCACCATGGCGAAGAAGGCGAACGCGGCGTTCATGAAGCCCCTCACCCCGAGCGACAAGCTCGCGGAAGTCGTCGGCAACAAGCCCCTGCCCCGGACCGAGGTCGTCAAGAAGCTCTGGGCGTACATCAAGAAGAACAACCTGCAGGACAAGAAGAACAAGCGCAACATCAACGCGGACGCGGCGCTCAAGGCCGTGTTCGGCGGGAAGGCCACCGTCAACATGTTCGAGATGACGAAGCTGGTCTCCAAGCACCTCAGCTAAACCGTCCGTCAATTAGAAGCCCCGGTCGAGTTTCCTCGACCGGGGCTTCTTCTTTTCCGTCTTGTTTAAGTCTTAGAGGCCGGTGAACGCGTCCCCTTCCCGGCTGCGCAGCGCGGCGAAGGTCGCCGGCACGGGCACGGTCCGGGTCACGTCCGCCGTCATGGCCGGCGCGGTCAGCTCGTCGGCTCCGGGTTTGTACCAGCACAGGGGGCGCATGCCCACAGTGAAGCCCTGGGAGCGGGTGCAGGCGCCCACCTTGGGGTCGGCTCCGTCCATGGTCTCCGTCCAAGGGCGGGCGCACAGAGCGGCCTGGAAGTAAGTATCCAGGCGGCACTGGGCGGCGGGATGGGCGTCGTCGGTCTGGTCCACCACGGAGTTATCCGGGGTGTCGAACTGCGGGGCGCCGGTGCCGCCGCCCAGGACGTTCAGCAAGGTCCCCAGGGAGACGCCCGCCATGGAGGTACGCAGGCACAGGGCCCGGTCGGCCGGCTTCGAATAGGACTTAGCGCAGGCCTTCTGGGCGACCTCGTCGTTGGCCGCGGCGCGGGTGAAGGACGTGGCCGAGGGGCTGGAGAAGACGCGGCGCAGGCACTTCAGGTTGCCGTAGTAGTCGGCCTCTCCCTCATTCGACGCCCAGCTGCTGGAGCGGGGCGCTCCGCCCAGGTGGTGGCCCAGCTCGTGGCAGATGACCAAGGCGAAGCCGTCCTGGGTGACGGCGGGATGGCGGGCCAGGCCGCCGAACATGCTGACGTGGTACACGTCGCCCATGCGCTGGGCGTAGGCGTTGACGGTATCATCGGTCCAGCGGCGCTCGATGACCAGCTTGCCGCCCATCGAGGCGATGATGGGCGAGAAGATGCCCTCCACCTTGTCGATCACCTGGTTGAACTGGGCCTCGGTCAGTCCGCCTTCCTGCGTGGCGCGGATGGGGATGCGCAGGTTGTTCTCGGGCAGGAAGCTGTCCTTCATCTCCGTCCGCGGGGCCGCCGATGCGAACGTGGCCGCCAGCGCCAGTCCGGCCGCGATGGCCGCAATGCCGATCTTTCTCATTTATGATCCTCCACCAGGTTTGATGACGACCTGGTGGTTAAATCATATTTTAGGCCGAAGGGCCTACAAGCGATTTAGGTCTTTTGGTTCCTATTTTTTGAGGGGGTCCTTCGGAGGCTCCTTGCCGTCCAAAACGTCCAGGAAGGCGCGCCCGATGGAGATCAGGCGCCACGTCTCGTCGTCATTCTCCAATCTGTTCTCAAACCCAAGAAGATTCAGCACGTCCTTGCTCAGGCGCTCCGGGGCGGCCTCCAGGGCGCGTAGGAGCGAGGCCGCCGCCTCGCGCACGGCCTTCTCGCCCGCCTTCGTGCGGACCGCGTCATCCAGGCCGACGGGGACGCAGCCGTTGAAGACGCCGCGCGAGGCCAGGAGCCACTGGTCGCGGATGGCGCGGATGACGGGGGCGTTCGGGTCGTCTTTCGCGGGGTCCTTAATATGCAGGGCCAGCAGTCGCAGCCAAAGCTCCAGGAAGCCGTCCCGGAGCCAGAATCCGTTCTTGCCGATGCCGACGAAGGATGAGCCCATGATTTATCTCCGGGCGCTCAGTGTTTCCATTCCCCGAACGGGGTCCAGCGCATGCGGCCGTTCGCCTGGAGGGCGCGGCGGACGTTGCAGCAAGTCTCGGCCCAGCGTCCATCGGTCAAGAGCACCTCGCCGATGCCCTCGTAATCGGCGTGGCAAGCGGGGCAGCAGCCGGCGGGGTTCTTCTCCTGATCCAACCCGCGAACGACCTCGTTGCCCTGGTCGCCGCGGCCCAGGATGGCGCAGGTCAGGTCGGGGCCGTTCGTGGAGCGGACCCGGCAGTCGAGGCACATGCCGTGGGCGTCGGTTCCGCCTTTCTCGGGTTTCCCGCACTTGACGCAGTTGGTCTTCATCTCAGCGGACCTCGGAGGGTTTGAAGTGGGGGTTGTCGATGAGCCCCAGGCGGTTGCCGAAGGGATCCTTCACGGCGGCCACCTTGATCCCCCCGCCCACGTCCTTCACGGGTTCCAGTTCCGTGGCGCCCAAGGAGAGCAGGCGCTTGAACTCGTCCTCGCAGAACGTCGGCGATTCTGGAAAGGGTTTCCAGAGTCAGATTCTGATCAGCCCGCTCAATACGGGAGATGACGGATTGAGTTGTTCCAACGGCTTTCGCCAACTGTCCCTGGGACAACTGCGCCCTTTCCCGCGCTTTGGCGATTTGAATGGCCATCCGGACTTCAATTCCGGCTTTTTCATACGCCACCGTCCATTTCGGATCTTTCTCCGATTTAGAATACACTTCATCGAGTGACACGCCGGCTTTCTTCTTCTTCACAAACCCTCCCAACCGCGGCGGCCAATCCAATCAGCCAACGCTTTACGGGACTTCTCAACGCAACGCTCTGCCGCGCGCGCCATCAACTCTTCACCGGCGCGCGTCCGCAGCATCGAATGGTTAGCGTGCGACTGCCGCCTGCGACTTGTGAAGTCCGTCCAGGATAAACATACGCATAAGGACCTGGTAGGGCACACCGCGCCACTCAGCGAGTGCCTTCAGTTCGTTGATGGTGCTTTTGTTAACGCCGTTTGAAGAATGTCCAGAAATCGCCGGTCGTTAAGGGCCGTAAGCTCGCGCCGTCGATCGTGTCCAGAAATCGCCGCGGAGCTGTCCACCTACTTTTCGTAGCCCGATAGACGCACGCTTCTGGCAGGGGGCCCCTGC
>JAGWMT010000218.1 GCA_028871595.1 Elusimicrobiota bacterium
TGGGCTCGATGACCACGGCGGTGCCGTAGCACAGCACCTCGGTGGCGGCGCCCTTGCCGCCGATCTCGGTGGCGTCGTAGTGCATGCCCACCACGGCGTTGGCGCCCATCTGCTGGGCGTGCTCCAGCATGGCGCTCATGGCGTGCTCGCGCGCCTGCTCGCACATCTCCGTGTAGGAACCGATGTTGCCGCCGATGATGGACTTGAGACCTCCCAGGATGCCCTGGGTGATGGTGGGCGCGCGCACGATGATGCCGCGCACGACTCCCTTATACTCCTTGACGCGATAGCCGTCGATGGCGAACGTGGTGGTGACGGGAAGGCTCATGGGACCTCCGATATTTCAAATCCGACGACGGCACCGGAGTATAGGACGGGCCGCGCGCGCCGTCAATGGGCGGCGGTTTGGGCTTCGATCTTCTTGAGCAGCTCCTTGGCCTGGGGCTGGCCGTTGGCGTCCGCCTTGCGCAGCCACTTGGCGGCCTCGTTCCAATCCTGGAAGGCGCCGCGGCCCTCGTAGCTCATCAGCCCGACGGCGTACTGCGCGTCCGGGTAATCCCGGTCGGCGGCCATGCGGTACCATTTCGCGGCCTCATTATAATCCACCGGAACGCCGCGGCCCTTTTCGTACAGCCGTCCCAGGTAATACTGCCCCAGGGCCATCCCCTTCTCATCGGCCGATTTCCGGATCCACATCAAGGCGGCGGCGGGGTCGGCGGGCACGCCGCGGCCGGCGTCGTACATGTCCCCCACGCCCTGCTCCGCGGCATGGCGCATCCAGCCCAACGCGAGCTTGGGCTGGAGCTCGGCGCCGTCGCCGTACCGGAAACGGCGGGCCAGTTGGTATTGGGCGATGGGCAGCCCCTTCTTGGCGGCCTCCAGGTACAGCAGCGACGCCTTGAGATCGTCTTTCGGCACGCCCCAGCCCCGGCGCATGAGTCCCGCCAAAATCACCATGGCGAGGGCATAGCCCTGCGCGGCGGCCTTGCGGTTCCATGCGGCGCACTTGGCGAAATCCTCTCCCAGCACGTAGCCGTCGCAGAAGACGCGTCCCAGGACGTATTGGCCGCGCGGGTCGTTGTGGACCATGGCGGCGGGGGTGGCCTGGGCGATGGCCTTCTGGACCCACAGGTCGCCGATCCTCCGGTTCAAGGTGCCGCCCAGGCCCGACTCGTACAGGCCGCCCACGACGAATTGCACCAGGAAATCCCCCGCCCGCGCGGCGGGCAAGGCGGTTTGCAGGGCCAGCGGGTAATGGGCGGACAGGTCCGCTTCCAGGGCGCGGTCCCCGGCGCCGGCCCAGGCATTCGATAATGCCGCGAGGAGCGCGACGGGCGCGACGAATAATCCGCGATGTCTCATCAGCGCAGGGCGGCTTGCAGCGCCGCGCTCAGGAAACGTCGTTCGCGCTTCCACTCATCGGAGCCGGGCTTCAGGGTCGCGAGGTGGTCCAAGGCCGATACCTGGATCAGGGGCGGTCGCCTCATGTGGTTCTGAGTATAACCCCGGCGCGAAATTCAGGCCCGGGGCGGCGTGATGGAACTTTCATGGGGGGCGCTCCGTATGTATCGTGGGGCTTTGGGCCCTTGCGGCTCCCGTGTCCCGGGAATACAATGATCGAAGAAATGAAGCGAGATATCGAGAAGCTAAAAACGGACTTGGCCGACGTGCGCGGCACGACGCGGCGCATCGCCATGACGCTCATTCGCATTGAGGGCAAGTTCGACGACATGTCCGAGCGCATGGCCACGAAAGACGATATCAACTCCATCAACAACCGCCTCGACGACTTCACCGCCGACATCCAGTCTGCCCGCCGTGATCGCGCTCTGCAGAGCGAGAGCTATATGACCCACCAACGGCGCCTGGACGACCACGAAGCTCGCCTCAAGCGCATCGAAACGCCGAAACCCTAGACGTTCGCGAACGACATCGTCCCAGGAGGCTGTCCTGCGGCGAAGGCCGGCTTGTCCTTCTCGAAGTCGTGGTTCAGGAGTTCCTTCTCCATCTTGGGATCTATCCCCAGATCCAAACCCTGAGCCTTGGCCTTGCGGGCTCCATCCTGGAGCTTGAGCATGGTGTCCGGGGTGGTTTTCGCGGGGCTCGCCGTGGGACCGGTGACGACGGTTTTGGGCTGGGCGAAATAGCGGCGGGCTTCGGCGCGCTGGGCCTCATCGAAGCGGTCCAGTTCGAGGGCGGCCAGCGTGAGTCGGAATTGTCCATTGACAGCTGTGAAAACGGGAATTATACTTGGCGACATGAACGCCAAATTGAGACGTGCCGCGGGCGGATTATTCCTGGCCGCGGCGTTGCTGGCGCCGCAATTCGCCAAAGCGTCGGATAAAACCCCTCACAAGACCGCCGCGGGCGTCGCGATTGATTGGGTCAAGCTCCCGGCGGGATCCTATCAGATGGGCTCCGCTCAGTGGAGCGACACCAGGCCCGTTCATAAAGTCACGGTGAAGCCGTTCGAGATGGCCAAGACTCCGGTGACCAATGGGCAGTACCGCGCCTGCGTCGCCGCGAAAGCCTGCACCCCGATCAAGGCCTGCCAAGGCTATCAAGCGGGGGAGAACATGCCGGCGACCTGCGTGAGCTGGGAGCAGGCGCACGCCTTCGCGAAGTGGGTCGGCGGACGCCTCCCCACCGACTCCGAATGGGAATACGCGGCGCGTGACGCCGGCCGCAGCTCGAAATATCCCTGGGGGAACGATCAGGTCACGCCGCGCGCCGTCTGCACGAACGCCAAGGCCACAACCCCGCAAGGGCTTTGCGATATGGCCACCGTTTGGGAGTGGGTCGAGGACTGGTACCATCCCAGCTACGCCGGAGCCCCGGCTGACGGCTCCGCGTGGGAAGACGCGGGGTGGGACCGCGTTTACGTCGGCGGAGGCTTTTATTTCCGCGATAAGGACGGAAAACTCGTCACGCCATGCCGGCGCCTGGATCCCTCCACGCGCCGCGCCGAGCTGGGTTTCCGCATCGTCAAAGGCTGAGCGTTGGTCGGTTGGGCGCTGTCCGCGGGACTAGCCCTCGCTGGTCTTTGTGGTGCCGCGCAAGCCGGATCGCCTCCGGAGGTCGCCGTGGATTCGTCCGCGGTCGAGGCGGCGTGGCTTCGGATCCAAGTCAGCGCGTTCAGGCCGGCCTCTGATCCTCCGCCCCCCCAGCACTCGGCCGACGAGGTTTCTCTCGGGCAGGCGCTGTTCTTCGATGCCGACCTTTCAAAAGACAAGAGCCTGAGTTGCGCCACCTGCCACATCCCTTCGCGCAGCTGGACGGACGGCCTTCCCCGCGCCCGCGGCAAGGGAATCGGCGCCGCGCGCAAGGAGCTCGCTCGAAACACGATATCGCTTCTGAACGTCCGCCTCCGCCATAGATTCTTCTGGGACGGCCGCGCCGCAAGGGTGCAGGACGCGGCGTTGATCGCCGCGGCGAACCCGGAGGAAATGGACACGCCGCCGGAGGTGCTTGCGAAAAAAATCGCCCGCTCGTCGAAATATTCCAAATGGTTCGCCCGCGTCTATCCCCGAAGGCGCATCACGCCGGACCTGGTCGGCGAAGCGTTCGCCGCGTTCGTCGAAACCGTGCCCCGGGCGAATCCTTCGCCCTTCGATCGATTTTCCACCGATCCGGACGCGTTGTCACCCCTTCAAAAAGAAGGGCTCGTGCTCTTCACCGGAAAAGCCCATTGCCTGCGCTGCCACAACGGACCATCCCTGTCGGACAACAGTGAGCACTCTATCGGGCTCAAGGCCGACGGCGCCGCCAACCCCGGAGCGAACCCCATGATGGTGACGCCGCCGCTGCGCAATCTCGGCGAGACCGCTCCGTACATGCACAACGGAACGCTCGCGACGTTGGCGGATGTCGTGGATTTCTATGATCGCGGAGGCGACACGGGCGCCGGCCAGGCCCTCACCGGACAGGACCCCGACATCGTACCGCTCATGCTTTCCGCGGAGGAGAAGAAGGCCCTCGTCGCTTTCCTGGAGTCATTAGGGGACATCCCCCCTCCGCCCGCCCAGCGCTCGGCCCAGAACCCGCCCGCCCACGATGCGAGCCAAGCCGCGCCGCCGTCCGCGCCCGAGCGCTACGATTCCGCGCAGGCGGGCGCGCAGGGCTTTGCGGCTCCTTCCCCGGATCCCGAATCGGATGAGGACCGGGCCTGCGTGAAGTCCTTCACGTTCGAGAAGTTCGTCTCGCATTATTTCAAACCCGGCGCGGACCGCCAGGGAGAAGGCGAACTGCTCGAACTGCTCGCGTCCCATCAAGCGGCGGTCGCCAATAAGTCGGACGACCTCTCCCTCTGCGACGTCCTGGCGCCTAAGGGCACGGCGGACGACTCGATGACCGTTCAGAGATGCCGACAAGATGCCCTGCACATGATGCGAATCAAGGATCTCGTCTCGCGGAATCCGCGCTTCCTCGACACCTGCGGCATGCACATGCCCGAGCTGGCCGATTACGGAAAGGCCGCATGCGCGGCGATCCTCTCCCACATCGACGAACCCGCGCGCCTGTGCGCCCTGCTGGCCCAGGACGGCACCATCACGCCGAAGCAAACCGAGGCCTGCGTCTTCCACTTTTCCGCTTATACCCGCTTTCGGGAGCCCAACTACTGCGAGACGCTCGATCCGCCCCGCTTCGTGCGGGAAGAATGCCACGACGTCGTCGGCTTCGCCCGCGCGAGCGCGTCGGGACGAGTCGACGACTGCGGGGACTCGGAGTTCTGCCGGGACATGCTGGATCCCGACGCGATCCGCGAATCCCTCTCCGGCATCCGCGACATCGCCTGCCTCATGCCGCGGCGATAGCGCTGGCTGCCCGCGGCCCTCCGCTCCGCGGTCCCAGAGGGCGCGCGATCATGGCGGCCCGGCGGGAGACGCGCCGGCATCGAGAGGCAGGAACACCCGGAAAGTCGTCCCGCGGCCGACCGCGCTCTCGAGCTCGATCGTTCCCCCGTGCTTGTGCACGATCTCGTGGACCAGGGCCAGCCCCAGCCCCGTCCCCTTGCCGACCTCCTTGGTCGTGAAGAAGGGATCGAATATCTTCGAGCGTATCTCCGGCGGGATTCCCATGCCGGTGTCGGAGATCCGCAGGACGACGCCGGGCCGCCCCTCGACCCGGGCGGTCTCGACGGTCAGGACGCCGCCCTGCGGCATGGCGTCCACGGCGTTGCCCCCCAGGTTGACGACAATCTGCTGGAACTGGGTCCGGTTGGCGCGAATGAGCGGCAAGCCGGGAGCGAGCCTGCGGACGACCTCCACCCGCGACATGCCCCCCTGGGCCTTGACCAAGGCAAGGGCCTGCTCGACGGCGGCGTTCATGTCCAGTTCCTCGCGATGCTCCGCCGCGCCGCCGCGCGTGAACTGCAGGAGGCTTTGGACCAGGTCACGGCAGCGCTCGGCCTCCCGGGCGATGCTCTGCACCGGCAAGGTCATGGAGTCCCCGGGCTTGAGGCGCGCTTTCATGGACTGGGCGAAGCCCAGGATGATCCCCAGCGGATTGTTGATCTCGTGGGCCACGCCCGCCGATAGGCGCCCCACGGCCGTGAGCTT
>JAGWMT010000219.1 GCA_028871595.1 Elusimicrobiota bacterium
AAGGCGCAGGAGCGCGACGCGGAGATCAACGACGAGCTGCAGAAGCTGGCCGGGTCGAAGTTCGGCAAGTTCGGCGTCGCGGTCCAGGCGGGCAACGACGAGAACGGGCCCGTGGTGATCGCCGTCCCCGCGATCGGCAAGCAGCCGATCAACGATCAGATCGCGGCCCAGTTGGTCGCGGCCGGTAAGATCACTCAGGCGGAGTACGATTCGGCCAAGGCGGCGATCGCCAAGAAAGCCGCCGCGATCAAGCAGAAGGCCGCCGAATACATCGCGCTCACCGAGAAGGAGCATGAGGCGCTGAAGGCGTCGAAGCCGATGCCCGGAGCGGAGTCGCGCAAGGCCCTGGGCTACGTGCAGTCCTTGGCGAACTTCGCGGCGCAGAACTACAAGATCTTCATGGGGCTCAAGGAAGGCGGCGAGGGCATCAAGCCCATGCCCGGCTCCCGGCCCCTGGACCCCGAGGACTTCTTCCGGGTCAGCGTGCTGAGCGACAATTCCGGGTCGAAGGGCGCTCCGGTGGTCTGGGAGCAGAACCCGACGTATGAGCGCCTGTTCGGCGCGGCCGACGGCAACCAGCGCAACATGGTCATCCCGGGCGTGGGCGTGGTGAAGGCCGACGGCCCCGGCGGTCCGACCTTCAAGACCGGCTCCTACATGAAGGCGAACGGCGGCTACCTGGTCCTCCGCGCGATGGACGCGCTCAAGAACCCCGGCGTGTGGCAGGCGCTGATGCACGCGGTGCGCACCGGCCAGGCCGAGGTCGCCGAAGGCGGCTATCTGGGGATGGCCTCCATGAAGGGCGACATCTACCACTTGCCGGCGAAGGTGAAGGTGATCCTGGTCGGCTCTCCGACCATCCAGATGCTCCTCTCCCAGCATGACGAGGACTTCGTCACGAACTTCCAGGGCGTCGCGCAGTTCCAGCCCACGATCCGGATCACCGAGGAGGCGGTCGCGGGCTTCATGAACTTCCTGAAGCACTCGGTCGCGGGTTCGGCGGGACAGATCATGGACCTGAGCCGGGACGCGGTGGTGCGCGTCCTGGAGCACGCGGCCCGCTTGGCCGACAGCAACCAGTACTTCACCGCCCAGTTCGGCGCGGTGCACGGCCTGCTGCAGGAGGCCTCGTACTGGGCGCAGAAGGCCGGACGTTCCGAGGTCCGCGCGGAGGACGTCGATCAGGCCCTCAAGGAGAAGATCGACCGCGAGGAAGTGCATTTCAAGCGGATGGCCGAGCTGTACCAGAACAACACCTTCCGCATCGACACCCAGGGCTTCGCCGTGGGCCAGGGCAACGGCCTGGCGGTGATGGGCTCCAAGGGCGTGCAGATGCGCGTGACCGTGACGGCGGGACCCGGAGAGCCGGGCATCGTCTCCACGGACCGTGACTCGGGCAGCACGGGCAAGAGCTTCAACAAGGCCTTGGGCAACGTGCACGGCTTCTTCATGCACGAGTTCGGCCAGAAGAAGGCGCTGAAGGCGGCCATCTCGGTCTCCTACGAGCAGAACTACGGCGGCATCGACGGCGACTCGGCGACGTCCACCGAGATCTACACGATCATGTCCGCGTTGTCCGGCGTGCCGATCAACCAGAAGTTCGCCTACACGGGCTCGGCCGACCAGTTCGGCAACGTGCAGGCCATCGGCGGCGTCAACGAGAAGATCGAGGGCTTCTTCGAGCTCTGCAAGTCCCGGGGCCTCACCGGCGACCAGGGCGTGGTCATCCCGCGCACCAACGTCAAGGACCTGGCGCTGAACCCCGAGGTCTCCAAGGCCATCGCCGAGGGCAAGTTCCACATCTACGCGGTGGACCACATCAGCCAGGGGCTTGAGATCATCACCGGGGTGGCCTACCAGACCATCAAGGAGAAAACCGCCGCCCGCCTCGCCCAGATCGCCAAGGCGAAGTAATTTCGTCCGTCGTTCGATAAAAAAAGGGCCCCGGCCGGAAGCCGGGGCCCTTTTCATTATGCGGCGCGAGGGCTCAGTAAACGGCGTTCCACTCCCGCGTGGTGACGCGGAACTCGACGCGCCGGTTCTTCGCGCGGCCTTCCTCCGTGTCGTTGTCGCCGATGGGATCCTGCGCGCCGTACCCCCGGCAGCGCACGGACGGCGGCGCCACGCCCTTGGAAGCGAGATACGCTTTGACCGCTTGGGCGCGGCGCTGCGAGAGATCGAGATTGTAGGCCTCGTCGCCGGTATCGTCGGTATAGGCGCGGATCAGAAGCTTGAGCTTCGCGCTGCTCATCAGCACGCGCGCGATGCGGTCCAAGGTGGGGCGGGAATCCAGCGTGAGAACGTCGGAGTCGGATTCGAAGCGGACGGGGGGAAGTTCGCCCTTCTTGATCGCGTCCGCGATGTCCTGGATGCTTTCATTCGGGGCCCCTTCGTTGCGCGGCGGCGGCGGGGCGCGGCGGACGTCGATGAGCACGGGCCGCGGCGTCCCGGCGCAGGCGGCCAGGAGCGCGAGCAGCGACAGTCCGGCGAAGCGTCTCATCCCGTGAGTGTACCCGCGCCGCGCCTCGAACGCAAGGCCGGAGCGAAGTGATAGAATGTCTCGTCGGCGGGCGGGGCGTAGCTCAATTGGCAGAGCGCGTGGTTTGGGACCACGAGGTTCCCGGTTCGAGACCGGGCGCCCCGACGCCGCCGGCGTTAGCAAAGGAGCGGGAAACCCTTGCCTCGCCGTTGAATGGCGACTTCGGCGTCAGTGAAATAGCGTTTTCGCTCATTTCACTCGCGCCGTCGCGCCCGCGGCGAAGGCCGTCTCGGCCTCGCGCAGGGCCGCGACGATGCGGTCCGCTCGGGCGTTCAGGTCCTTGAGGTCGGGCCGGTCGGCCTTGATTCCCGACTCGATGTCCGCCAGAAGGGCGTCGATCTTCGCGATGGCGGGCAGGAGCGCGTCCGCGCGGCGGCGCAGGGCCTTCTCGGCGGCAGTCTCCGGCGCCTGCGTAAACGCGCGCTGAAAAAGTCCGCGCTTCGGAGCCGCTTCCTCGCGGACCGGGATATAAAAGAATCCGTACGGCAGGGCGGCGCGGTACCAACGTCCGCCGGGAAACGGCGCGGGCTCCTCGTCCGCCGGAACCAGCTTCGCGCGTCTGTCGCCTACGTAGGAGCGCGCGATCGCCAGATTGAGCCGCGCGCTCCGCAGGACGTCCGCGTATTGGTAGAGGAAAGTGTAGGTGGGCAGGAGAGCCGCGGTCGTGGCCGTTCCCGCCGCGCGCGCGGCGGCGAGCTGGTGCTTGAGCTCCTTGCCGTGGGTGGAGATCTCCTCGAGCGACATGTGCTCGACGTACGAGGACGCGCCCGGCGCGATGGCCCGGCCTTCGTAGGCGAGCAGCAGGCCGTGGAAGGGGCTCAAGGCGCCGCGGGCGAGGCGGTCCGTGAATTGGGCGTGGGCCGTCTCGTGCAGGATGGCCTCGAACGCGTTGGCCCGGCCGAAATCGGGGAGGAAGAGGACCTTCGCGCCCGAGTTGTAGGCGGCCACGCCCCCGGCGATGCGCGCCGGGACGTACTCGACCGCGGCGCCATAGCGGCGCTCCAGATCGTACGCGAGGCGGTTGAGGAGGGAGCCGTCCCGGCGCGGCAGCACGCGCAGGCCTTCGTCGGATCCGCCGCGCGGGGAGGCGCGCGTGATATGTTCGACCTCGATGCCCGCGCTCCTGGCCAGCTCGAACGCGGAGGCCAGGAGGACGGACGTGGATTCCTCCTTTGAGGAGGCGCCGGACTTGTAGTCCGACAGAGCGGTCCGGTATCGGAAAGTCTCCGACGCACCGAAATCGAACGGCCGCTCGGGTCTCAGATAGGCGGAAGAGAAGTCGCTCGCCGCGCCCTCTCCGGCCAGGCGCTGGGTGAGCGACACGAGTTGCGCGTCGCTGAGCGAGGTCGTGCCGCCCGGTCCGGCTTCATCCAGCAGACGCGCGACCGAGCGCAGATTCGCTGGGAGCGCGTCGTTCTGTTGGAGCGCGGCCGCTTTCGCCTTGAGGGGCGCCGGCGAGAGAGCCGACGCTTGCAGCGGGGAGGGCGCCAGGACCGCCGGAGCGAGCGCGGCCGGGACCGCCGCCGGCGCCGGGGCGGCGGGCGACGGGGCGGAGAAGGCCGGCGCCAAAGCCGGAGCGGCGATGAGAGAGGGGATGGCCGACGGCGGGGACAATGTGGCGACGGCCGACGCCGACGGCGCCGCGGAGACCTCCGCCGCGTCGATCAGTCCGGCCCGGTTTTGGGCGCGGGCCGGCGCGGCCGCCAATAAAATGAGCCCGACGAGGGCCGGGAGGGGCATGAGGGCAGTATAACCCCGCGCCTCCGGGGACGCCAGTGGCGTCAGGCCGCGCGGCGCCTGGGGAGCGGCTTACGGGTGGAGAAGCCCTCGTCCACGGGGTGGTAGTAGGCGAGTTTCTTCTCGCCCAGGCGCCAGCACAGGTAGACGTCGGCCCCGTCCAGTCGGCTGGGGAAGTCCACCAGCGCCGGCTCCACGCCCTTGGGCAACGCGCCCAGGTCCACGATCTTCTGCATCCAGCCGTTCACGCTCTGCGAGAGGAATTGGAGCTGGGAGCGCTCGATCGCGGCGGCCGCGGGGTCCTCGTCGCCCGCGTCCCGGCGCCGGCGCAGGGACGCGGCCTTCACCTCGGCCTGGGCGGCGATCTCGGCGACGGCCTCGAAGATCTTCTCGATCTCCGGGATCAGCGCCTCCGCTTCCTCCGGCGTGAAGTATTTCATCGGAGCTTCTCCGCGGATCGGGCCCGGGAGCGGGCCTTGCGCTTGCGCAGGCGTTCTATGTCCTTGAGACGGGCGGAGGTTTCCGGCGAAACGACGATCTCGATCCGGTCGATCAATTCTCGAAGCGCGAGAAACCGGTTCAGGCAGCGCTTCCGTTCCCGCTGACACGCGACACGGATATCCAGGGGGCCATAAAATAATTGGACCCGGTTCGAGGTTTTGTTGATCTTCTGACCGCCCTTGCCCCCGCCGCGAGAGAACGTCTCCTCGACCAAGTTCAGGTCCACGCCCAGCCGCAGAATGCGGGCCTTCAGCTCTTCGAGCTTTCCCGGCTGGACGCCGAAGTCCTCGTTGAGCCGCACGGCCCCGCTATTCGGCGGTCAGCGTCGCGCGCAGATACTCGCGGTTGAGGCGCGCGATGTTCGAGATTTTGATCTCCTTCGGGCAGGCGGCCTCGCACTCGTATTCGTTCGTGCAGTGGCCGAAGCCCTCTTGGTCCATCGCCTCGCGCATGGCGAGCACGCGCTTGTCGCGTTCGGGCTGGCCCTGGGGCAGCAGCGCGTACTGGGAGACCTTCGCGCCGACGAAGAGCATGGCCGACGCGTTCGGGCAGGCCGCCACGCAGGCGCCGCAGCCGATGCAGGCCGCCGCGTCCATGGCCTTCTCGGCCTTATCGTGCGGCACCAGAATGGCGTTGGCGTCGCAGGCGTTGCCGGTGTTGACCGAGACGAAGCCGCCGGCGGACTGGATGCGGTCGAACGCGGAGCGGTCCACCACCAAATCCTTGACGATGGGGAAGGCCTTCGCGCGGAACGGCTCCAC
>JAGWMT010000482.1 GCA_028871595.1 Elusimicrobiota bacterium
GCCGTCGGCCACCAGCAGGCCGACCTGGCGCACGTTGAGATCGATCACGAAGCCGAAGAAGCAGACCAGCAGGATGGGCATGCCCAGCGCCGCCGCGAGCGTCACCCGGTCCCGGCGGATGTGGCGCGCCTCCTTGCGGGCGATGGACAAAGCGCGGCTGAGGCGGAATTGCTCGCTCACCGGTCCTTTCCTTCCACCAGGCGGACGAACACGTCCTCGAGCGTGGGCTTGATCCGGCGCGACTCCACCGCCGGCCCCAGCCCGGCCAGCAGCCGGCGGAAGCCGGACTCGTCGCGCACGCCGGCGTGCCAGCGCAGGCCATAGGGCTCGGGGTCGATCACGCTGGGGTCGGCCTTCAGGCGGCCCGCCCAGTCCGCGGGGGCGCCGTCGCGCGCGTGAAGCTCGTACAGCGGCTCCGGAAACGCGGACGCCTTCAGACCTTCGGGCGAATCCAGCGCGATCAAGCATCCGGTGCGCATCAGCGCGATGCGTCCGCACTGCTCGGCCTCGTCCATGTAATGCGTGGTGACGAACACGGTCTTCCCGGTGCCCGCGATGCCCCGGATCAAGCCCCAGAACCGGGCGCGCGCCGCCGGCGCCACGCCCGCGGTGGGCTCGTCCAGGAAAACGATCTCGGGATCGTGCAGCATGGCGACGGCCAAAGACAGCTCCTGCTTGAAGCCGCCCGGAAGGTCGCGCACCAACGTATCAGTCGGCCGGTCGAAGCCGATCGTCTTGAACAGTTCGCGCGTGCGCCGCTCCCGCTCCGCGTCCGACATCTTGCGCAGCGCGGCCGCGAAGGCGATGTTCTCCGCCACGCTCAGATCATCGTACTGCGTGAAGCGCTGGGACATGTAGCCGACCTTGTGCTTGACGGCCTGCAGGCCGTCGGCCACCTCCAATCCCGCCACGCGCGCGCGGCCCGACGTGGGCACCAGCAGGCCGCACAGGACGCGGATCGTCGTGGTCTTGCCGGCGCCGTTGGCGCCCAGGAAGCCGAAGATTTC
>JAGWMT010000220.1 GCA_028871595.1 Elusimicrobiota bacterium
CCAAGTGCACGCGTAGCGCGACGTCGACGTTCTGCATCAGCGTTTCGGGCAATCGGCCCAATTTCCGGCCGAAGCGGCCCTTGTCCACGGTGTTGACCTGGTGGGCGTTGGCCTTGCAGCGGCGACCATCCCCGACGAGGCCCGCCGGAATCGGCACTTCGTGGGGACGGATTCGCTCCAAAGCCGACGACAAGGGCACCACCGTCACCGTGTTCATATGACGATTGTTGTCGTCGTTCGACACGACGACGGCGGGACGCGTCTTCCGGATTTCGGTCCCGCGCGCGCCGGAAAAATCAACCCAGAAGACTTCGCCGCGCGCGATCACCAATCGTCGTTCTCCAAAATCCCGCCGGCGGCGCCGTCCAATTCGCGCGTGAGCCGCCGCTCGGCGGGGTCATTCGCGGCCTCTTTGTAGCCCTGGATCAATCGCCGGCGGAACTCGGCTTTCCGGAGCGCCTCCAAGCGCTCGACGACGGCGCGCGCGATGAAGGCGCTTTTATTGTCTAGCTTATCCAGTTTTTTTGCCAGCGGCTCCGGCAGGGTGATATTCATCCGTCGGTATCCCATGCGTCCAGTATAATACACATCACAATACACATCAAGGGATTGACCTTCCCGCCGCGTCCGGCGGGAAGGTCGCCGCCTCAGCCGCGCGCGGAGGCCTGGGTGGCTTCCCCGGCCTGACGCCACCGCTCCAGCACCAGCGCCGTCGCCGCGGCGCGCGCCTCCGCGGTGACCGGATGCGCGACGTCGAACCAGCGGTCCTGCGTCGCGCCCTTGCCCTTCTCCGCGGGGAAGACGACGAACGGCTCGTCCTCGCCCGCCTCGTCGCGCTTCAGCACGCGGATCCCCTTGATCACGAACGCGTCCGCGATGGTCAGTTCCGCGAACGCCAGCAGCTTCGTGGGCCGTCCCGACGTGTCGGCGAACGGCCGCACGCGCGCGTCCAGCTTCGGCATGTTCATGTCCATACCAACCTCCCGAGTTAATGTACGGAAACCTCGTTAGGTATACGGAGCGGGGGTCGAAAAAGTTCCATGCGCCGGGGCCGCACCGCCCATGATTCAGGCCCGTTCGTAGCGGAGTTGGACCAGGCCCGTCGGGAAGGAGCGGCTTTCGATCAGCTTCAGCCGCCGCTCGGGGCGGCCTTTCTTGAACAGCGGAGTTCCGGCACCGAGAAGCACGGGGATTAAAGACACGACCAGGACATCGACGAGATCCTTCTTCAGCAACGCGTGAACGGCCGGGCCGCCGCCGCCGCAGAGGATGTCCTTCCCGGCCTGCTCGCGCAGACGCGCGAGCCGTTTCGACGGGTTGCCGCGCGGAAGTTCGACCCGGTCGCAGTCCCGAGCGAGCTCCGACTCGACGGATGGGTCCCGGTCCACGACGTACCCATCCAGGCTCGCCGCGACGCACAGGATCACCCGCCGCTTCATCGCGGGCTCCGATTTTTCCGCCAACGCGCGCAGCGCGCCCGCTTCCACGAACACCCCGTCGGTGTGGCCGCTCGCCTCGGCGGGCGTCCAGCGGATGTCGCGTAGGACCCCCCGGCGGCGTAAGGTGACGGCCGCGGCGCGCACGCGCTCGGCGGGGAGGTGCACGGCCGGAATATAGGACGGCTCGCCCCCCCACAGCACGGCGAAGGCCGGAACGTACAGGCCGCCGTCGGCGGAATACCCCGCGTAGGCCAGGACGTGCTGGAGCACCGCGGCCTCGTCCGGAGAGAGCGTCGCGGCGCGGGGAATCAACGCGGACAGCTCGGCGACCAGGGCGCGGCGCAGCTCCGGCGCGCGCCCGACGAAATCACGGCGGGCGCGCTCGGCCGCGTCCTCAGCCATGAGACCACTCGTACGACGAGCGGTGGGAGTCCAATGCGTCGGCGTGCGCCACGAATTTCTCGTACACCGCGTGGCGCGCGACGGTCACGCCGTCGCCGATGACGATCAGGCAGCGGCGCGCGCGGGTGATGGCCACGTTCAGCCGGCGCATGTCGGACAGGAAGCCGATCTGGCCGCCCTCGTTGGAACGCACCAGGCTGAGGATGACGGCCTCCTTCTCGCGCCCTTGGAAGCCGTCCACGGAACCGATCTCCAAACCGGGATCGCGGGCCAAGGTCTTCAGCAGCTTCGCCTGGGCGACATACGGCGTCAGGATGGCCACGTCCTTGGGCTTCATGCCGGAGCCCAGCAGCTCGTAGAGGATCTTCACGGCCAGTTCGGCCTCGCCTTTGTTCTCCCGGCTCTCCAGCATGTCGTTCCAGGACTCGTCGAAGCCCGCGCCGGCGGTGTCGATGAAGGTCACGGGCCGGCTGGTCAGAGGCGTGGAGGCCACGCCGGGGAGCTCGTCGGCGGTGTGGCGCGCGACGGACTCGTGGGCGATGAGCTTGCCCTCGTAGAACTGCTCCGAAGGAAACTTCATGATGCTCTCATGCATCCGGTACTGCACGCGCAGCAAGGTCTGCACGTTCGCCGGCAGGAGGTCCTTCAGGCGGTCGAATAAGGTCACCGCCAGCCCGCCCTCGGCGGCCTCCTTGGAATAGATCGTGGGCGGCAATTGGTTCGCGTCGCCCGCGAAGACCACCTTCTTGGCCAAAGTCAACGGCACCCAAGACAGGGCCTCCGTCGCCTGCGAGGCCTCGTCCATGGCCACCAGGTCGAAGTCGCCCTTCACGAAGCGCTTGGAGATGCCGGCATGCGTGGCCAGGACCACGTGAGCGGAGGCGACGATGCGGCGCTGGATCTCGAATTCGATGTCGCGCGCCTCGCGCCACATCCGGCCGACCTCGCGCTCGCGGTTCTGGCGCTCGTCGTAGCCCAGCTGGTTGCGCTCGCGGCGGGCGATGCGGGACTTCCGGTTGATCAGGCGCTCGCGCGCGGCGTCCAACTCGCGGACCTTCTCATAGCCCGGGTCCACCTCGGTCTGCGCGGCCAGGTTGCCGTGGCGCAGGCTCTCCAGCGTGCGCGCGGGGTGTCCCAGGCGCACCACGCGCAGGCCGCTGTCCAGGAGCTTTTCCAGGATGTTGTCCACGGCGATATTGGACGGGGCCGTGGCCAGAACGCGCTCGCCGCGGGACACGTGCTGGCGGATGATCTCCACCAGCACCGTGGTCTTGCCGGTGCCGGGCGGCCCGTGAACCAAGGACACGTCGTCGGCGGCCAAGGCGCGCTTGACGGCCTCCTGCTGATACTCGTTGAGGCCCTGGTTGAAGAATCGGACCTTCGGGACGCGGGAACGCAGCGGGGACGTCTCGCCGAGGAAGATCTCCCGGAGGGTCGAAAGCCGGGAGCGCTTCGTTTCGGCCACCGTGATCAGCGCCTTGCGCATCCGCTGGTACGTGGCGTCGCTGCCCAGCAGATCGATTTGGGAGGACCCGCGCGCCTCGGTCTCCGGACCCGGCCCGTTCAAGGCCACGACCACGCGGTACTCCTCCACCTTGTAGAGCGTGCCCTCCACGGAGCGCGGCTCCATGTTCGGCGGCATGGTCAGCAGGACGTTGTCGCCCGCGTTCATGGCGTGGAACGGGGACAGCTCCTCGCCCTTCGGCGGCCGCGACAGGACGATCATGGTCAAGCCGCCCATGCCGCCCTCGATGGCGTCCATGTTGAGCCCGGTGACGGTCTTGCCCCGCGCCTCGCGCTGGGCGACCGGGAACTTGCGCAGCTCGCGCAAATTCTCCGCCTTCTCGGCCTCGCGTTCGAGGTCGATCAACGTCTGAAGGCGTTCGAAGTGTTCCTTGCCGGCCATGGGGCGCTATTCTAGCAGTTGAGCAGGGGTCAGGCCTTCAGTTGTTTCAATTATTGTCCGAATAATTAAAATAACTGAAGGCCTGACACCTAACCCAGCGTGAACGAGCGCATCGAGATGGAAGCGTTCTGGATGCCCTCATACTCGAAGCGCAGGGCGTCCCGGGCGTCGGAGGCGCCCAGCACGTACAGCAGCGGGTCGTAGTGGTCCGGGGTGGGGACGCTGACGCGGCCCGACGGCGCGGCGGACAGGTCGCCCAGCAAAGGCTGATAGTCGCGCGCCTCCAGGCGCGCCTTGACCCAGGCGTCGAATTCCACGGCCCACGGCTCCGGCGGCGCGTCCTCATTGAAGGATATCCGGCGCAGGTTGTGGACGATGTTGCCGCTCCCCAGAATGAGAATGCCGTCCTCCCGCAAGGGCCGGAGCTTCTCCCCCAGTTCGAAATGGCGCCGCGCCGGCGCGGCGCAGTCGATCCCCAGCTGCACGACGGGCACATCGGCTTTCGGATAAAGATGTCGCAGGACGGACCAAGCCCCGTGATCCAATCCCCATTCGCCCTCATCCACGCCCACGGCTTCTCGACCGAGGGCCTCCCGCACCAGCGCGGCGACGGCGGGGCTTCCGGGCGCGGGATAGCGCACCCGGTACAGTTCCTCGGGAAAGCCGCCGAAATCGTGGATGGTCCGGGGATTGGCCATGCCCGTGACCCGCGTCCCCTGGGTCAGCCAGTGGGCGGACACGCACAGGACCGCCTCGGGCTTTCCCAGGCGCTCGCCGAGGCGGGCCAAGGTCCTGGTGAAGTCGTTGTCCCCGATCGCGTTCATCGGCGAGCCATGGCCGACGAAAAGGACCGGCTGCCGAACGGGCTTGTTTTTCATATGTAACCATTATAGATACATATATGCGGCGTGTCAATCCCCCCTCGGCCCCATTTGATATCCTGTCGCCGTGCCCTTGCCGCGCCTCACGCGGGTTCCGAAGCTGCTCAAACGCCGCCCCCTCCCGGGGTCCGGCGACTTCTCCTGGGACTACGACGAGTACGTCCCGGGCAACGCCCTGTCGCTGTACGTCCGAGGCCAGGAGCTCTACCCCGCGATGGCCGAGGCGATCGAGGACGCCCGGCATTCGGTCCACCTGGAGACCTACATCTTCGACGGAGACAACACGGGGCGCGCCTTCGCCGAACTGCTGGCAAAAAAGGCCCGCGCCGGCGTGCGGACCCGGCTGATCTATGATTCCGTCGGCTCCATGGACTTCGACCCGGCTTTGGAGACCTCGATGCGCAACGCCGGAGTCCAGATTCTGGAGTATCATCCGGTCGCGCCCTGGCGTCCGCGCTGGGCTTGGAACCGCCGCGACCACCGCAAGATGCTGATCTGCGACGGGACCGTCGGCTTCGTGGGCGGCATGAACATCTCCGACGAGAACGCCCCGGTGGAGCAGGGCGGCGGGGACTGGCGCGACGCGCACCTGCGCGTGCGCGGGCCCGCCGCCTACGACTTGGACCGCCTGTTCCGGGAGGTCTGGTTCCAGCAAACCGGCCGCTGGTTCGAATCGGCGGGCGATCCCGGGGCGCACCGCGGCCCGTCCCGGGTGAAGGTGGCGGCCAACCAGGAGCTATTGAAGCGCTTCGTGATCCGCGAGGGCTACGTCAACGCCCTGCGCGCCGCCCGCACCGAGGTCTCGATCGCCAACGCTTACTTCCTCCCCGGTTGGCGCATCCGCCACGAGCTGACCCGGGCCGCGCGACGCGGGGTGAACGTGCGGGTCATGGTCCCCGGCCA
>JAGWMT010000221.1 GCA_028871595.1 Elusimicrobiota bacterium
AACAGCTACGAACAGTTTTTCATGACGATGCGGCAATTGAAGCTCGGCCACGCGGCGGACGTCGAGGCGTTTCGCCGGATGGCGTTCAACGTCATGGGCCGCAACTGCGACGACCACACAAAGAACTTCTCCTTTCTCCTGCGCAAAGGCGGATCTTGGACGCTCTCCCCCGCCTACGACGTCACCTTCGCGCATAATCCCAAGGGCGAATGGACCGCGCAGCATCTGATGTCGGTCAACGGGGAATTCGACGGCATCAAAAAGGAAGACTGCCTCGCGCTGGCGGATCGGTTTGGAATCGGCGAAGCGCCAGCCCTCCTGAAAGAAGTCCGAGCGGCCGTCGCGGATTGGCCGTCATTCGCGAAGACGGCCAAGATTCACGCGACGGAAGCGGCGCGAATCAAACAACAACAGATACTGCTGTAACCGGGTCGTATGTGTAGCGGCACCGCTTCCCTTTGGCGTCGATTTTTGATGTATCGCCGGACATCATGACTTGCTCTGGAGTAAGTCGCGATCCCGCCGAAAGGATCAAAGCTCGCGCCGGCGCGAGTGAGGACCGGCGTGCCGGTCAGCGGCGCCGAATGATAGAATCGCCCCATGGCCACTCATCCTCACCATCACCACGAACACCACTTCACCGCGACCGACGCCGTTCGCGACCTGGTGATCGGCATGTCCGACGGCCTGACCGTGCCCTTCGCGCTGGCGGCGGGATTGACCGGGGCGGTGGCCGCGTCGAAGCTGGTGGTCACCGCGGGCATGGCGGAGATCGCCGCGGGCTCCATCGCCATGGGCCTGGGAGGCTACCTGGCCGCGCGCGGCGACGCCGAGCACTACGCCGCCGAGGCCAAGCGCGAAGCCGAGGAGATCATCGAGAAGCCCCACGCCGAGCGCGCGGAAGTCGCCGCCGTGTTCCGCCACTACGGCCTGGACGAGGCGCAGATCGCGCCCATTCTGGAGAATTTCGAGAAGAACGAGCCCGCCTGGGTGGACTTCATGATGCGCTTCGAGCTGGGCCTGGAACGCCCCGACCCGTCGCGGGGCCTGACCTCGGCGCTGACCATCGGCGGCGCGTACGTGGTGGGCGGGCTGGTGCCGCTGACTCCGTACTTCTTCGTGAGCGACGCGCGCGCCGCGCTGCCGTGGTCGGTGGCCACGACCCTGGCCGCGCTGTTCGCCTTCGGCTACGCGAAAGGGAAGGTCACGTCGGGCGAACCCTGGCGCTCGGCCCTGCACACGGCCCTGGTGGGCAGCCTGGCGGCGGCCGCGGCCTTCGGCATCGCGCATCTGTTCGCCTGAGGTTCCGGCGCGCGTTTTGGTAGAATCTCCGTCGTGAATCCCGTTCTGGCCCTCCTCCTGCGCATCCCCACCCACGGACTCGGATTGTTCGTCGCGGTCTTGCCGCGCTCGTGGGAGACCGCGCTGGGCCGCTTCCTGGGACGCATCGCCATGCGCGTGGACCCCAAGCGCCGGAAGATCGCGCAGGAAAACATCGAGCGCTGCCTGCCGAAACTGTCTCCCGCCGAGCGCCGGCTAATATTGGTCCAGAACTACGAACACTACGGCGTGTTGACGCTGGAACTGGCCCATATGTTTACCCCCATCGAGGGCCACTGGCCCGCCTATGTGGCCCGGACCACCCGCATCGAGGGCCTGGAGAACTGGGAGAAGGTCCATGCCCGCGGCAAGGGCGAACTGTTCTGCTCCGCCCATCTGGCGAATTGGGAGTTCGCCGCCGCGGCCGGCGCCATCGGCGGCATGAAGGTCACCATCGTCACGCGCAAGCTCAAGCCCCAGTGGCTGCACGACTGGATGGAGAAGGTGCGCCTGTCCGCCGGGGTCCAGGCGACGTATCAGCCCCGCACCGTCCCCACCGTGATGAAGCGCCTGCGCGACGGCGAAGGCGTGGTGTTCGTCATGGACCAGTACATGCCCCCGCCCATGGGCGAGCCCACCCGCTTCTTCGGTGTCCTGGTGGACACCTTGGCCGCCATCGCCCCGCTCTCGCGCCGCACCGGCGCGGCCATTTTGCCCGTGCGCCAGATCCGCGGCCAGGACGGCCTCGTGCGCATCCTGGTGGACCCGGAGATCCCCCTCTCCGACGACGACAAGGCCGACAACCAGCGGTTAGCCGATATGGTCGAGGGCTGGATCCGCGCCGTGCCCGGACAATGGCTGTGGGCGCACCGCCGCTTCAAGCACGTGGACTGGTCCCAACGGGACCGCAGGGCCCAAACGGCCTAGGCCTTCGGAATCCGGGAAATCCGGGTCCCTTTTCTCCCGCCCCGGGGCCTTAAGGCCCCGCCCAAGTCTTCGCTACCTCTTTATACTGTGCGCATGGAAAAGACCATGCCCCGCCGCGCCCCCGTCGCCGCCGTGTTCGCCCGAGTGACCCTCGCCGCTTTGCTGGCGGCCGCGCCCGCGCCCGGACTTTGGGCGCAGGTCGTGGGGCGCGTGGAGCCCGTCGGGGCCTCCGCCGTCGGCGTCTCCGGCGTTTCCGCCGCCGCGATGGCCGCGCCTCTGTCGGCCGCCGCCCCGCTCTCCTCCCTGAGCGCGCCCGCCGCCGCGCCGCTGGCCGCCGCGTCGGCTCCCGGCGTCGCGCCGGTCCCCGCCGCGGCCCTGGGCGCCGCCGTTCTTCCCGCCGCCGCTCCCGCCGTGGCGAAAGCCGCCGCTCCAAGCGCCGCCGCCGTGCTGAAGTCCGTCGCCTCCGGCGCCGCCGCGCTCAACGGCCCCCGCGCGACGTCCGCCTCCTCGAAAGCCGAATCCGCGCGCGCTTTCGACGCCGCCGCCGCCCGCCCCGCCGATTCCGGGGACGCCGTCTCCGGCGCCTGGAACGCCGCTCCCGCCTTGGGCCTGTCCCGCTCCACTCGCGGCGCCGCCAGCGACGGCCCGGCGCGCGGCTCCAACGGCGGCAGCCGCGGACCGATCGATCATCGCGCGGCCGCCAACGCTCTGGACTCCGCGCTGATGAAGACCGTCAAGGGCGGGAAGCTCATGACCGAGGACCAATTGGTCCAGGCCGCGAAAGTCCTCGGGCACCGGGAGACGGTCGCCGCGGAGCTCATCAAGATTCTGGTCGGCGACGGCCGCCTGATGGCGCTGTCCGGCAACCGCTACGTCTTCACCGACCTGGCCGACCGCTTCGCCGGAGAGTTCTCGAACCCCGAGGTCAACAAGGCCGGGAAGCTGGCCCGCGAGGGCGTCGCCGCCGTCAACGGCGACCGCAAGATCAACGGCAACGCCCGCGCCGTCGTGGCCTTCCAGCGGTCGCTGACCGCGCTGCGCGCCGCCGGGGAGACCGAGTCCGCCGCCGAAGTCGAGATCCTCTACAATAATGCCCGGTTCGAGCTGCTGCGCTCCGTCCTGCGCGAGTACATCGGCGTGGTCGGCGGCAAGGCGCAGACCGATCCCGCGAGGTTCGAGGAGCCCCGCGCCCGCGCGGTGGCCGCCCACAACGCCCTCAACGACATGCACTTCGGCGCCGGCCAGGCCGCGCCCGCCTTCGACGAGGACACCCGCGCGTGGCTCGAGGACACCATCGGCGACATGAAGCCGTCGCAGAAGTTCCAGGAGCAGGAACAGGGGCGGATCACGGCCCAGGCCCTGGGCGACGTGCTGACCATGCTGGAAGGCGCCCGCCCCCAGAGGCTGCTCCTGACCGGGCCCGCCGCCGAAGATCCGAAGCCGGCGGAAAAGGCGGCCTACAAGCCGCTGGACAAGAACGAGTACGAGACCCTTTACGAGTACGGCACCGACATCACCCAGAAGGCGTCCGACCCCAAGCGCCGCCCGCTGATCGGCCGCCGCGGCGAGATCCGCCAGATGGTGAAGACGCTCCTGCGCGTCGAGAAGAACAACCCGCTGGTGATCGGCGAGAAGGGCGTGGGCAAGACCGCCATCGTCAACGGGCTGGCGCAGATGATCGTGGACGGCCAGATCCCCGAGCTCTCGGGCAAGACCATCATCAAGATCGACCTGAACAAGGTCGTCGCCGGCACCAAGTACCGCGGCGAGTTCGAGGAGCGCATGCAGAAGATCATCGCCGAGGCCAAGAAGTCCAACGGCCGCGTGATCCTGTTCATCGACGAGATCCACATGATCGTGGGCGCGGGCGGCGCCTCCGGCTCGCCCGACGCGTCGCAGATCCTCAAGGAATCCCTGTCCGACGGCTCGATCTCCGTGATCGGCGCCACCACCATGGACGAGTTCCGCCGCATCGAGAAGGACGGCGCCTTGATGCGCCGCTTCAACCCGGTCAAGCTCCTGCCCCCCACCAAGGACGAAGCGGAGACCATCCTGGAAGGCGTGAAGGGCGTCTATGAGAAGAAGCACGGCGTGACCATCGCCCTGGAGACGGTCAAGGCCGCGGTGTCCTTGGCCTACCGCTACGTGACCGACCGCCACCTGCCCGACTCCGCGCTGGACCTGATGGACGACGCGTCGGCCGAGGTGGAGCTGAAGGCGTCCGAGGCGAAGGCGAACGGCGTGGAATCCCCCACCAAGGCCGTGACGGCGGAAGATATCGCCCAGGAAATCTCACTGAGGACCGGCATTCCCGCGGGAAAACTCAACGAAGACAAACGGGCGCAGTTGAAGAATCTGCCGGCCGAGATGAAGTCCCAGGTCATCGGCCAGGACGAGGCCGTGGAGAAGGTCGCCGAGGCCGTCCAGGCAGGCGAGACCGGCTACCGCGACCCGAAGCAGCCCATCGCGTCCTTCGTGTTCCTGGGCCCGACGGGCGTGGGCAAGACCGAGCTGGCGCGCATGCTGGCCAAGATCAAGTTCGGCTCCGAGAAGAACATGCTCCGCCTGGACATGTCCGAGTACCAGGAGAAGAGCTCGGTCAGCCGCCTGATCAGCGCGCCCCCCGGCTACGTGGGCCACGAGGAAGGCGGCCAGCTGACCGAGTCCATCCGCCGCAACCCCTACCAGGTGATCCTGCTCGACGAGATCGAGAAGGCCCACCCGGAGGTGTTCGACGTCCTCCTGCAGGTCCTGGAAGACGGCCGCCTCACCGACGGCCAGGGCCGCACCGTGGACTTCTCCAACACCATCATCATCATGACGTCCAACATCGGCGGCAGCGTGTCCGGCGACGAGAACGCGAAAATCGCCGACGGCTGGCGCGACGGCGGCGACGGCTACGAGTACAAGCAGGACGGCATGGGCTTCAACGCCAAGACCCTCAAGCGCGCCAAGGCCGGCACGGGCGTCAGCTCGGAGCGCGCCAAGCACTACCTGGAGGCGTTCAAGGCCAAGTACCGCCCCGAGTTCGTCAACCGCGTGGGCGAGGACCGCGTGGTGGTGTTCAACGAGATCACCGAGAAGTCCAAGCTGGGCGCCATCCTGGACCTGCGCCTGAAGGCCTTGGAGAGCCAGCTCAAGGAGAAGGACCTGAAGGTCTCCCTGACCGGCGCCGCCCGCGAGGCGGTGCTGACCAAGGCCCTGTCCCAGTCGCAGTACGGCGCGCGGCCCGTGAAGCAGATCGTGGACCGCGAGATCAACCGGGCGCTGAAGGACGCGGA
>JAGWMT010000222.1 GCA_028871595.1 Elusimicrobiota bacterium
CGCGGCCTTCTGGACACGCAGGAATGGGTCGGCCACACCCAAGAGGTGCTGAAGGCCTCCGACCAAATCTTTATCGCGCTGCGCCACGATGAGGCCGGCCAGCGCGGCTTCCTCCTGTCGGGCGACCCGCTCTACCTGACGCCCTTGCCCGCGGCAGGCTCCGCGCCGGCCCAACTGGCCCTGCTTGGCGTCATGACCCGGGACAACCCCGTCCAACAAGGACGACTCGCGGAACTCGCGCCCCTGATCAAGGAAAAGCTGGACTGGATCGCCCGCCTGGTCCGCGCGCGCAGAAAGCAGGGCATGGGCCCCGCGCTCCGCCTCTTCTCGACCAACCGCGGGCAGTTGCTGATGGAACGAATCGATTTTCTCCTGAAGGGATTCCGCGCCGAGGAAGAGCGCCTGCTGGCCGAACGCCAGGAGCGCTCCAAGGAGGACGCGCGCCGCGCCGTCCGGACCATGCTGCTGCTCGCCCTCACCGCGCTGCTGATGAAGCTGGGCTGGGCCGCGCAGATCGACCGGAGCATCCGGGAGCGTGAAAAAGGCGAGGAGACGCTGCGCGAGAGCGATCGCCGCCTGAACCTGGCCCTCGACGCCGCCAAGATGGGCGCCTGGGAGCTGGATCTGAAGGCCGACCGCACCACCCGGACGCTGCGCCACGACCAGATCTTCGGCTACGAGACCCTGCAGGAGCAGTGGGGCCTGCGGCGCTTCATGCGGGAACACGTCGCGCCGGAGCACGCGCCGCTCGTCGAGCGCGCCTTCGACGAGGCCAAGCGGACGGGAGACTTCCGTCTGGAATGTCCCATCGTACGCCGCGACGGCGCCAAACGCTGGATGCTGGCCGAGGGCGTCATGCTTCGCGACGAGCGCGGCGAGCCCGCGCGGATGATGGGAATCATCTCCGACGTCACCGACACCAAGGAGAAAGCCGCCGCGCTCAGCCGCGCCCTGGCCGAGGTCGAGAACGCCAACATGGAACTGGAGTCCTTCAGCTACTCCGTCTCCCACGACCTGCGCGCGCCCCTGCGCGCCATCGACGGCTTCAGCCGCGCCGTGCTGGAGGACTGCGGCCCCGCGCTGGGCGGAACGGGCTCCGCGCACCTGGCGCGCGTGCGCGCCGCGAGCCAGCGCATGGCCCGGCTGATCGACGACCTGCTCAACTTATCGCGCGTGACGCGCGCGGGGCTGAAGATGGAGCCCGTGAACCTCAGCGAGCTGGCCGCGGCGTCCGCCGCCGACCTGGACTCGGCCGCGCCCGGGCGCGGCGTCGAGTGGGTCATCCAGCCGGAAATGAGGGTCCGGGCCGACGAAAGCCTGATGCGCGTCGTCCTGCAGAACCTCCTCGGCAACGCCTGGAAGTTCACGTCCAAGACTCCCCGGCCCCGCGTCGAGTTCGCCGTCGCGCGCCAGGAGGACGGCTCCCCGATCTACTACGTCCGCGACAACGGCGCCGGGTTCGACCCGGCCTACGCCCACAAGCTGTTCGGCGCGTTCCAGCGCCTGCACGACGAGGCCGAGTATCCCGGCACCGGCGTCGGCCTGGCCACCGTCCAGCGCGTCGTGCGCCGCCACGGCGGCCGCGTCTGGGCCGAAAGCGGCGCGGGTCGCGGCGCCACGTTCTACTTCACCATCCCGAACCCGGACGGAAGGAGCTCATGACCGATCACAAGTCCATCCTGCTCGTCGAGGACAACCGCGACGACGAGGCGCTGACCCTGCGCGCCTTGAAGAAGAACAACATCGCCAACGAAATCCTGATCGCGAGGGACGGGGCGCAGGCGCTGGAGATGCTGCTCGGGGCGGAGGCGGCCCGGATCGCCCTGCCGTCCGTGATCCTGCTCGACATCAAGCTCCCCAAGATCGACGGACTGGAGGTCCTCCAGCGGCTTCGCGGCGACCCGCGCACGTCCAGCGTGCCGATCGTGATCCTGACCTCGTCGAAAGAGGAGCAGGACATCATCGCCGGGTACACGCTCGGCGCCAACAGCTACATCCGCAAGCCCGTCGACTTCGACCAGTTCGTCGAGGCCGTCAAGCAGCTGGGACTGTACTGGCTCGTCCTCAACGAGCCGGCGCCGAAGCGCTGACGCCCATGCCCGAGGCCGCCGCGGGGTTGCGCGTTCTCCTGCTGGAAGACGACGCGGCCGACGCCGCGCTCGTGCAGCGCACGCTGGCCAAGTGCGGCCTGGGGATCGACGTGCGCTGGACGCGGACACGGGAGGACTTCCTCGCCGCGCTGGAGGAATGGGACCCGCAGGTCATCCTCTCCGACTACAAGCTGCCGGCCTTCGACGGCATGGCGGCGCTGGCCTTGACCCGGGAGCGCCGGTCCGCCGTCCCGTTCATCCTGGTCTCCGGAACGATCGGAGAGGAGATGGCCGTCGAGGCGCTGAAGAGCGGCGCCACCGACTACGTCCTGAAGGACCGCCTCGGGCGCCTGGAGTTGGTCCTCGCGCGCGCGCTGCGCGAGCAACGCGAGCGCGCGGACCGGCGCAAAGCGGAGTCGGCCCTGCGCGAGAGCCAGACCCAGCTCATTCAATCCCAGAAAATGGAGGCACTCGGCCGCCTGTCGGGCGGCATCGCCCACGATTTCAACAACATCCTGACCGCGATCACGGGCTACAGCGAGATCGCCCTGGCCGACAAGGACCTCTCGGAAGGACTGCGCGCCGACCTCAAGGAGATCCTGGCCGCCGCCCTGCGCGCCGCGGCGCTGACGCGCCAGTTGCTGGCGTTCAGCCGGCGCCAAGTCTTCGCTCCGAAGGTCCTGGACCTCAACCAGTCTTTGGCCGAGCTCGACCGGATGCTGCAGCGCATCATCGGCGAGGACGTCAAGCTCATCCTGGCCCCGGCCCCGGACCTGCGCCGCGTGCGCGCCGATGCCGATCAGATCGGCCAGGTCATCTTGAACCTCGTCGTCAACGCCCGGGACGCGATGCCGCGCGGAGGGACGTTGACCCTGCGGAGCGAGAACGCGGAGCTCGGCGCGAGCGAGCTGCACGGCGGGCCGGAGGCTCGGCCGGGGAGCTACGTCCGCCTCACGGTCGAGGACGCCGGCGTCGGCATGGACGAGGAAACCCTGTCGCGCATCTTCGAGCCGTTCTTCACGACCAAGAGCGCGGAGCGGGGCACGGGCCTGGGGTTGTCCACCGTCTACGGCATCGTCCGGCAGTCCGGGGGCTTCATCGAGGTGGCCAGCGCGCCCGGCCGGGGCTCCCGGTTCTCCGTCTGCCTGCCGGCCGTCGACGCCGCCCCGCAGGCCGTTCAGAAGACGCCGGCGCCCTGCTCCCTGCGCGGCACCGAAACCGTGCTGCTCGTGGACGACGACGCCTCCGTCCGCGTCATCGCCCGGAGGATGCTGGAGGGCCTCGGCTACGCCGTCGTCGAGGCGCGCGACGGAAACGAAGCCTTGAAAGAGGGACTGTCCCCCGGCCGGGTCATACACCTGCTCATGACCGACATCGTGATGAACGGGCTCGGCGGTCCCGAGCTGGCGCGCCGCATCACGGCGGCCAAACCCGCGTGCCGCGTCCTCTTCATCTCCGGCTACGCGGACACCGCTCTCCCGGAGCCGCCCGGAGCGGCGTGGCACTTCCTGGCCAAGCCGTTTTCCAGGGACGCCTTGGTCAGGAAGGTGCGCGAGGCCCTGGACTGTCCGGCCGCCTGAGCGCCTCGCCGATCCGCTCGGCGAGGCGCGCCGCGTCGAAGGGTTTGAGGAGGAAGTCGGACGCCCCGCGGCGCAGCGCGTGGACCGCCATCTCGACGGTTCCGAACCCCGTCATCATGATCACCGGCGTCCCGGCGCGCCCGGCGGCCTCCAGCACGGCGAAACCGCCCAGCCGCGGCATCGTGATGTCGGTGACGACCAGGTCCACTCCGCCCGCCGCGATCAAGGCGGACGCCTCCTCGCCGTCGCGCGCGAGGGCCACGTCGAACGCCTCGCCGCCGAGGCTCCAACGCAGCATGTCGCGCATCCCGGGCTCGTCGTCCACGATCAGAACGACCTTACGGGTTGGATCCATGAGAGATGCTCCCTGAGGCCTTCGGCGCGGCGCTCCGCTCCGCGCGGAGGCTCTCCGCGCGCCGCTCCAGCTCCTGTCCCGTGCGGGCGGGGAGCTTCACCGTGAACTCCGTGCGTCCCGGCCGGCTCTCCACCGAGACCTCGCCGGAATGCTTCTGCACGATCTCGCTCACCAGGCTCAGGCCCAGGCCGGTGCCCTGCCCGATCGGCTTCGTCGTGAAGAACGGGTCGAAGATCTTCGGCAGCACCGACGCCGGGATGCCGGCGCCGTCGTCGGCGAAGCGCAGGCAGACCCAGGAATGAGGCCCCGCCTCCTGGAGCTCCGTGGAGAGCGTCAGGGTCCCGCCGTCCGGCATCGCGTCGATCGCGTTCTTGGCCAGGTTCATGATCACCTGCTCGAGCTGGTTCTTGTTGCCGAGCACCGGAGGCAGCGCCGCGGCAAGTCGCGTCACCACCGCGACGCGGGCGATCTTCGCCTGCGGCGCGATAAGCGACAGCGACTGCTCGATCGTCTGGTTGACGTCCATCGCGGCGCGGTCCGGATGCGAGGTTCGGGCGAAGGTCAGCAGGTTCTGGACCAGCGCCTTGCAGCGCAGCGCCTCGCGCTCGATGGACTTGATCGGAAGCTCGAGGGCGTCTCCCGCGCTCAACTGGCGCGCCATGCCCTGCGCGAAGCCCAGGATGACCCCGAGCGGGTTGTTGATCTCGTGCGCGACGCCGGCGGCGAGCTGGCCGACCGCCGACAGCTTCTCCGACTGGTGCATCCGCGCCTCGAGCCTGCGCACGTCGCTGACGTCCTTGGCCGCCCCGATGAACCCGGCCGCGGAGCCGACCGTCGCCTTGATCGCCGAGGACGAGAACAGCACCGCCGCCTTCTCGCCGGTCTTGGTGAGGAGGTTCACCGCCGCGTTCGACGCCGGCACTCGGAACGAAGCCGCCCCCCCGTCCAGCAGCGAGTCCGCCGGGCGGCCGATCAATTCCTCGCGAGTCCAGCCCAACTGCTTGACCACGGCCGGGTTGACCAGCACGATAAGGCCGGCCGCGTCGGTCACGATCACCTGGTCCTGGATGCTGTCCAGGATGTCGTTGAAGAAATCCTTGGAGACCGTCGTCCGGCCGAGTTGGCGGCTCATCTCGTTGAAGCTGCGCGCGAGGGCCCCGATCTCGTCGCCGGACGTCTCCGGAACGGTGACGCGGTAGTCGCCCCCGCGGATCTTGGCCGTCGCGGCCGCCAGCAGGCCGATGGGCGCGAGCACGCGCCGCATGAAGCCGAACAGGATGGCCCCGGCCGCGCCCCCCAGGATCAGGACCCCGCGGAAGATTCCCGCGGAGATGGCGCGTTCGAGCGCCATCGTCTCGTCCAGGGGCAGTCCGATGCGCACGGTGCCCACGCGCGCGCCCGGCGCCGCGTCGCCCGCGTCCGCGAGAAGGAAGTCGTCCCCGGAACCTTTCGCCGGCGCGGCGAAGACGGGCACGGCCAGGTCCAG
>JAGWMT010000223.1 GCA_028871595.1 Elusimicrobiota bacterium
ACGCTGAGGCGTCCTTCCTTCTTGTCGCGCTCCCAGGCCGCGCGCAGGGCGTCCCAGTCCACGCCGTCATGACGGTAGTAGGTGTCGTCCTCCGCGGTGACCACGGCGTCGCGCAGGTTCTCGGAGATCGCGTCGTAGCCGACCCAGGTCCAGCGAAGATCGAGCTTCCGGCCCTTCGCCGCCGCCTCCTTCTTGCGCAGTTCGATGTAGGCCGTCGTTTTCGGAGGAGATTTCTTGAGGGGGCGCACGTCGGGAAGCCACAGAACCCAGCCCGCGGCCAACGCGGCGGCGCCCAGGAGCGCGAGCATGATTTTTGCGGCGATTCGTCCCATGCGCGCGGCGCTACGTCTTGCCGGGGACGCGGCGCAGCAGCTTCAGGCGCGACTCGAAGGAGTGCCGTTCGGCGAGCGTCGCCTCGGGGCGCGTGAGCAGGGATTGGAACAGATCGCGGCTTTCGTCCTTGCGCCCGAGTCTCAGGAGGTAATCGGCCTTCTTGAACGCCGCGGCGAAGCGCAGCAGGGGGGTCTCGAGCGCGACGGCGCGGTCGTAGTCGGCCAGCGCGGCGTCGGCGTCTCCCAGCCGCTCGTGGGCCGACGCGGCGTGCGTCCACGCCATCGCGCGGTCCAGCGCCGGAAGATCCGACTGGGCCAGTTCGCTCAACGCCCGGGCCGCGCTCCGGTCGTCCCCCGAGGAGGTCAGCTTCTCGGCTTGTTCGGTCCGGGCGCGCAGTTCGTCGAAGTCCACGGTCCGATTATAACAGACCGGGGCGCGAAGCGGCGCGGCTCAACCCAGATCCGAGAGTTGCTTGCGCCTGGCCGCCAATTCCGCGGCCAACTCGGTTTTCTCCGATTCGTAGAGGCTGCGCGCGCCGTCCGCGGCGGTACGCAGGCGGGCCTCGCAGGAGGCGATGTCGTCCTGGATCATCGCGCGATCCTTGTGTTCCATGGCGGGAGTGTAGCCTGCCGGGGCGAAAAAGGGAAGGCCCTTCAGGGCATCAAGGCCGGACCGGGCGGGTCCACGACCCCGGCCTGCGGCGCGTCCATCAGTTCGGTCCGGGAGGACGGAGCGGCGCCGTCCGCCGTGACTCGGACGTGGGTCTGCTCCAGGTTGACGGAGCCCCGGGTCGCGTCCCGCAGGGGCGCCGACCAAACCACGGTCGCGCGGGCCCCGGGCGCCAATTCGACCGCGGCCTCGACTTCGACCGGCGGGGCGGTGCGCCGCCCTTCGGTTCCGACGGGCCGGAAAGTCTCCTGAACGGCCTCGACGCGGACGTGCCGCAAAGCGCCTCCCGTCCGGTTGACGATTTCGAGTTCCACGGTCACCGCCTCATTATGGAAGAAGATGGGGAAGGAGCGGCGGAACGGGGCGGTCAGCCCCCGGGCGGGAGCAAATCTCACCGTGCCGTCGGCGAACACGGCCCGGTAGCCCGCGGCGTCGCCCGTCACGATCCCGTGCGGGCTGCGGTAGGTCACGCGCGCCCGCAGGCCTTCCTGCTCGATCCAGGCTTCGCGAAAGTCGGGCACCGTCGCCGACGGGAGGCCCGCGGCGGGAGCCGGCGGCGTCGAGAAATCCCGGTCGCCGGGGGCGATCACGCCCTCGACGCTTTCGCCCTTGGCCATCACCACGAGCATCCGGTCCGTCGCAGGAGAAGCGTCCGGCGCGGGCGGGGGCGGCGCCGCGATCAAGGCGACTTCCTCGTACCGTCCCGTCTTGTTCACGTCGTCGCCCGATGGGGCGGGGGTGGAAGGCGCCGTCTCCGGGGACGGGGCCGTCGCCTCTGCCAGCAAGTAGGCCGCGACGACGCGGACGGATTCCAGCCAATCCCGGAGCGCGCCCCGGTTCGAGCCGGCCGGCGCGACCGAGGCCGCGGCGCGCGGCGGAAAGAAGGCCACGCGCGTCGCGGGCGGGGGGAAGGCTCCGGGCGCGTGAAGGACGGCCATCGGGAGGCTGGCGGCGCCGGTGGACTGGACGAGAAGGGCCAAGGCGGCGAGGGCGGCGAACCGGCGCGAGGGTCGTTTCATGGGTGCCTCTCGACGGGAAGTATAGCCCCGGGTCCGGCGCGCCGCCATACTCGGACGGTAAAACTCCGGAAAAGGATCGGTAAAAGGCGGCCTTGAAGGCGGCGGGCGCTTATGGTTGAATTGACCTATGTCGACGGAACCGACGCGGCTCATCCTCGTCATCGACGACGATGAGGGCATCCGTGACCTGCTCTCTTTGCTGGTCAAGAAGGAGGGGTACCGCGTCGCGACCGCCGCCGACGGGGAAGAGGGCCGCCGCATGGCCTTGTCGCTGAAGCCGGACCTCATCGTGCTGGATCTGATGCTGCCGCGATACGGGGGGTTCGAGCTTCTGCGTCAGCTTCAGGGGACCGAATTGGCGCGAGTGCCGATCGTGGTCGTGACCGGACGCTACACCGATTCATCGACGGCCGATTTGATCCGTCAGGAGACGAACGTGGTGGAACTTCTGGAAAAGCCCGTGAAGACGGCTCGGTTCCTCGGGGTGCTTCAACGCATCCTGCGGCCCAGCCTGGCGGCCGGCGACGCCGTGGAGGGCTGACATGGACGAGTTGCCCTTCGACGCCCCCGGCGAGAAACTGGTTCTGATGGTGGACGACGACGAAAGCCTCCTGGACCTGATGGAGCACGTCGTCAAAAAGGAAGGCTTCCGCACCGACCGGGCCGCCGACGGCCCCGAGGCTCTGCGCAAGGTCCAGGCGCTCGCGCCCGACGCGATCATCCTGGACATGATGCTTCCCGGCTTGGGGGGCTACGAGGTGATGCGCCAGCTGCAGGCCGGGGGCCATGGCGACGTTCCGATCATCGTCGTCACCGGGCGGCAGATGGATCCGGCCGGGATCAAGCTGATCCGCGAGGAGTCCAACGTCAAGGAGTTCCTGGCCAAACCGGTCCGCCCCGCCGTCTTGACGTCCGTGCTTCACCGCGTGCTTCACACCCGGCCCCAGGGCGCGACCGGCGACGGTCTGAAGAGCTGACATGAGCTGGCGCCGCGTCCTCCTCACGGCGGCCGCGCTCCTGGCTTTCGTTTACGCCGCCTCCTACGCCGATGTGGTCCTGCGCGCGCGCTCGGCGTATTTGGAAGGCGAGAAGTGGCTTTCCTGGAACGAGCATCCGGAGCTCAAGAAGGCCCACTTCGACGCGGAACTGGCGCGGACCCGCGCGGGCCTTGAGGCGGATCGGGCCGCCGGCCGCCTGACTCCGGCGGAATTCGACCGCAAGCTGGGATTGGCGACTTTCGAGCGCGACCAGTCCGTCTCGGAAAGCTCCCTGAAGTACGCGTACGTCTGGTTTCAGACCGCGGCCGAATTGTTCACTCCCCCGGAGAGCCGCTGGACCGTTCTGTCGCGCCAGAAGATGAAGACGACGCGGGAGCTCTGGAAGAAGGAGCTCGACGCGAAGAAGATCCCCTACCAAGACTACATGCTCGAGTAGCGCGTGCTGCGCAACTTCGCGGGCGTGCTGATTCTTCCCTTGTCCGGCTCCCTGGTCTGGGCGGCGGCCAAGGCGCTGGCCGGAGTGGCGATGCGCGGTCCGGCGGCGGCTCCGTTCATGGCGGGCATGGGCCTGATGGCGGTCGCATGGCTGATCGGCCGCCACGTGATCGACCCGGTCGGCCCCTTCGGTTGGGGGATGCGCCTGGCGCGCTGGGCCTACGTCGCGGGCCACGAATTGACCCACGCGCTCGCCGCCTGGTCCTCGGGCGGCAAGGTTTTCGCGATCCACGTGGAGGAGAAAGGCGGCCACGTCGACCTGTCGCACTCCAGCACCTTCGTCGCTCTGGCCCCCTACTGCGTGCCGTTCCACGCGCTGCTGGTGGTGGCGGGCTACCGCGTCCTCATCTGGCTGAAGCCCGACGTCCAGGCGGAGGCGCTGTTCCTGCTCTTGATGGGCGCCGCGCTGGCTTTCCACGGGCTGATGACGTGGGAAACGCTGACGCAGGTGAAGCAGCCCGACCTGGACGCGGCCGGAGGAGCGCTTTTCTCCGTGGCTCTGATCGGCGCGGTCAACGGACTGGCCGTCCTTCTGCTGCTGAAGGTCCTTTTTCCCGAAAGCGTTCCCTTTCGGGCGTCGGTCCGGGACGCCGGAGTCGACGCCTGGCGGTTCTGGTCGGGTGTTTGGGCGGAGGCCCTGCCCGTCGCGCGAAATCTTCGACGCCGGATGCATCCATGAGCGAATTGAGCCGGGAGTTCGGGCGTAAGGCGTTCCACATGCTGGCCTTGGTCTATTGGGCGGCGTTCTGGCTTCTGGGCTGGCCGACGGCCGGCTACTGGATGGCGGGCTGGCTCATCGTCGTCCTGACGATCGAAACCGCGCGGCTGCGGATTCCGGCCGTCGAACGCCGTCTGGTCTCCGCGTTCGAGGGGATGATCCGCGACACCGAGCGCCGCCACTACAGCGGCATCGTCCACACCACCAGCGGCAGCCTGGCGGCCATGCTCATCGCGCGCGGCGATCCGGCCATCGTCGGCGCGGCCATCGGCCAGTTGGCCTTCGGCGACGCGGCCGCGGCGCTCGTGGGCAAGGCCTTCGGGCGCACGAAGATCCTGGGCGGAAAAAAATCCCTGGAGGGGAGCCTGGCGGGCCTGGCCGCGTGCTTCGCGATCGCCCTGCTGTGCGGCGTCCGTCCCGGCGCGGCGCTGCTCTCGGCGCTGGCCGCGATGACCGTGGAACTTCTTCCCACGACGGGCTTCTTCAACGACAACCTCTGGATGCCGGCGGCGTCGGCCGTCGTCCTGCGCGTCGTCGGCGCGCGATGAACGGCGTCGCGCCCCGACGCATCCTGATCGTCTCCCTCGACAACCTGGGCGACCTGGCGTTCGCCGGCGGATTGGTCCCGTCCCTGCGCGCGGCTTTCCCCGGAACGGAGATCGGGATCTGGGCCAAGGAATACGCCTCCGCGCTGGTCCCTTTCGTTCCCGGCGTCGCGCGGGTCCACGCCAGCGACCCGTTCTGGGACGGGTCGCCCGGACGTAGGCCGGGAACCGTCGCCCAGTTTTTCCGGACCCTCGTCGACGTCCGCGCGGCGGGTTACGACGCCGCGCTTATCCCGAACACGCGCTGGCGCGTCGCCCTGGCCGCCCGCCTCGCCGGCATTCCGCGCCGTATCGGTTTTGATCAACGCCGCTCGCGCCGCTGGCTGACCGACGCCCTCCCGCCCGAGGACCGCGGAGCGCCCATCGTGGCCGAGTGGGCCCGCTTGTTGTCCCCGCTGGGCGCCGAGCCGGCGCGGGCGTCCTTGACCTTGAACGTCCCTCCGTCGCTGGCCGCCGAACGCGCGGCGCTGGGAGCGAGATGGGGCGCGGCGCCGGTCGCCGCGATTCATCCCTTCGCCGGGGACGCGCGCCGCTGCGCGCCCGTCCCGTTCTGGATCGAACTTCTGCGGCGCCTGCGCGCGGACGGCATCGGGACCGCCGTCCTGGTGGGAGCGCCGGAAGAATCGCGGGAATTCGCCGCGGCGTTGGCCTCG
>JAGWMT010000224.1 GCA_028871595.1 Elusimicrobiota bacterium
CGCCGACGAACTGGTGCAGATGCCGGTTTCATTCAGCGCGTTCCACTGGCAGCCAGTTCTCAACACGAAGAAGATGGCGTCCATCGCGTCGCGGTTCGGCACGGGCTTGCGTCCGCCCCCACGCGGATGGGGATTTATCCGCGGAGGCAACAGTGGTTCGATCCGCTCCCAGACAACATCTGAGAGACGGAAACGATTGGGCGTCTTCGGCTTGCGGCTTTTCTTCGGCATGGCAGAGGTCCTCTCTCTGCCACGGTACCCCTCGGCGTGGGATACTCGGCGCGTGGCGTGCTGACTATATCAAGTTAGATTGATACTGAGATAGACTCTTAGTCGCCGGGCGGGATTTGAATATTCGCAGGGTTTCCTTGCCCGGGAATCCCTTCTTGAGACAAAGATCCAGCAGGATCAGGTCGGGACGAATGTTCTTCGAGAACTCCCGCCCCTGCTCGCCGCTGTCCGCGCAGAAAACGATGAAGCCGAGCTTGGCGAGGTGTGTATCGAGGAATGTCCGGTAGTCTTTGTCGTCGTCGATTATGAGGATGGTGGACATTCCTGACCTCGGCTTCCGGGGACTTTAACACGAGAAGGAAGATTTGTCGATCGTTCGAATTCAGTAAGAGTAGACCCCCTTGATTATTAAGATAACCAGACTACACTTGGTTTCAGTGCCGCGCGATTCCATGACAAACGAGTGCTCTCTTTCGCCTTCTCGGATAGCCGCATTGCTGCTATTCGCATTCCTGTGCGGAATCACTGCTGTTCACGCCGATAACTCCTCGGCGATCGAATCAAAGATGGCGCAATTCGACCGCTTGGTTCTGCTGGACATCGATGATCCGGCGTTAAACTACGCCGGTTTCAATACTGTTCTCAGCATCGGGTTCCTTGGCAAACGAATCTCCGAGATTCCAACCGGTCGAAGATCGTGCGACGATACCGCCGTGCCCCGGGAGGCGGCGGCGGCACGCGAACGGCAGAACCGAGGAGATATCCAGGTTGAGGCGGCTGAATACGCGCGTGAAATCGTGGAGAAAGTGAGAGGAGGGTCGACGGAGCTTCCTGCGCGAGAACGATTCTCGCGAGAGGCGGCGGCTTCCTTCGCGCGGCTCATCTCGACGTTCACCGCCGCGGGAGATTCTCGAGCCGTCGAGGACCTCCTTCATTCGCCGCTGTTGTTGGCGTTCTTGCTGGATTCCAGCGAGTCGGGTTATTGCGGGCGTGTCGCCGCCGGATCTGCGGAGGACAAGACTTCCCGATCCGCCGAACTCGCGTCCAGCGGACTCCGGCGCATCGAGCGTCCCGATCCGGGGCCGACGAGCTTCACGACGATCTACCTTTACAGGCCTTGGCGCCTGCCGGATAGGCTCAAGGACAGAGAGGGCGACGCCCCTATAGATGCCGACGCGCTGGCAAAGAAGTTGAGCGACGCCGCGGCGGCGATGGAACTTCTATATCGAGGAATTCGCCCCCCACGCCCCGGCCTCGATCCGTATTCATTCAGCGCGACGGAACGGTCGCCGTCGGAGATCCTTAACAGCGAAGAGAACCGTCTCCCTGCGGATGCGAAGTACGGACTGCAGTTGGACCTCCCCATGGAGATGGCCACCTTGCGGATGAACCTCGCCGGGAAACACCGTCCGCCTTCATTCACCGACGAGCAGTGGCGGGCCCTGGACCATATCGTCGCCTCGTGTCCGCCGCTCGCGCACGCGCCGGATTACTACGTGATCCGAATCGTGACCGATGACGCACAGACGCACGGCCGCCTGGTCGCGAAACTGGGCGATGATCGTCGGACGGGCGTGACGATCCACCTCGCGGCACTCGATCGAGTCGCTCGGCTGGAAGCCAATAAGCTGGGGAAGGTCCGCCGGCAATTCGAGTTCCTATCCGCCGCCATCGTCGCAGCCGGCCGGTGATTCATGATGTGGGACCCCGACCACAGGAAGGGGTGAGGGGCTCCCCGTCGGTCCGACCACTGTGGACCTGATTTAAGGTAGTCGTTGCCGTTAGAAGAGAAGAAGAGAGCCGTCGTCGGCCGTTCCTCTTTTCTGTGAATTGCTGTGGACAACTGTGGACGCGGTGAATAACTCATCGTCGCCGCGGCCCAGCACGTCAGCACGGCAATCCTCCAGTCAAAGAACTCTGCCAGTGTACCGCCGATGGCGTCTGGTACGCAAGAGCTGCGTACAGTGCCCCCGCAGCTCATCGCGGGGGGCCTTAAGCGCTTTCGCCGCCTCAATATTCGTTCGGGCGCGGCCCGGCTTGTCCCATGTCTCGCTGCGGGTCCGCCTGGCTGCCCTCATCCCTTCGGCTCGTCGCTTTCTAGTTCAGCGCGTCTTCTTCGCGTGGACGCCGAGGACGTTGCCCTCGCTGTCCTTCAGGAACGCCATCCGGCACACGGGCGTGTCGAACGCGGGCACCTTGATCTTCGCCTTGACCCCGCGCAGCCGCTTGACCGCCGCGTCCACGTTCTTCACCTCGAACGTGATGCTGCCGCCCCGGTCGGCGCTGGGCTTGACGCCGGAGGCCATGGTGGTGATGGCGAAGGCGCCGTTGCCGAGGTGGTACTCCACCCAGGCGTCGTCGAAGTTCTTCGTCATCTTGAGGCCCAGCCCCTTCTCGTAGAACTTCCGGGCGCGGGCCATGTTCCGGACCGGGTACATGGTGAAGGCGATGTGTTTGACCATGGGGGAATTCTACCAATCGCGACGCGGCGGTTGAACTGTCTTTGAAGACAGTCGACCTGTGGATAGCGCGCGTCGCTCGGGAGTTAGTTGCCGGCGACCGCGCCGGGAGGCGCCATCTCGCGGTCGTTCACGTCGATGCCGACCGGCACGCGCAGGGGGTTGGGGTCGTCGCCCTTGTAGTGCCAGCCCACGACGGTGTCCTTGGCGGAGACCACCTTGCCGTCGAAGTAATGCGGGGAGCCCAGCAGGTCCTGGGCCTCCTTCGGGGCGCCGGCTTCCTTCGATTCCAGATAGCGCTCGACCACGGGGCTGTCGCGCTTCACGCCGAAGAAGAAGTATCCGCCGGTCCTGCCCTGTCCGTTCTTGACGGCGGCGATCTTCGAGGAATTCAGGACCTTCATCAGGACCAGCTCGTCCTCGGGGTAGGGCGTGAGCAGGAAGCCGGCTTTGTTGGACATCAGACCCAGGCTGTAGTCGTAGCCGAAGAAATTGGTGTCCTGGCCGAAGCTGAGGACCTTGTAGCCCAGACCGTGCGCCAGCTTCATGGATTCGGCGAAGGTGCGCACGGACGGGTTCACGTCCTTGAGCTCCGGGCGGTAGGCCGCGTAGCCCAGGACGAACATGCCGCGCTCGGGCCAGGCCTTCATGATCACGCCGCCGATGATTTTTGTTTTGTCGACGGGGTCGTAGTAGAACAGTCCGTACCAGTCGTTCAGCGAACCCTTTTCCGCCTGTTTGCGCGCGAAATCCAGCCCGACGTTGCGCTTGCCGCCCGGTTTGCCCACGACCTCGTCCTCGTAGATCGGATACCACTTCTCGTAGTTCTCCACGGTCAGCGGCTTCAATTCGGTGTGGATCTTCTCGCTGGAGGCCAGTTGGTTCTCGAACTGGCGCACGCGCTGAGCTTTGCCGAGCGCGACCTTGTGCTCCTCCAAGGTGCGGGTGGTCATGACCCAGCGCTCGTACTCGGACTTGAAATGATAGCCGTCTTCCTCTTTATAGCGGCTCAACTCCGCGCGCGACGGGGCCTTGATGACGACCATGTCCACGCCCAGTCCGCGAAGGACGGAATCATACGAGGGTTTGTAGTCGCCGGAAGCGAAATTGACGCGCTTCATGCCGCGAGGCGTGACGACGGCGCGGGCCGCGACGTACGCCTCCAGCTCCGCGTGCGACATGACCGGCGACTCGCCCGGGTGAACCAAGGAGACCAGGGGCTTGTGCGTTCCGCTTTCCGCGCCGGCTGCGACCGCGGGAGCCGCGGTCTCGGGCTTGGCGCGGGAATTCTCGAAGATCGAGTTCAGCCGGGCCCCCATTTCCTGCACGGCGGCGGGATCGCGCAGGTCCAGTCCCTGGCGGATGCCGGCGAGCTGTTCCTGCAACGCCGCGTTCGCCGGCGCCTTCGAGGCGAAGCGGCTGGCGGTCTTCGTCAGGCGTTCGTAGGTCTGGTCGCCGAGCGCGGCGCGGATGGCTTCCTTATTGAAAGAAAGGGACTGAGGCTGGGCCACCAAGGCGGTCACCAGGCGCGCGGCTTCCGGGCGCCACGGGTCGGAGACCGGCGCGGGCGCCGCGATGGCGGCGGTCAGCGGCGCCAAGGAGACGGTCGCGGCGGGCTGGCCGCTGAGCGAAGCGGCCAGTTGGATTTGGCTCAGGACCGAAGCTTGGAAACCGGGGGCCGACTGCACCATGCCCAAAGTCGGCGCCAAGGAGACCGGTTCGACCACGGCCGCGCGCAACGGCGCGGCGCACGACAGGACGGCGAAAAGAAAGAGCCGGGAGAGGGGGAATCTCATGTCCTGAGTATAGTCCGCGGAGGAGAAAATCGCCAGGGGCCCTTCGACCCGGGGCAAAACGGCCCGAAGGACCCCTGGCGAGGACGTGGAACATGTCACATAATACGGTTGATGCAGATCAACTTTTTGGCCGCGCTCCTCTCGAGCCTGATCCTCGCCGCGCCGTCGCGCGCCGCGAAGGTCGAGCTCGCGGAGATGTCGGCGTCGGCGATGGCTCCGGCTGCCCCTTCGATCTCCGCGCTGGCGATCTCGCCTCTGAGCGTCGCGGCGGTTCCGTCGCTGTCCGTCGCGCCTTCGGTCGCTCCGACGGCCGCGATGGCCGCTCCGATCGCGCTGGCGCCGGCCGCCGTTCCGGCCTTGGCCGCGCCTTCCGCCGTTGCCGCCGCCGCCGCTCCGGTGTCCGCGTTCACGCAGGTTCGCCGGACGGCCGCGACC
Organism: Elusimicrobiota bacterium; assembly: GCA_028871595.1. The sequence continues at coordinate 4,922 of JAGWMT010000224.1, forward strand.
TTGGCCAAGCCGGAGACCGACGCGGCGTCGCACCTGGACGGCCTCTACGATTCCGCGGCGAAAGCTCCCGCGTTGGAGGCCGGGGCCGACGTCTCGGCGGCTCCCGCTTCGGGCGCGCCGCGCCGCCGCTCCATCGGCCTGACCAAGGCCGCCGCGCCCGCCATTCATCGCGAGTACTTCAGCCCCGCCGGGGCCGAAGCCAAGGAGCTGGCCAAGCTGGCGACCAGCCTTTCCGAAAACCACCTTCCTCATTATAAGACCGCGGTCGTTTCACAGGCGGTGGATGACCGTCGTCCCACGGTGGTCATCCTGTCTCCCGGTTCGCGGCACAAGGTCGCCATCGCGCGCGAGGGAGGCAAGCAGTCGCCCGGCGACGTGCACCTGGCCTTGGACGCGTCGTGGCTGACCCAGGTGGAGGGCCCGGACGGCAAGACGCGGCTTCTCCTGAAGAAGGGCGTGACCTTCGACGAGAAGGGTCAAGCGACCCTCGTCGAATACAAGATTCCCCGCGTGGTGCGCTACTTCGCGAACTACTTCACTCTCGGCGCCAACGACCGCGACGACGG
>JAGWMT010000225.1 GCA_028871595.1 Elusimicrobiota bacterium
TGTTCGGCACGATCAGCACCAGCGTGGCGCTGACCCAGCTCCTTCCCAACACGACCTACACTTACCGCCTCCAGGCGTACAATTTCGACCGCATCCCGTCGAACTTCAGCCTGAACGTCACCACGCAGACCCGCTCGCCCGTCTCCGGCGTGCAGGGCAAGGCCCTGACCTCGACGTCCATCATCTGGAGCTGGAACTCGGCCGGCGCCGTGACGTACAACGTCTACAACGCGACCACGAACGCCGTCCTCTTCTCGACCACCTCGACCAGCTTCACGGACAGCGGCCTGGCGGTCAACGCCTCGCGCGCCATCGCCGTCTCCGCCGTGACCGGCGCGGGGGAAGGTCCGTTGTCGGCGTCGGCCACCGTCTTCACTTTAGCCAACGTCCCGGTCCCGCTCAATCCCGCGGTGACGTCCTTATCCACGTACAGCTTCACCGAGGGCTGGACGCCCACCGACGGCAATCCGCTGGGCACCGTCTATCACGTCACCTTGTTCGAGTACCTCGACTCGGGCGTGGTGGTCACCAGCATCACACCGACCACCTTCGGCCTCGATACGCTGGCCATTCCCAAGACGCTGACTCCCAGCGTCCGCTACGATTCCTACCTCACCGCGATCAACGGGGACGCGATCCCCTCGGCCGCCGTCTTGATCTCCACGTACACCTTGCCCGCGCGCCCGGTGTTCGTCGCGCCGACTTTCTTCTCGATCACGCCCACCTCGATCGGCGTCAAATGGGACACCCAGAGCAATTCGACGAAGACGGTGTACGAGGTGACGTACTCGACGGATCCCACCTTCGTCCTCGCGCTCACCACGGCCATTCCCTTCTCGTCTCAGTTCACCGGTTCCTCGACCACGCTGAGCGGCCTGCTGACGTCGCTCCAGTATTACATCCGCGTCCGCGCCATGAATCCTTTCGGGCAGCTCACCCAGTACTCATTGAGCACGAACACCGTCACCACGAACGGCGGCGCCGCCCCGGGCTCCCTGGCCGGAACCCTCTACGCTCGCGCCAATTCCCTGATCTCCGGGAACTTGGGCGACGGCCGCAACGTGGCCATCGCCTCGCCGCCGGGAGCCTTCCCGTCGGACACCGTGGCGACCTTGACCCCGTTCAACGTGGTCGCCGGGACGACTTTGTGTCCCGGCGGCTTCAACATCGCGGTCGATATCACCGATAACCCCGCGCTGCAGCCGGTCAGCCCGGTGTACTTGACGATGGACTACTTCCCGTCCGAGATCGGCGCCGTCCCGACCACCCAGCTCGCGATCGAACGCGTCGATCCCAGCGGCGTCTGCGTGCCGCTGGACACGATCTTCTACCCGACCAGCCCGAAGCCCAGCTTCCGCGCCCGCCTCAACCACTTCTCGAGGTACCAGCTGGTGCAGGTGCCGCTGGCCAGTTCCGTGGGGGCGGCGCGCATCTTCCCGAACCCGTTCCGCCCCGGCCACGACAGCTACGCGACCTTCGATCAGATGCCGCCCGGGGCCCGCGTGCGGGTCATGACCCTGCGCGGCGAGCTCATCCTGGACCAGACGGCCAACAGCTACGGATTGATCAACTGGACCGGGACGAACGCCGCGGGGCGGCCCGTGGCCAGCGGGTTGTACATCGTCCTGGTCGAGTCGGGCGGCACGATCAAGACCCTGAAGATGGCGGTGATCCGGTGAGGACCGCCCTCGCCGCCGCGCTGGCCCTCCTCCTGGCCGCCATGCCGGCGGCCGCGACGGATTTCGGCCGCCCCGGCATCGGCACCTCGGGCTCGGAGTTCCTGCTGCTCGACACCAGCGCGCGCGGAATCGCCATGGGCAGCGCGATGACGGCCGTGACCGACGACTCCTCGTCGCTCTATTGGAATCCGGCCGGCCTGGCGAAGGTGCCGCGGATGTCGGCGACCTTCATGCACGCCCAGTATGTGGCCGACATCACCTACGAAGCCATGTCCTACGCGCAGCGCGTCAACGACGCGTCCGTGTTCGGCGCGGGCTTCCGCTACCTGGACGGCGGCTCCATTCCCCAGACCGACCTGCAGGGCTCCGCCGTCGGCGCCTTCCACCCGCGCTCCTACGTGGCCGAGGTCGGCTGGGGGCAGTCGATCTACGACCTGTCCGACAGCGACATGGACGTCGCCATGGGCGTCACCGGCAAGGCGATCCGGAGCGACCTGGGCCTGGCCACGGCCAACGGCTACGCGGTGGACGTCGGAATCCAAACCCGCATCTTCACCTCGGCGCTGGCCTATGACGCCGCGTTCGCCGTCCAGAACATCGGCACCGGCCAGAAATTCGACCAGGTCCGCGACACCTTGCCCTTGCGCATCCGCCTGGGCGGCTCGATCAAGCCCGTGCACGCGCTGACGCTCAGCCTGGAAGGAGTGGCCCCGATCAACGACGCGCCGTACGCGGCCTCCGGCGTGGAATACGCGCTGGAGGTCGAGCGCGGCATCACCGGCTTCGCCCGCGCCGGCGTGAACACCCTGACGTACGAGTCGCTGGGGGTGTCCTCGATGCTCAGCTTCGGCGTCGGCATGAAGATCAACGACCTCTCGTTCGACTACGCCTTCGTGCCGATGGGCGTCCTCGGCGCGGCGACGCACCGCATCACGATCAGCGTCAACCTGCCCGCGAAGATCTCGCGCCGCTATCGCGAGAGGTAAACAACATGGACCCGCTCGAACCCAAGCCGCCCCGTCCCGTCCCGCCCGCGCCCCCGCGCCCGGAGTGGGTGAAGCCGCCCGCCGGCTCCGCCCCGACGCCGGCGGTGACGCCGATGATGGATTTCTTCCAGCGCCGCGTGGAGGCGCTCGAGCGCGAGCTCGCTTTGGAGCGGGAGCGGGCCGCCTCGGCCCAGAACCTGCTGTCGCAGCAGGAATCCCTGCGCAACGAAGTGGACGCCCAGCTCAAGACGCTGACAGATCAGCTCCGCCGCGAAAAGGGCGAGCGCGAGGGGGAGGAGGCCCGGTCTCATTCGAGGGGCCGCATCGAGGCGCTGGAGAAGCGCCTGGACGAGATGAACGCCACCTTCGCCCAGCTCCTCAAGGAGGCCGTCGCGCGCCGCGACGACGCGCCGTCCCCGTCGGCCGCGGCGCTGGCCGCCGAGCTCTCGGCGTTCCGCGGGGCGCTCAAGGACGGCATGGACGGAGTGGCCCGTTGGCGGGGGGAGCTCCGCGAGCTGGCTCAATTGGCGCCCCAAGTGCAGAGCCTCTCCGAGCGCCTGCCGGAGAACGAGCGCAGTTTCGAGGACAGCGTCGGCCGCCGGCTCGACGATTTCACCGCGCGCATGGCCCGGACGCTCGACGACTGGCGCCGCGCGTCGGACGCCGGCCGCGCGGCCCTGGACGAGCGCGTGGAGGCGCTCGAGCGGGAGCGCCTGGAGCTGGCGCGACTGTGGGACACTCAGACGCGCGTCCAAAAAGAAGAACAATTCAAGGACCGCGTCACCCGCGAGGCCGAGGTCTCCCGGCAGGTCGGCGACCTGGCCGCCCGCCTCGCCGAACTGGCCGCCTCGCAGGACGGCGCCGCCCGCGGCCACGACGCCGTCCGCCAGAACCTGGAACGCGTGATCGCCATCCTGACCGCGACGCCGAAGGCCAAGGACGCGGTCATCTCGGAGCTCGAGGCCGAGAAGCAGGAGTTGATGAACGCCCTGGACGACCGCCACGCCGCCCTGCGCCGCTTCGCCGACGAGCGCCGCGAGGTCGAGAAGTCCATGGGCGACGGCTTGGTCAAGCTCAGCGGCCAGATCGAGGAGGAGCGCGCGCGGACGCGGGCCGCGGAAGCGGTCGCCGCCGAGCGTCTGGGGCTGATCGAGAGCTTGAAGGCGCGTCTCGGCGACGCGGAGCGGACCTCGGCCGAGCGCGACGCGAGGATCCAGTCCATGGGCGGCGAGCGCGACGAATTGGCGCGCGCGCTGGTCGCGGAGGCCGACAAGGTCCGCCGCGCGCTCGAGGAGCGCCGCGACGCCGACGCCGCGGCCGACGCCCGGATGTCGGAGCTGCGCAAGCGCCTGGACGAAGAGGCCGGGCGGCGCGCGTCCGCCGAGGGCGCCGCGGCCGACGCCCGCTCCCAGATGGGCGCGCTGGCGGAGCAGACCGCGCGTTCGCTCCAGGAACGGGATTCCATCCTGGCGCGGTTCTCGGATTGGGAGAAGGAGCGCCAGCGCCTGAACGAGGTCATCCGCAAGAAGGACGATATGATCTCCCTGCTGTCCTCGACCTTTCAGGGCGCCCTCAAGAAGCCGTCCTGACGCCCCGCCGGACCGTTTGCTAGCATAATCCCGTGAAAGCGGCGGTCCTGACGGCGTTCGGCGGACCCGAAAACCTCGCGTTCGAGGCGGTTCCCGACCCCGTTCCCGGCCCGGGGGAGGTCCTGCTGCGCGTGCGCGCCTGCGCGCTGAACCACCTGGACCTCTGGATCCGCGCGGGCTTGCCCTCGGCCAAGATCAAGATCCCGTTCCTGCTGGGCTGCGACGTCGCCGGAGAGGTCGCCGCCCTTGGCCCCGGCGTGTCCGGCGTCGCGATGGGCGCGCGCTTCGCCGTGCATCCCGGCCGGGCGTGCGGACAGTGCGAGGCCTGCCGGGACGGGCGCGAGCCGGACTGCGCGGATTACGGGATCATCGGCGCCTACGGCGGCCGTCCCGGCGGCTACGCCGAGCTCTTGGCGGTCCCCGTCGCGCATTTGCTGCCCATGCCCGCCGGCATGTCCTTCACCGACGCCGCGGCCATGCCGCTGACCTTCCTCACCGCCTGGCACATGCTCTCGACCTTGGCCGAGCTCAAGCCCGGTCAGACCGTGCTGGTCGTGGGCGCGGGCTCGGGCGTGGCGACCGCGGCCGTCCCGATCGCCAAGCTCCTGGGCGCCAAGGTCATCGCGACGTCCACGTCCGAGGCCAAGCTCGTCCGGGCGAAGGAGCTGGGCGCGGACATGACCATCCGCCACCCGCCGGAGGATCTGGCGCGGGCGGTGCGCAAGCTCACCGGGGGGGAAATGGTCCACGCCGTGTTCGAGCACGTGGGCGGGACCGTCATCGGCGAGGCGCTGAAGTGCCTGCGCCGCTCCGGGCGGCTGGTCACCTGCGGCGCGACCTCCGGTTTCATCGCGCCCATCGACTTGCGCTACGTCTTTGACCGTCAACTGCGGATATCGGGCGCGAAGATGGGCAGCCTGGCCGAAATGCGCGCCGTCTGGTCCCTGGCGGCAGAAGGGAAGCTGCGCCCGGCCGTGGACCGCGTCTTTCCGCTGTCCGAGGCGCGCGCGGCGCACGAATACCTGGCCGCGGGCGGCCAATTCGGCAAGGTCGTGCTGACGCCATGACGCGCTCCACGGCGCTCCCGCGTTGGCTCCTGGCGTGCGCCTTGGCCGTCCCGCTGCTGGGATTGACGTCTCCGCTTCTGGAAGTGGACGACGCCCGCTATGCCCAGGTGCCGGCCGAGATGGCCGCGTCGGGCGACTGGGTTCTGCCCACCTTGGA
>JAGWMT010000226.1 GCA_028871595.1 Elusimicrobiota bacterium
CGGACTCCGCCGCCTGCTCGCGGAATTCGGCCTCGGCCGACGCCTCGGCTTCCGCCTTCGCCTGCTTCTCGAAGCCGGGGTACATTACGGTGTGCTCGTAGCGCTCGCCCGCGATCGCGGCCTCCAGAATCTTCTCCACCGTCATGTCCTTGGCGGGGTAAAGCAGCGCGAGATGCGCATGAGCGTGGCCGGTCTCGGCGTCGGCCGTATCCTCGAACAATTTGGCGACCTCCTCGTCGCCCAACTGCCGGGCGATCTTGGCGAAGTAAAGGTACTTCCGGTTGGCCATGGACTCGCCGGCGAACGCCGCCTCGAGATTTTTTTTCGTCTGCCCCAGCTTCTCCTCGGTCTTCATTATAGCCTCCCTAGAGTTAGATTCATTCTAATCATGTGCGCAAAAAAAGATCACTTGCCCCAATCGCCGCGAAGAAGAATGTCCATCCGGCGGACCGTGGCGCGGTTGCCGGGCTTGAGGCTGACCGAGACCTCGCCGGCGGGAAGATCGTAAAGCTTCCCCGATTTTTCGTCCAGGAAGTGATTGTGCGTCTCGATGTTCTGATCGTAGATGACGCTGGCGGAATGGGGAAGACGGTACTCGCGCAGCAGGCCGGCCTGGACCAGCACGGCCAGCGTGTTGTAGACCGTCGCCATGCTGAGCTTGGGGAAATTCTTGTCGGTCCAGTTCTTGACGTCTTCGGCGGTCGGATGGTCCGCGGAGCAGAGAACGAATTGGGCGATGGCGATGCGCTGCGCCGTCGGCCTCACGCCGGCTTGGGTCAGCCGGGATTCGATCTCGTGGGGCGTGAGGCAGTGCGATTTCACAACTGTATATTAACTCTAATATTAGAATCTGTCAAGAGATGGATTATCGGAAGTAAAATCCGGACAGAAAAATGGGATGTAATGGATTTAATCCATTTTCCTTTTCTGTCGATAGAATGCCGCGAGGAGAGCCTTGAGAGTCTTCTCGTGGTCTCTCGCCCGGCTCTTTAGGAGCGTCAGTTCCGGTTCGAGTTCGGTAAAAAAATCCATCGGCTCCCTTTCCATGGCAGTGATGAAGTCTCGTTCGTCGGCAAAAACCGCAATACACTCGGCGATTGTCGACATCGTGCTCCAACTCTCGGCCAAAATTGTCGAGTGATGGGATGCCTTATCGCCCAGGTCTGCCGCCTGGAGGCGCGCACGGAATTTCTTTGCAAGCGAAGCTTCGGTCATTTTAAGCCGCTTCGTCGCCCGGGCCGATAGATAAGAGGTCTTATTTTGCATAGCAGTTATTTCCCGTCGCATTCGTCTTCAAGGTTGAGGGGTAGGGTAGTGCTCGTGGTTTATCCTTGTCAATGAGAGCGATTCGGGGCGAAAGCGATGCGGTCATTATTTCGCATTTCGCGAATTGCGAAACGCGATATTACCTGCTATACTAATGGCATGAACACGCCCAGCGGTCTGAAACCCCAGGACGTGCTCGTCCTGCTGAAGATGGTGGCCTCCAAGGATCGATCTTGGAGGCTCGTCGACCTGGCCCAAGAACTCGGTCTATCTCTGTCCGAAGTCAGCATGGCGCTGGAACGGGCCAAGCGGGCGCGGCTGATCGACAGCTCGAAAAAGCGCATCAATCGGACGTCCTTGCTCGAATTCGTGCTGCACGGGGTCAAGTACGCCTACCCGGCCGAGCCTGGAGCGCTTTGCCGTGGCGTTCCGACGTCTCATTCAGCGCCCCCGCTTTCGAAGAGAATCGTCTCCAACGACGATGATCAGTATGTCTGGCCGTCGGGCGAAGGAACGGTCCGCGGCCAGGCCATCGAGCCGCTTTATTCGTCGGTTCCCTTGGCGGTCGGCAAGGATCCAGAGCTACATGAACTGCTGGCCTTGGTGGACGCTCTTCGCGTCGGCCGCGCGCGCGAGCGCCAGATCGCCGGAGAGGAACTGACGCGCCGACTCCAGCATGCCGCGTAGAAAGGCGTCCCGCAACGTCGAGATGCTGGGCGTCGTCGCCAAAGGCCTCCAAGGACTCAAAGAAGAGGTTGTCTTCGTCGGCGGCGCGACGGTGGATCTTTTCATCACGGACCCCGCGGCGCCATGGCGAGCAAGTCTCCGTTCTTTCACTTCCGTACCTGATCGCCACGAAGTTTGATGCCATCCACGGCCGCGGCAACGGCGACTTCATGGGCAGCAAGGATCTTGAGGACATCGTCGCGCTTCTGGACGGATGCCCGGATGCCGAACGGAAGATCCTCGCGGCACCGGCCGATGTCCGGAAGTATCTCGCCACGGAGTTCCAGAAACTTCAGGCGGACAAGATGTTCCAGGCGGGCTTGGAGGGTCACTTGGGCTTTGGGCGTGACGTAAGCGACCGCCTTGATCGATGGTTCGACATCGCGCGGCGAATCGCCGCGTCAAGCTGATGCTTCGGTCTGAATCTGCACAAAAAGTGGACAATTTAATCGGACGAATATTCGGGAATTAATTTCGCGGTTTCGAGAAATGCATATTATTCCAGAATCTTTAAGGGATCGAATTTCGTGGAAATTCCCGATTCGTCTGCCCTGCGAAGGCAGATATCCAGGTTCGATTCCCGACGAGCGCAATGGACGGCTTGGGGCTTTATATTCATAAACGAAATCGGCACCGTGACCGCTACGATTTCGAGCGGCTCGCGCACGACAGTCCGGCGCTCGCGCCCTTCGTCCGGGTCACGCCCCGCGGCGAATCGTCCATCGACTTCGCCGATCCGAAAGCGATTCTCGCTCTGAATCGCGCGCTTCTGAAGTCATGTTACGACGTGGCGCATTGGGGAATCCCCGCCGGATATTTGTGCCCGCCCATTCCCGGCCGCGCCGATTACATCCATCATCTGGCCGACCTTCTGAACGGCGCTCGCGGCGAGGCGGTGCGGATCTTGGACGTCGGCGTCGGCGCGAATTGTATTTATCCCATCATCGGCCGGGCGGAATACGGCTGGCGGTTCACGGGAAGCGACGTCGATCCGGGCGCCCTTAAATCCGCGCAAATGGACGAATTTAAACCGGCGTCCGGAGTCGGGGCGAAATTTCGGCGGACAAGGCGGCGAACTGTGGTTTTCCGGCGGGGAAGCGGCGTTCGTCGGCCGCATGATTCAAGAAAGCGCGGCGTGCAAGACGAACATCGGATGGTTTTCGGCGTTGATCTCAAAAGAATCGAATCTGCCGGTGATCGCCAAGGCGCTGACGAAGGCCGGCGCCGTTTCGCGGCGGACGATCGATATGGCGCAAGGCCAGAAACGAAGCCGGATCGTCGCGTGGACGTACCAGGAAAAATTCGGCGCAAGAAACGGGAAGAAGAGCGGCGATGCTTCCTGATAATCTGACGGCATGAAGATCGATCAACAGATGGCATGGACGGCGGTGACGACGCGCGACGCGGGCGCCGATGGGCTGTTCGTGTTCGCCGTGAAGACCACGGGCGTGTATTGCCGCCCGTCGTGCGCCTCCCGGCGCGCGCTGCGCGACCATGTGTCGTTCTTTCGCGGTCCGGCCGCCGCGGAGGCCGCCGGCTATCGCGCCTGTCTGCGCTGCCGGCCGCGCGACGCCGCCGGAGCCGAGGCGAGCTTGGTGCGCGAGGCGTGCCGAATGATCGTCGCGCGCGCCAAAACGGACGAGAGGCTCCTGATCGCCGACGTGGCACGGGAATTGAAGGTGGCGCCGTCGAAGTTGAGCCGCCTATTCGCGCGGCACGCGGGCACGACCCCGAAAAAATACGCGGTCGCCCGGCGCTTCGAGCGGTTCAAACGCGGGGTCCGTTCCGCCGGCGTCGTCGAATCCCAGTATGAGGCGGGCTTCGGTTCGCCCAGCCGTTTGTATGAGGCCGCGCGGGGTTATCTTGGCATGACGCCCGGTGCCTACGCGAAAGGCGGCGCCGGCGAGACGATCTCCTACGGTTACGCCGCGTCGCCGGTCGGGGAGTTGATGATCGCCTTCACGTCAAAGGGATTGTGCTCCGTGGATATGGGCGATTCGAGAAAAAATATGGAGAAACGTCTCCGCGCGCGTTTTCCGTGCGCGGCACTGCGGCACGACGCCAAGGCCGCGGCGGCGACCGGGCGCACGCTGTCGTCCGTCATGAGCGCGAAAACCGCGGCGTCGAGCGTGGCGGTCGATCCGCGCGGCACGGCGTTCCAACGTCTCGTCTGGGCCGCGCTGCAGCATATCCCCGCGGGGCGCACGAAGACGTACGCCCAGGTCGCCCGGGACATCGGCCGTCCCAGCGCCGCCCGCGCCGTCGCGCGCGCGTGCGCGACGAACTCCATCGCCGTCGCGATCCCGTGCCACCGCGTCGTCGGATCGGACGGCGCGCTCCGGGGGTATCGTTGGGGTCCCGCGCGCAAGATGCGGCTTCTCGAGTTGGAGGGAGCGGCCCGTATCCCGTAAATCCGTGGACATCCTGCTTTTCTGTCTTCTGGCCGCCTTCTGGGGCGGCTCTTTCGTCGCCATCAAGTTCGCGGTGCTCGTCTTCCCTCCGGCGTTCAGCGCCATGCTCCGCGTCGGTCTGGCAGTGGCCGTGCTGGGCGCCCTCTTTCGTTACGAAAAGAGAAACCTGCGCGTGCCTTTCGCCACCCGGCGCCGCATGTGGTTGGCGGGCCTGTTCGCTCAGGGCCTTCCTTTCGCGCTCCTGTTCTGGGGGGAGAAGAAGATTTCCCCAGGATTGGCGGGCATCATCAACGGGACCGTGCCGATCTGGGCCTTCGTCCTGGGCCTGCTCGGCGGTTCCGGGGAGACCTTCACCGCCCGCAAGACCGTGGGACTGCTTCTGGGATTCGGCGGAATCGCCGTGATCTGCAGTCCCATGCTGACGTTCGCCGGGACTCGCGCCGAGCTGGCGGGCACGGCGGCGGTGTTCCTGATGGCCATCAGCTACGGCGTGGGCACCTTGCTGACCCGCTCTTTGCTGTCGGGCGGGGCGAAGGCCGATTTCCGCGCGAACATCTTCCATCAGCATTGCGCCAGCCTGGCGTTCCTGTTCGCCGTCTCCGCCGCCGCGGAGCCGTGGCCGTCTTTGGCGGCCGTCCTGGCCGCTCCCGCCGCCATGGTCTCGATCATATACCTGGGCGTGTTCTCCACGGCGATCGCCTTCATGATCTACTTCCACCTGATCCGCGAGTGGGGCGCCGTGCGCGCCAGCGCGGTGACCTACTTGGCGCCGATCGTGGCGGTATTCTGGGATTACGTATTTTTCCGGAACGTCCCGGACCGGTTCGAGATCGTCGGCATTTTGGCGGTGCTGTCGGGCGTGGTGCTCCTGCATTCCCCCTCGCCGAAGACGGTCGTCCCGCCGGACGGAGCCTAAGGTCTTTTGCGGGCGGCGGCGTGGGTCTTTCGACTCTCGTCATGCCCGCGTGTGGAGTGTAGAATGACGGGACCGCCCCTCATGAAAACCGTCTTCTTTCTCTTCGTTGCCGTTCTGTCGGCTTCATCCCCCGCGCGGGCGCTCGATTCTTTATC
>JAGWMT010000227.1 GCA_028871595.1 Elusimicrobiota bacterium
ATCGAGACGTTTGTCTCTAAAAAAACGATCTGGCATGGCCGCGCAGTCGACTTCCGCGTGGACACCGTCAAACTCCCCAACGGGAAAAAGGCCACCCGCGAATTCCTGGACCACCCCGGCGCCGTCGGCATCGTCCCGTTTTTAAACAAGGACACCGTCATCATGGTCCGCCAGTACCGCCACCCCGTTAAAGAAGTCACCCTCGAACTCCCGGCGGGAAAACTGGATAAAGGCGAAAACCCCCTGGCCTGCGTGAAGCGCGAGCTCAAAGAAGAGACCGGCTACACCGCCATGAAGATCAAACCACTGGTGAACTACTGGCCCACCCCCGCCTTCGCCAACGAAGTCCTACACCTGTACGTGGCCACCGACCTGAAACCCGGCCCCATGAACACCGACGACGACGAGTTTCTCCAGTGCGTCTCCGTGCCCTACAAGAAGGCCCTCGCCATGGCCTTGGACGGAAGAATAAAGGATTCCAAGACCATCATCGGCCTCCTGGCCTGCGCCGTGCGGAAGGGAGCTCGTTGAAGCCCGAGGAAATCCCCGCGCTGGAGCCCTACCTCAAGCGCATTCCCCTGTTCGCCGGCCTGTCGTCGGAGGATCTGGGGAAAATCGCCGCCCGCCTCCAGCCCCTGTCTTTGCCCAAGGGCGCCGCCCTCTTCCGCGAGGGGGACGACCCCGACGCCATGTACCTGGTCGTCTCCGGACAGGCCCGAAGACTGAGGACCTTGAACGGAGTCGAGAGCGTCGTCGCCTTCCTGGGACGCGGCGACGTGGCCGGAGAGACCGGACTCCTCACCGGCATCCCGCGCACCTCAACGGTGAAGCTCGATGCCACCAGCGACATCCTCAAGCTTCCCCGCAAGGATTTCGAGGAGATCCTCCGCGACCACCCCACTATTTTGCTGCACCTGTCCCGCATTTTGGCCCAGCGCCTCATCGCCCAGACCGCCGCGCCTTCCCGCCCCGGCAGCGACGCCCATTTGATCGTCTTGGATCCCGCCATTCCCCGACACGACCGCGCCCTGCTGGGCTGGACCTTGGGCTTCGAGCTGGCCGCCCAGACCAAGAAGCGCGTCCTGCTGGTGGACCTCTCGCCCGAGCCCGGCGCCGTGGCCCGCGCCGGCGGACTTGAGCCCAAGGTGGTGGGCGAGGAGGAATTGCGCGCCGTCAACCTGCGCGACCCCGCCGCCATCTCCGCCTTGGCCCAGGATCATCCCGCCGGGTTCAAGGTCTTGTCCGTGTCGCCCGCCGCGCTGGGCGGACGACTGTTCGGGTCCCTGTACTTGTTTTTGAACTCCCTGCGCGGCGGACATGACTTCGCCTTGGTGTGCCTGTCCGGCGGCGAGCGCGGCGACGTGGAGCGCGCCGCCCTGTCCGAGGCCGACCGCGTCCTCATGGCCGGCTGCGACTCCATGCGCCCCCAGTTCCGCCACATGGAGGTGGAGGTCCCGCCCTTGGCGCCGGAGCCCGGGCGCCTCCTGCGCCTGTGGATCGGGGATCTCGAGCCCGAGGACGCCCCCCTGCTCATCGGTTCCGAGCGCGAACTCATCCCGTGGAGCGAGGCCGTCACCGAGTCCTTCGTGGGCGGCGGCAAGGCCGACGTCGCCTTGGCCGGGGAGAAGAAATGCCGGCCCGCCATCGCCCGGCTGGCCCGGCGGCTGGGCGGCGTGCGCGTGGGCCTGGCCCTGGGCACCGGCGCGGCGCTGGGGCACGCCACCATCGGCGTGCTGAAGGTGTTCAAGCGCGAGGGCATCCCCGTGGACATGATCGCGGGGACGTCCATGGGTTCGCTCATCGCCGGCTGCTACGCCGCCGGCTACGAGCCGGAAGAGATCGAGGCCATGGCCGTGCGCATCGACAAGAGCTGGGTGTACGAGAATCTTTTTTGGGACCTGACCGTCCTGCGCTCCGGGATGTTTCAAGGCGAGACCTTGCTGCGCTTCATCCGTTCCTACATGGGCTCGCGCGAGTTCTCGGACATGGACATCCCCTTCGCCTGCGTGGCCGCCGACATCGAGACGGGCGAGGAGGTGGTGCTCAAGTCCGGCCGCGTGGCGGAGGCCATCCGCGCCTCGTGCGGCCTGCCCATCATCTTCGTGCCCATTCATTTGAACGGGCGCTACCTGGTGGACGGCGGCTTGGTCAATCCCGTGCCCACCCGCGTGCTGGCCGACCTGGGCGCCGACGTGATGATCGCGGTCAACCTGACCATGCCCGCCGGCGACCGGCCCCACCGCAAGCAGGGCGAATCGGCCAAGCCCCTGCTGGAGCAGGCCATGAGCCTGGAGACCTTGCGCCAGGCCGCCACGCCCCAACTGCTCAAGAATCCGCACATCATCGACGTGTTCTTCAACATGATCTACACCATGGAGTACGAGGTCGCCCAGTCCCGCCTGGAGATGGCCGACGTGGTGCTGCACCCGGACCTCAAGGGCTTCTCCTGGACCGAGCTGCACCGCGCCAAGGAGATCATCCAGGCCGGCGAGCGCGCGGCCGAGGAAGCCCTCCCGCGCATCAAAGCCCTCATCCCCGCGCTGCGCCCGTCGGCCTAAACCGGGTAAAGTGGCCCCGCGATAGGGCCGGGAGACCCTCGTGGTTTGACCGTCGCGGAGGGATAATAAGGAGATGAACAAAAATCTTCTGCCGCTCGTCGCTCTCGCGTTGGCCGCGCTGTCGGCCCCGGCCTTCGCCACCCACCCCAACGAGGTGTGCCACGTCCATTTGGACATCGCCGCCATCGCCCCAAAGGCGGGCGTCTCGCCGTCGTCGGTGCGCGTGCGCTACGTGTTCCACACGAACATGACCGACATGAACCCGCCCAAGCCCGAGATCGTGACGCGCCCGGCGCGGGGACCGTGGATTTATAAGGCCGACGGCCCCATCCGCTGCGAGCAGTACGCGGATTAACCCGGTCAGTCCGGCGAGTCCACGGCCCAGCCGTCGGTCGAGGCGCGAAGATTGACGCCTCTTTTGAGAAGCTTGCGCGTGTCCAGGCTCTCCGGCTCGACCGCGCGCGCCGCGGCCACGGTCGCCGCCACCGTTAAGGCCAGGGGCAGGGCCATGCTCCAGTTGCGCGTGAGCTCCAGCACCAAGGCGACCGCGGTGAACGGAGCCAAAGTGACCGCCGCGAACACGGCGCCCATCCCCGCCAGCATGACGCCCGCGGCGGGCGCGTGGGTGAGGCGCGCGACGACGCCGCCCAAGGCGGCCCCCATGAAGAGGTAGGGAATGAAGATCCCGCCCGAGCCTCCGGAGCCCACGGTCAACGGGCAGGCCAACGTCTTTCCCAGCAGGAGAATCAAAAGGGAGGCGGCGGCCAGCGGCGCGGCCGACTCCGCGGAGAATAGGCGCGGAAGGTCGGGGTGGCTGTTGCCCAGCGCCTGCGGCACGACCAGGCCCAGCAGGCCCAGCAGCAGGCCGCCGGCGGCGGCGCGCGCGGGCGCGCTTTTGAGCGCGTGGTCGAAGGCCTTCTCCACGTGGATGGCGGTCTCGATGAACAGCTTCGAGAACAGCGCCGCCGCGCCGGCGAGGAGAAGGTAGACGCCCAACGCCCCCGGCGAGCGCGGCGCCGCGCCGGTCGCGACGGCGTGCAGGGACTCGCGCGGGCCCAGGACGGCGCGCGCCGCGGCCGTGCCCGCCGCCGCGGCCACCAGCACGGCGGACACCGCGCGCGGAGACGTCTCCCGGAGCAGGACCTCCAGCGCGAACAGCGCGCCCGCCACGGGCGCGTCGAACACGGCGGCGAAGCCCGCGGCCGCGCCCGCGGCGGTGAGCGTGCGCTCGGCGCGGGCGGAGACCTTCAGCCGCCGCGACGTCCAGGCCGCGATGCCCGCGCCGCAGGTGACCATGGGCGCCTCGGGGCCGGCCGCGCCGCCGGAGCAGGCGGTGAACACGCTGGCCAAGGTCTTCCACGCCGCGTAGCGCGCGCGCAGCGGCGGGCCCTTGGCGCGCAGGGCGTGCAGCAACTCGGGCGTACCGGTGCCGCGCGCGGCGGGCTCGAAGCGCGCGACGATCAGACCGCAGAGCAGGCCGCCCAGCGCCGGGAGCGCGACCAGCAGCGGGCGCGTCAGGACGACGCCGAGCAACACCGTCCGGCCCGGCTCGGCCGGCCAGAAGCGGACGGCTTCGTATAGCATCAGGAACAGCGCCGAGGCCGCGCCCGTGGCCAGCCCCACGGCGGCGGCGGCGGCCAGCAGGCGAGGGAGCTTCATGCGGGGAGGAGGTAGCCCGCCGTCAGCGACGCGGCGAACAGGACCGCCCAGGAGCCGTGCTCGCGCGGGAGCATCTTCCGCATAGAACCGATTGTAGCGCGGGGCGGCGCCGAAAAACATGCGCGGGCGCAGGTATGGGCGCGCGGGGGATGATGACTTACTCCAGAGTAAGTTCGACCAATCGGTCAGGATTACTCGCGCCCGGCGGCGAGGGCTTCCAGGCGTTTCCGGTCCAGGATGGTGACGCGCTTCCAGCCGGTGGAGACCAATCCGTTCTTTCGGAAATCCGCCAAGGCGCGGATGGCGGTCTCGTTGGTGCAGCCGGCGATCTGGGCCACGTCCTCGCGGCGCACCGGCAGGACGGGACCCATGGACTCGACCAGGACGCCCAGGACGTGGGCGATCCGGCGCGGGACGGGCTCGGAGGCGAGCGCGCGCAGGGCCTGCGCCCGGCGGAGGTGGTCGCCCAGCCAGGCGTAGACGTGGCGGGAGAAGCGCGGCTGCGCGTCGGCCAGCGCGGCGAAGTCCCGCGCGGGGATGCGGTAGGCCTCGCAGGGAGCGAGGGCGACGGCGCTGACCGGGTAGGGCTTCCCGTCCATGACCGCGATCATCCCGAAGAAGCCGCCCGGCGCGACGATCTCAAGCGCGGCCGGGGGAGAGGCGGACCGCTTCACCGCCTTGACCAGCCCCGTCTTCAGCAGGTAAACCGCGTCCGGCGCGTCGCCCTCGGCGAAGACGGTCTCGCCCTTGCGGTAGCGGCGCAGGCGCATCTTGCCGGCGATCCCGGCCAAGGCGGGCCCGGGAAGAGCGCGGAAGGCGGGCAGGGACCGGAGAAAAACGTCGGTCATCAGCGCCCGCCGTTTTCGTTGACGATGGCGACATGCGCGCCGTCGGCGTCGCCGGCGGAGATCATGCCGAACACCGACAGCAGGCGGGCCAGCGAGCCGCGGCGCCGCGCCACGTCGCGGGAGTAGGCCAAGGACGGCGCCCACTTCACGGCCGCGTCGTCCATCATCTCGCGCCAGCGGGGCTGGACCACGCGCGCGTCGGCGATGCGGAACGGCGTGCGGCCGTAGTCCTCCACGTCGCGGGTCAGGTTGGCCTTGAGGTCGCGGTTATCGGCCACCAGCTTGTCCACGTCGCCGAGCGCGGCGGCCCAGCCGTCGGACTCAAGAGAAGCGACCGCCTTCTCCGCGTTGGCCTTGATGCGGCCGATCCGGTCC
>JAGWMT010000228.1 GCA_028871595.1 Elusimicrobiota bacterium
GCGCCGGACGTTCTTGAGCAGGTTCGGAGTCGGCGCGGAAAGGGCCGGCGCGGCAGCCGCCGCGGGGCGCGGGCGGCGCGCGCCGTGCGGGAGGACCTGGGCGATGCCCATTTTCTTCTTCTGGCTCTCGATATAATCGAACATCCGCTCGTTACGGGCGGAGCGCTCCTCCTCCGTCATCGTGATCCGGGTGCGGTCGGTCAAAACGGGTTCCGCCGCTCCGCCGCCCGCGGCGCCGGCGGCCAATAAGGGGCGGCCCGCGGCCCGGCCGGAGCCGCCGCGGATTCCGCTGACGGAGCCCGTCGCCGCGCTTTTCGCCGCCGCGGCGGGCGCCGCGGGGGGGGCGAGTTGATCGGTCAGCCGGGGGAGCACTTCTCCTTTTTGGACATCCTCGGGGACGGGTCCGACCACCGTCGTTCCCGAGCCGTCCAAATCCTGGGAGGCGTCGCGGGCGCCGGCCAGTCCCGCGGCGCGTCGGCTGACGTCGAACGGAGCGACGGGGCCGTCCACCGTCGGCGCGACTTTCGCCTCGTTCTCGCTGTGGCGCATCGGTTCGGGAGGCGGCACCGCGACCTTGTCCCAGATGAGCAGCGCGACGACGCCGCAGGAGAGCGCGAGCGCCACGGGCCGCATCATCGGCGGCAGGAAAACCCAGTCCTGGCGCGGCGCGTCGCCGCGCGCGCGGCGGGCCTGCAGGCGGGCCAGAAAGCCGGACGGGAGTGGCTCCCGGGGAAGGCTCTTGACGGCCAGGGACGCGGCGCGCAGGGACTCCAATTCGCGGCGCAGATCCGCCGAAGCGGCCAACCGGGCCTCCAACGCCAGACGCTCGGCCTCGGTCAAGGCGCCGTCGAGATAGGTGGAAAGGAGTTCGAGAGTCTCGTCGTTGATCATATCGCCGCCGCCGTTTCCTTTAAAAGCCCCTTCAGCTTCGCGCGCGCGCGGAACAAACGCGATTTCACGGTGCCTTGCGGAAGTCCCAGCATGGAGCCGATTTCCTCGTACGATCTTTCCTCGAGCTCGCGCAGCACCACTATGGCGCGGTCGTCGCCGTCCAGCGTCATCAAGGCCTTCTGCACCGCCGCGGCCTTCTCCGCCTTGACCAGGTCCGCGTCCAGCGGCGGCTCCTCGGCGTTGACGTCCCGGATTTCCTCCTCGCCGTCGTCCCCGGAGATCAATCCCAGGGTGACGGTTCGCCAAAATGCCCTTCGTTTCTCCGCGCGGACCCGGTTCTTCCACGCGTTGACCGTGATGCGGTAAGCCCAGGTCGACGCCAGGCTCTCGCCCCGGAACCGGGGCAGGGCCTTGATGGCGCGCAGCAAAGCGTCCTGCGCCAGGTCCTCCGCGTCCGCTCGGTTTCCGGTCAGGCGCAACGCCAGGTTGAAGACCAGCGCGGCGTTCTGATCCAGGAACTCTTGCTCGGACAAGGGTTGGAACCCCGCGGAGGGTGGAATGTTCCCTCTAGCGGGCGTACGACGCGAGGTTCGGAGCGACCTTGAAGGGCGCGCCGGTGAGGCTCTTGACCTTGTCCACCGTCGCGTCGGGATGCAGCGCCGTCAGGACGAGGCCGTCCGTGCCGACGTCGAACGTGGCCAACTCCGTGACGATCACGCTGACCACGCCCTTGCCGGTCAGCGGCAAAGTGCATTTGGGGAGAATCTTGGGCTTGCCGTCCTTCGTGGCGTGCTCCATGGCGACGATGACCTTCTTGGCGCCGGCCACCATGTCCATGGCGCCGCCCATGCCCTTCACTTTCTTGCCGGGGATCATCCAGTTGGCCAGGTCGCCGTCGGCGGAGACCTCCATGGCGCCTAGGACGGTGGCGTCCAGGTGTCCGCCGCGGACGATGGCGAACGAGTCGTGCGAGCCGAAGTAGGAGCAGCCGGGAAGCTCGGTGATGGTCTCCTTGCCGGCGTTGATCAGGTCGGCGTCCTGCTCGCCCTCATGCGGGTAAGGGCCGTAGCCCAGCATGCCGTTTTCGGTGTGAAGGGTGATCTCCACGTCCTTCGACAGGAAGCTTGGGATCAAAGTGGGGATGCCGATGCCCAGATTGACGTAGTTGCCGTCCTTGAGCAGGCTCGCGGCCTGCTTGGCGATGACGAGACGCGCGTCCTTGGGATCAGACATGGGCGGCGGCCTTCCTCACGGTGAGTTTTTCAATCGGTTTGACGTACTTCGGCCCGAGAAGCACATTGTCCACGTAGATGCCCGGGGTGTGGATATGATCCGGATGCAGGCCGCCCGTCTCGACGAGCTGCTCGACCTCGGCCAAGACGACGGCCGCGGCGGTCGCCATCACCTGATTGAAATTGCGCGCGGTCTTGCGGTATTCCAAGTTGCCCAGGACGTCTCCCTTCCACGCCTTGATCAGAGCGAAGTCGGCCTTCAGGCCGCGTTCGAACACGTGCCAGCGGCCGTCGAATTGCCGCGTCTCCTTGCCTTCGGCGACCGGGGTCCCGTACCCGGTAGGGGTAAAGAAGCCGGCGATGCCGGCGCCGCCGGCGCGGATGCGCTCGGCCAAGGTGCCCTGCGGGTTCCACTCGACCTGCAGGCGGCCGTCCAGCGCCATCTCCTCGAAGGCCTTGCACTCGCCGCCGTAGGACATGATCATCTTCTGGACCTGGCCGTTGCGGATCAAGGTGCCGATGCCGAACTCGTCGAGTCCGGCGTTGTTGGAAACGAGCGTCAGATTCTTGGGTCCCGCCGCGAGCAGGGCCTTGAGGAGGTTCTCCGGCAGGCCGCACACGCCGAAGCCGCCGACCAGGATGGTCGCGCCGTCGGGTATCTTCTGGACCGCCTCGGCGGCGGAAGCCACGGTCTTGTTCATGAGGCGATTCTACATAATGAAAAAGGCCCCCGTCCGTGAGGACGAGGGCCTTTCCTTGCGGCCGTCTTTGTTAGGCGAGGGCGAGGACCTTCTTCGCTTTCGCGCCCTTGCCGAGGACTTCCTCGCGCAGGGCCGCGGCCTTGTCGGTCTTCTCCCACTCGAAACCCTTCTCGGTGCGGCCGAAGTGGCCGTACGCGGCGGTCTGGCGATAGATGGGGCGGCGCAGCTTGAGCGTCTCGATGATGCCCTTCGGCGTCATGGGGAACAGCTTGCGGACCGCGGCCTCGATGCGGGCCTCGTCGGCCTGCCCGGTGCCGTGCGTGTCGAAGTAGACGCCGACGGGCTCCGCCACGCCGATGGCGTAGGCGAGCTGGACCGTGCACTCCTCGGCGAGGCCCGCGGCCACCACGTTCTTGGCGATGTAGCGCGCCATGTAGCAGGCGGAGCGGTCCACCTTCGTCGGATCCTTGCCGGAGAACGCGCCGCCGCCGTGCGGGGCGCGGCCGCCGTAGGTGTCCACGATGATCTTGCGGCCGGTCAGGCCGGTGTCGGAGGCGGGGCCGCCGACCACGAACTTGCCGGTCGGGTTGACCAGGAACCGGGTCTTGTCGTCGATCAGGCGCTTGCCCAGGACGGGCCGGATGATGACGTCGATGATCTCCTTGCGGGCCTTCTCGGTGATCTGGTCGCCGGACTTGTCCAGGATCTCGGGGCCGTGCTGGGTGGAGAGGACCACGGTGTCCACGCGGACGGGGCGGCCGTCCAGGTACTCCACGGAGACCTGGGACTTGCCGTCGGGCCCGAGGTACGGGAGCTGGCCGGAGCGACGCACGTCGGCCAGGCGCTTGACCAGCTTGTGGGCCAGCATGATGGGCAGCGGCATGAGCTCGTCGGTCTCGCGGCAGGCGTAGCCGAACATGATGCCCTGGTCGCCGGCGCCTCCGGTGTCCACGCCCTGGGCGATGTCGGGGGACTGGCGGCCGATGGCGTTGAGGACGGCGCAGGAGGCGGAGTCGAACGCGTACTCGGGGCGGGTGTAGCCGATGTCCTTGACGACCGAGCGGACGAGGGCGTCCACGTCGAGCATGGCCTTCGTGGTGATCTCGCCGCCGACGATGACGAGGCCGCGGGCGACGAACGTCTCGCAGGCGACGCGGGCGGTGGGGTCCACGGCCAGCACGGCGTCCAGGACGGAGTCGGAAATCTGGTCACAGACCTTGTCGGGATGGCCTTCGGTCACCGACTCGGAATTGAAGAAGTACTTGCCCTTGCGCTGCATGTGGTGTGTCCTCCGCTGCCGTGCTTTGGGCGGCTTGGGCCGCCGACGGCAGGATGAGTGATTATACCAATTTCTCGACGGAGCGCTAGGGCCGGGTTATCCACGGAATTCACAAGGCGACTGTCCCCGGGGACAGTTGTCAGCGATCTTTTCGCGCCAGACCGAACATGAACTCATCGCGTACCACGCGGCCCCGCTTGAGGTAGCCCTTGAGCGTGCCTTCCTTCTTAAGGCCGGCGTTCCTGAGGACGCCTGCGGACCGGGGATTCTTGACCCAGCAGGTGGCCTGGACGCGGTGGGCGCCGAATTCGTCGAAGGCCAGGCGGACCAGGAATTTCACGGCCTCGGAGGCGTAGCCTTGCCCCCAATGGTCGGGGTGAAGGCTGTAGCCCAATTCCCCCACTCCCCCGTGCGGCCAGCGCAGGTTCGCCAGGCCCAGCCAGGCGCCGTCGGAGCGGCGGAGGATGGAGAAGGTCATGTGGGTGGGCGTCTTCTTGCGCCAGGCCGCGACGAAACGGGCCACGCGGGCGCGGCTGTCCCGCAGGGACGACGGCGTTGGGTACCCCGCGGGAACGGCGACGCCGGGACGGGCCGCCATGTCGTGAACGAACGTCGCGTCGGAGAGACGGATGGGACGCAGGTCCAGGCGGGACGTCGTCATTTTCACGGCCGGCGGACGCTCACTGCAGCGCCGAGGCCGCGGGCGGGCCTGCCCCGTCCGGGCCGTCGAGAAGGCCGGGAAAGTACGACTCGATCCGCGCGCGGATGGCCGGGTTCTTCCAGGTTTCCTCGAGATAGACCGCGCTGACCAGGCCGAGGAACAGGATCGCGGACAGGATGACCGACGCGAAAAGAAGCAAGAAGGGGATTCCGACGACCATGAAGCCGAAAAAAATGAATTCGAACCCGCTGCGAAGCTGGGTGATAAGCGGGATCATCAGGAGCATCCCGATTCCCCACAACGCGGGAATGATCATGATCGAGCCGTCCAGAACGACGCAGTACAGCAGCATCTTCCCGATCAGGCGCTTGAGCGCCGTCCGGAAGCCGACGCCGTCCACGATCATGATGGTCAGAACCAGGGCGCTCGCCACGTACACGCCTTCGGCCGCGCCGAGCAGCCGCGACACGAACGCGATATTGACGTCCAGGATCTCCATGTGAAGCGCGACGTGGAGGATCAAGGAGGCGAGGTTCACTGCCGGATATTGAGAACGGCGGCCTCGAACACGGAGATGTTCTCCTTCACGTTGCCGTTGGGCCCGATGATGCAGTTGTTGAGCTGGACGCCCTCGCCGACGGTGACGTTGTCGAAAAGGATGCAGCGCTCC
>JAGWMT010000229.1 GCA_028871595.1 Elusimicrobiota bacterium
GGTTCGGGGTGCCGCGACCGCAGTCTTCCGCGTCGTCGCTCGCGTTCGGAAAAGCGAACTGAGGGTGATTCTCGACCCAGGCTCGGGGGAGCCTGCCGCAAGGCATCAGCGCGTTCTGCGCGGCGATTTGTCTCGGCGTTCCGGAAACGGCGGCGGTCTGCGAGAAGGCGGGAAGACAGAACACGAGAGGCGCGAGAAGGGACAGTGAAGGCATCAGTTTCATTTTAAATCTCCAGGATTCGTGGTATGACCGACACCAGTCGAGGAGCAATTTTTATGCCGTTTCAAAATCCGCGGCGGTCCGCGACCGGGCGATGACGGGGGTTAGGCCTGAAGCAAGGCGCGCAGGCGCGCGATGAGGGAGGCGGCGGAGAAAGGTTTTGAGAGGTAGTCGTCGGCGCCGGAACCAAGGGCCAGCGCGCGGTCGGCCGCCTGCGCGCGACCGCTGGCCATCAACACGAGTACGCCGCTGGCGCGCAGCGGCGCCAGCAACGAGAGTCCGTCGGCGTCCGGAAGGTCCCAGTCCAGAACGGCGGCGTCGAAGTCGCCGGCCGCAAGCAATTTCAGTGCCGCCGGCCCCGGCGGCCCAATCCGAGGTCGTGGCGATATTGCGCGATCGAACGGCGCGACAGGCGCGTGCCGGTCTCTCTCTCGAGCGCGCCGGCAAGCGCTTCGTCCGAGGCTCCGGGCATGGTCGTGGCCAGATCATTCAGGCGGTCCCTGAGAAGGGTCTTCGAACTGGGAACGAAAACGCGCAACGGAGCCTCGATGCCCCAAGGTAATTGGACGGATTTGTTCGCGATCAGGCGGTTGAGCGTGCTGGGAGAAGCGTCCACGCGATCGGCCAACTCGCGCTGCGTCAGCGCGCGTCGGCGTCCCGGGTCTCCCGTCCGAAGGTAGTCGGCCTGAGCGCGGACGGCTTCTTCGAGCGTCCGGTACAGCGTCGTCTTCCGGCGGTCCAGGAACTCGAGGCGGCGAAGAAGGCGCTCGATGCGCGCGGACTCCCGCGGCGTTAGCCCGTCTTTCAGCAGAGCGTAGCGATCGGCATGGACGCGGTAGCGGCCCTTCCAGATCGGCCTGTTGAAGAACGCCAGCGCGGGCTCTCCGTTCACGATCTCCACGCCCGCCACGGCGCTGAAGACGCGCGGCGCGGGGTTCTCCGACGGCGCCGCCGAAAATTCCTCCTGTATGTACAGGCGGTCGACGAAATCTCGCAGGAGCTTGGCCTCGGCGGGAGAAATTCCGCTGGCGCGGGCGCGCGCGGTGTCGGTCATCGCGGAGTCCCGCAAGAAGCACTCCTCGAAGCGATCTTGGCCGATGCCTTCGATGAGCTTCACCGGGGCGCTTCCGGAATCGAGCGCTTCCGGAAGCCCGTCGCTCGACGTGCGCAGGCCCCACCCTCCGAACCGGCGGGAGGCGAATCGCGCCCCCTCGAACGCCTCGACGGAGACCGCACCGGAGGTCAGCAGACGCTCGAATATCGGGTCGCGTTCCAGGGCGAGTACCTGCGAGGAGAACTCCTCTTCCGACAGCGTGAGCAGGTTCGCCAGCTTCAGCTGGCCGTGCACCGAGCCCCGCGCCCGGAACGACGCCCGGGACCCCATCGGTCAGAGTCCGCGCGCGCGGCGGTACGCGTCGATGGCGTCGACGAGGCTGCGGGCTTGCGCGGTCATCATCGTCAGCAGTTCCCCGGCCTCGGCGTCCGTGGCGTTTTTCAGCATCGCCGCCGCGGAGCGCAGGCCGGAGCCCTTGGAGTTGACGTCGTGGACGAGTTTCTCCGCCGGGGTGGGTTTCTCGGGACTCATCGCCCGTTCCTTTCCAGTGACGCGTAGAGCAGGCGCGTGGAGATGTTCAGGTCCTTGAGCACCTTCGTCTTCATGCCGGAGTTCTCGATCAGGCTGCGCGCGACGGCCTCGTCAATGAATAGCTCGACCGCGGCGTCCAGGCCCTGCTCCTTGGCCAAGCGGTACTGTTCGCCGGTCAGGAACTCGACGCCGGCTATCCCCGCGCGCGCGGTCTGCAGCAGTCGGTCCAACGCCTCGCGGCCGACGCGGCCTTCGTGGCCGGCGGAGAGCAGTTCGACGAACTTCTTGAGCTCGCGGACATTCCCGGGCCACGCGTACTCGAGCAGGCGCGCCTTTGCCTCGGCCGTGAAGCCGAGCTTGCGGCCGCCGTGCGTGAAGTGGGCGATCAACGGGAGCACGTCGTCCTTGCGTCGGGACAGCGGCTTGAGCTCGATGGTGAGGCCGTGGATGCGCTGAAAGAAGTCGAAGCGCATGCGTCCCGCCTTGATCAGCGACTGCAAATCCTCCAAGGTCGCACTGACGATGCGGAAGCGGGAGGTCTCGGGGCGGTCGGAGCCGAGGGGATAGAACTGCCGCTCCTCGATGGCCTTGAGTAGCTTCGTCTGCATGTTGAGGCTCATAGCGCCGATCTCGTCCAGGAAAAGCGTCCCCTTGTCGGCGAGGAGCAGCTTGCCCTTGCGGCTGTCGCCGGCGCCAGTGAAAGCGCCCTTGCGATAGCCGAACAACTCAGCTTCGAGTAGATCCTCCGTGTAGGCCGAACAGTTGATCGCGACGAACTCTCCGGTCCGCCGGGAGCGGTCGTGGATCAGCTTGGCCAGACGGGTTTTTCCTGTCCCGGACGGTCCTAATATGAGGATCGGAAGTTCGGACGCCGCGTACTTCATCGCCTCCCGGATCGAACGCTGCGATTCTTCGTCGTGGGTGACGAAACGCGCGGCGAACAGGCGGTCGTCCTGAGACAACTCGCGCCGCTCGCGGAATCTCGCCAGCACCGAGCCCACGTTTAGCTCCTCGTTGCCTTTGGAGTAGAAGTCGTCGCACCCCAGTTCGTAGGCGCGCTCGACGAACTTCTCGGAGTCGTGCCCGGACATCACGACGGAATACGCTCCTTGGGCAGCGGCCAGGGGGATCAGGTCCAGCCCCGAGCAATCGTCCCCTTCTCCGAGGGACAGATCGATGAAGCACAGGTCGGGCTTGGTGGCGGCCAGTTTCTTGCGCGCCCGCGCGGCGTCCTCCGCGAATTCGACGTCGTGCCCGGCCAACTGCGCGGCCATGATCTTGCGGGCGAGGGGGTCGTCATCGACGACGAGGATCGTGTGTTGGTCCATGCGATTTTCATTATAACCAATAAATTCTCGATTGAGAATGCTCGATTGGCATTAAAATTGCTCCCGCCATGGAGCGGGCGCCTTCGGGGCGATCCCGCAGACAGGACCTGGAGGTGTGAGATGAGGATGATGATGATGATGGCCATTTTGACGACGGTAGCGGCGCTTTCCGCGCCGGCACGTGCGCAGGTGGGCGCGGCGCCTTCGGTGACGCGCGCGCAGTTCGGAACGTCCGTCCTGCCGTGCGTCGAGAAACCGATGCCGGAGCCCGAACTGGGCGTGGGGCGTCCGCCGTTCGACGCTGGATGCGAACGCGTGCCGAGCGACCCGCCGGCCGTTAAGCCGGACCCGGTCCCGTGCTTGGACGGCGGTTGCGGCGATTCGTCGCGGCGCCAGCCGCGGCCGAATCCATGCTGGTGGGACGACTGCCGCAACGGTGGCGGCCTCGCCCGCCGCTATGGGATCGAAAAGGAGACTCTAAACGAAGGGAAATCCGCGGCAAAGCAGGAAGTCCTGAACTCCTTGTTTGATAACATGTCGGTAAAGGCGTCCAACGAAGGCGCGGTGTACGCGGGACGTTCCGCGGCGGCCCCGATCGCGGCGGCGGCGTCCTTCTCGGCTGATTCCGGCGCGTCGGCGCGCCGCGTCGTCGGTTTCGTCCCGGCTCCGGAGATGTCGGCGGAGACGTCCCGCCGGGGCCCTTCATGGGGGCTTTTCGGCGCGGGGATGCTCGCGCTGAGTGGTTTACTCCTGAGCCGCGGCAAGGGGCCGCGGGTGGTTCTGGCGAGCGGTTCAGGGGATGAGCATACGGATCCGAATTCCGCGCGGAACAATCCGCAGCATGATGGAGATGTCGAGAGAGGCTGGAAAGATGATCAGGCACGTCGACGCGACGCGGAAACCGTGAGAAACAGCTCAGGCACCGTCACGAACGGCGATAATTATACCGGCGGCAACAGCCTTCCGCCCAGCAACAACGGCGGCGGCGCGGCGCGGCCGCCGCGCTGGACGCCGCCCATGAGGCCGGTGGGCCGTTGAGGATCCGATGACCTCTGTGCGATCTTGGAAGGTCCCGGCGGAGTCCATCAGCGGACTCCGCCGGGGCGTCGTCTTCCTTCTCCCGCTGTCAGCGCTGATCGCGCTGGAGACGCAGGCGGTCAATCCTCTCGCGGAGCGCGTATATCCGTACCTTTACAACGTGCTAGCCGACCGCGGCCTCGACCTGGACCTAGCCTGGTTCTACTCCTACCTGACGGTCGGTGTTTTCTCGACTTTGGCGCTGGGTGTCCTGGCCGTGATCGGTCTCCGCCTTTACCAGTTGGAGCCCGGCGCCATCGGCTGGAAGCGGCCGCGCACCTGGTCCGTTCGTCTGCTCGCCGGCGCCGTCGCGGGCGGGCTGTACGTTCCGGTTTGGGGAATCGCCAGGAATCTTCCCGCCGTCGTGTTCTTCCAGCGGCTTCCTCATTTCTCGATCGGCCCCGCCGCCGAGTGGGGGCGGTTGACGACGGCCCCCGCCTTCAATGTCCTCCTCGGCACGTGGACGTACGGCGCGGTGTTCGAGGAGATATTCTACCGGGGCCTTGTCTACGCCGTTCTCAAGAAGCGCTTCAGCCGAAGGGTGGCTCTGCCGCTTTCAGCGCTGGTCTTCGCTACGGCGCATTTCTCCTGGCTCGGGGGACGGCCGTTCAATCTTTTCGAGTTTGGAGGGTTGGTTTGCCTGGGGATTGTCTGCGCCGGCTTGCTCGAGTGGGATGGAACGCTCCTGGCGCCGATCGCCGCCCACCTGACGAGCAATTTGTTCGCCTTCGCCTTGCCAGTTGCTTTCAAGATGTTCTGACGGCTCACGCTTTTTTGTGGAGAGCGAGGGTCAGTCGCGGAAGCCTTCCCTGCAACAGCCGGGAATATCCGTATGAGCAGGATCGAGCGGGATGCAGATCCGTCCCAGGGCGAAGGGCCTAGGCGAGCAGGGTCCCGGCGGCTGAAACAGAAAGGAAGGCGCGCCCTCCCGTTTTTACGCCTGTTTAAGGGGCGTCGGCGATAGCGGCCCAAAAGGCGAACTCGGCGTCGAGTTCGCGCTGGGCGTCGGCCGCGGGGATGGCGACCGGCGCGAATCCCGTTTTCTTCGAAACGGCGGCGATGAGCTCTTGTTTCGGATTTGCCCGATAGATCCGCGCGCCTTCGACGCTTCCGGTCATGATGAGGAAGCCTCCGTCGGCCGTCACTTGGTAGGCGTGACCCGTGCGATCCCGCAAGATGCCCATCTGCCGCAACGTGAGCGTCGCGCCTTCC
>JAGWMT010000230.1 GCA_028871595.1 Elusimicrobiota bacterium
GCACCGGCGTGGCCGTCGCCATTCCCGCCGGCCACGTGGGCCTGGTCTGCGACCGTTCGTCCTTGGCCAAGCGGGGCCTCAAGACCGCGGGCGGCGTCATCGACGCGGGCTACCGGGGCGAGATCGGAGTCGTGGTCTGGAACATCTCCACCGCGCCTCAGGCCGTGAAGAAGGGCGAGCGCATCGCCCAGATGCTGGTGATCCCCATCGCGACGCCGGCGCCGGTCGAGACCGAGGACCTGGGCGAGACGTTGCGCGGCGCGGGCGGCTTCGGAAGCACCGGGAGGTAATTCATGAGCCGAAATCCGCCGCCGGAGCCGGGCCTTCCCGTCGAGAAGCTTCTGCTGGTCGCGGGGCTGGGAGTGGGCGTGATCGTGTTCCTGTGGGGATTCGCCGCTCTCTTGCGCCATAAGGCTCCCGTCGCGACGGCCCCGGAAGAGACCGCGCCGGCGGCGCCCCGTCGGACGATTCCTCCCTTGCCGCGTCCGATCGGACCCGACGGAACGCCGGATAACGGACCGACGCCGCCGCTTCCCGCCAGGCCTTGAACTGCCCGAATTGCGCGGCCGCCGCCGGCAACGGCGCGACGGAGTGCGCTTCCTGCGGGCTTCTCTTCGCCAAGTGGCGCGAGCGCCAGGAGAAGGAGAAGCGCGAGGCGCTGGAAGCGCTCAAGGCCTTGGAGTCGGGGGAGCCGCCCCGTCCGCCCAATCCCTGGACCGGGCGCCTGATCGCGGCTTTGCTGGTGGCGTGGTGGATGCTGGGTCTGGCCATCTATTACATCTACCGCTTCCGCCACCGCGCTCAGTGAACGCGGTAATTGACCAGCATCGGCGTCTCCGGTAGTCCCGGAGGCGGATAGGCGACCAGGTTCGCGTCGTAGGAAAGCGTGAATCCGCCGTTGAATCCCGAGACGCTCATGCCCTGCGTGCGCACTCCGTTCAGCCAGAACGTGGCTCCGGCCGCGCCGGTGGCGCGCATGTTCGTGGTGCCGTTCTGGACGAAATAGGTCCCCGTCGCCAGCATGTTGCCCGAGGCGCGCGTGAACGCGATGGTGTTGCTGGCCATGGCGGCGAACGAGTTGGCGGCCGTGGCCGACATGGAGCTGGCCCCGGCGTAGTACAGGCCGTTCTTCACCGTGATGTTGCCCTGGGCGCCCGAGCCCGAGGAGCCCGCGGCCACCGCCGTCACGCGCCCGCTGACCACGCCGCTGAGCGTGAAGTTGCAGGCGCTGCAGTAGAGGATGGCGCCGGTGGCCGGGATGCCGTAGGACGCGCCGCCCACGACCGTGAACGACCCGGTCGAGTTGAACACGATGCTCTGCGTGGTGGTGGAGATGTACGTGGAATTCGCGTAATAGAAGTTGGTGTCGATGGTCGGCCAGGAGGCGGACGGGACGAAGTTGTACTTGGAGCCGTTGACCGCGAGCGACCCGGTTCCGGCTCCGCTGTAGAACAGGCTGCCGTTGAGCACGGCGCCGGAGGCGCCGGTCACGCTGCCGTTGACGATCAGCGGCCCGCCGTTCCAGGTCACGTTCGACCCGGTCACGCCGAGCGCGCCGTTGATCCACATCCCGCCTTCGTAGGTGACGTGCGAACCGCTGATCGTGAACGGACCGTTGATCATGGTCCCGTATTTGGTCAGCGGAGACTGGAAGTGGATCACCGCGGAAATCGCCCGCCGCGTGGGGACGCCGGGCGAGGTGAAGTTGCCCTCGGCGCGGAGATAGAGGTTGTGGTTCACGGCGTCGGGCACGTAGGTGACGGTGGAGAAGCCGTTCTGATAGAGGTAATTGTTGCGCGCCAGCGAGGCGGCGTCGTAATGGCCGCTGTAGGGGTCCTGCGAAAATTGACGCATGTAGTCCATGATCGCGCTGTTCGCGTAGCCCAGCGCCGTCTTCTGGTGGCTTTCGGACACCGACGCCCGGACCGATTGCGACACCAGTTTGTAGAGAGTGATGCCGGCCGGCAGGACGAACAGCAGGAGCAGCAGCGCGAGGACGAGGGCCTGCCCGGAACGCGGGTCGGCCTTCCTAGCGCTGCAGCGGCTTGAGAGGCAGGAGCGGCGGGTAGACGTCGGTTTCAACGCTGTACTCCGTTTTGCCGTCGTGATTGACGTCGACGCCGAGCGAAACTCGGACGGTCGTGATGTAGTTGCGCTCCACGCTCAGGTCCAGTGAACCGTTGCAATTGCCGCCCGAGTGGGAGTCGCAGTCCATTTCCGAAGAGCTGATGACCCCGTCCCCGTTCGTGTCGATGGAGCGGCCCAATGCGTTCGACTTGTTGCCCCAGTAGGTCAACGTGAAGGTGGACACGTCTGCCAGCAAGCGCGTGACCCGCCCGCCCCAGGGTTCCCCGTCCAGGCTCATGTCGCGCCAAACGGCGCCGCTGGAGAAATAGACGCGCTGGCGGACGTCGATCTGACCGTCGTTATTATCGTCGTCGTCGGTCAGGTTGAATCCGGAGCGCCAGGCCGCCGAGGACGGCTGGATCACGGCCGCGTCGCCGTCGAAATCGGTGCTGCGCTCGAACGGGACTCCGTCGGGGTCCAGCGCGGCGGGGTTCCAGTCCGGGCTTTGGTCGATGTCGGTGATGAATTCGACCGACGACGACGAGGCGACGGTGATCTCGTTGGCGTGCACCAGGGCCAAGGTCAGCTTGTCCAAGGCCTGGCGCGCGGCTTCCTGGCCCTGGGCCTGGGAATTCTCGCGCACCGAGGTCTTCAGCACGTATTTCAGGAAGCCGGTGAAGGCGACCGCGATGATGCCCAGAAGGGCCATTGCGACCATCATCTCGGTCAGGGTCGCGCCGCGGCGGCGGTGACGGACGGTCATGGAGCCGTGAACCCCCAGCTGTCGGCGCTGGTGACCGCGCCGCCGGGGTTCGTCGCGCAATGGTTCACGGAGATCGTGACGGTGTGGTAGGTGCCGGGCATGAAGGCGCTGGAGGGCGCGTAGGCGATCGTGCCCGAACTGGGATCGTAATACGAGCCCGCCGTCGCGCCGGTCATGATCGTCGCCCCGTCGAGCGTCATCGACAGGCTGGTGGGGTCGATGCCGCTTTGATTGTCGAACACGCGCACCGAGATGGTCGGGAGGTCGGAGCCCGCCATGCCGATGGGGGATTTGTTGGAGATGGACGGCGCCGAGGCGTCGGTGGCGGGGACCGAGGCGCTGAAGGTCCACGTCACGCTGGATTTATAGCCGGCGTAGTCGCCGGTTTCGACCGCCGCGGTGAAGGTTCCGGAGGACACGACCGGGGAGGTCTGCGTGGCGGTCGCGATCCAGACGATGGTTCCCACCGCGGGATTGTAGAAAAAGGGCACGGTGGAGCCGTTGATCTTCATGGCGGTCACTCCGGCGTAGATCCCGCTGGAGGCGGCCGCGGTGCTGACCGCGGGATCGGCGAGCACGGCCGAGACGTAGGGCGCGCACGTGGCGACGGCTCCCGTGGGCGTCATGCCGGTGATCGTCGGCGGGGAGATATCCAGAAGGATGCTCCGGTCGGCGACGGGGGAGCTGTAGCTGGATTTGGCGGCGACGGCATGGACCGTATTCTGGCCTTCGACCAAGGCCGACGTCACCGCGGCGGGCGACGCGGAAAATGCTCCGAAGACGTCGGCGGTGGCCGAGGCCAGGACCCCGGAGCTGCCCACGTAGAAGCTCTCCGTGGCCAAAGGCTCCGTGACGCCGGCCAGGACGAGAGGGACGCTCGCGTCGGCGCGGTACTGCTGGATGTCGGGAGGATAGGAATTGGCGAGGGACAAGGCGCGGGCGGCGATCTGCGCCGTCGTGGTCATGCGGTAGGCGAACGAGGAGTTGGTGGGCGTGGACAATTCCAGGGTCAGGACGGACTCGCTGTCCGGGTTGGTGGCGCCGGTGAACTGCTCCAGGGAGATCATCTCGGACTTCGAGCAGGCCAGCGAGCCGGACCGGTAGACGCTGAGCGTGACCAGTTTCAGGTGGGTATCGGGCTGTTCCGCCACGGTGCGGCCGCTGGACACGTAGGTTTCATAGTAATCCCCGTCGCCGTTCGCGTCGTTGTAGCGGATGTTGGGGTCGTAGGCGTCCGCGCCGAAGCCGTTGTCCTTGAACGGGATGAGATTATTGGTGTTCCCTGTTCCTTTCGAATCGGTGGAGTCCCGCCGCATGAAGACCACGTCCACCTTGAAACGGTCGAATTTGGAGGCGCTCAAGCTGCTCTGCAGCCCGGTGAGCACGGATGTGTACGGATAAGCGTTCGCGCCGCTCGCGTGGAGGGGCGGCGTCGCCCAGTTCGTCGACGAGGAGTCCACCGCGAAAAGGTAGTAGTAATCGATGTTCTTCAGACGCGCCATGCCCGCGTCGGTCAGGCGGGAGCAGGTCATGCGCTGTCGCGCCTTGAGCGAGGCGACGGTGGCCTTCTGCAGCACGGCGACGATGGCCAGGCCCGCGATGGTCATCAAAACGATCGCCAAGACCGTTTCGAGGAGGGTGGTACCGCTTCGGCCCAGGCCGCGGCGGAGTCTCATGATCGCCACAGTATGGCCCCGGGGCCACGGTCGGGCCACGAAACAATGAGTTAACGGGAGGGGGCGGAGAGGACGATCAGGGCGGCGCGGCCGTCGGTCCGGAAGGGATAGCCCTTGTCGTTGGCGCCCGCCGTCGGAATCCGGGGCGAAGGGGCCAGCGCGACGCTGTCCACGCCCGGCGCGCCGCGCAAAGTCGCCACCAGGAAGTCGCGTTCCCGGTCGGCGTCGGGATCGGGCGTATGGGAAAAATCGCGCCAACGAATGGATAGATCGTAGTTGCCGCTGCCCCACCACAATTCGCGTCCCTGCGCGTCGCGGCGCCCGGTGCGCCAGAGGCGGAAATGATGGCGCTCCTGCATCGGGCGGACGGCGATCGCCCAGTTCATGTCCTGGCGGCGCCCGTCCAGCCGGTAATCGTTCATGGGCGGGAACGCGGTCAGCGTCCGGCCCTCCAGCAGTTCCCCCAGGCCGGCCAGGAGCGAATCCCGGACGGCGGTGGGCACCTCGGTCCAGCCCGCGGCGGTCAAAACGGCGCGAACGCCGGACGGCGAGCCCGCGAAGACGAAGCCCAGCGGGTCGCCGGGGCGCCCGAAACGGCCCGCGTTGCGCCCCGCGAAGGACGGCAGCGCGCCGGCGGCGGATCCCGACGGGGCCGACTCCGGCGGCGGGGCGGGGTCCGGCGCAAGCCGGTCCAGGCTGAGCAGTAGAAACAGCGCCGGAAGGAGGAGGACGGCGCGCTTCACGGCCTCAGACCTTGCGCGGGAACAGGACCGGGCCCTTGTGGATGGTGCCGGGGTGCTCGCTGACGCCGGCCAGCACGTCCTCGGCGGTGAGCGCGTCGGGGACGCGCCGCACGCCGAGCTGCATCTGCATCTCCGTCGCCTTGCGGGGCATGAAGGGC
>JAGWMT010000231.1 GCA_028871595.1 Elusimicrobiota bacterium
GGCCAGGCGACCACCGAGGTGGTCCTGCTGTTTCCGTTGTTCATGTTCTTTCTCTTCGCCTTCGCCAAGCTGTTCGCGCTGTTGATCCTGGTCCAGAAGCTGGAGATCGCGTCGTTCTACGCGGCCCGACGCTGGCAGCTGGAGTCGCACCGGAACCAGCAGTACGTCGGGCCCGCCGACGACGGCGCGGAGGGCGGCTCGTGCACCGGCCTGTGCGGCGACATCCAGGAGAAGGTCAAGTCCTACATCGGCTACGACGGCCCGTCCGCGGGCTTCCTGGATCTGACCACCTCCTGCCTGAAGACCAGCGAGTGCTCGGCCGGCTCGCCGGGGGTGACCATCCAGCGCACCCAGGTCTGGAACGTGGTCACCGTCACGGCCTGCACGAACCCGGTCAGTCTGGCGTTCTATAAGACGAAAGGTTTCGTGTTCTGCTCGACGAAATACGTTCCCAACCGCGACCGGCCGATCGCGTTCGTGCTGCCCGGCCTGAACAACGGGCCCTGAACGCCGCGGCCGTCCGCGCGTAAATTGTATGATGCTGATTCGCCGCACCGTTCCCGTCCCTCGGAGAAATCATGTTTTGGGCTAAATTCAGGCTGTTCATGTCGCGCTGGTGGGTGCCCCTGCTGATCGTGGTGGGCATCATCGTCTCCATCATCATCCCGATCTGGTACATGTCGGGGATGGAGGAAAGCGTGCGGCGCTACATCATCGGCATCAACGTGGCCTCCCTTCCGTGGGGCATCCTGCAGACCTTGGTGTTCGTCGGGTTCCTGTATCTCCTCCAATACGGCGGCGGGTTCGCCATGTTCCGCAAGAACAAGGTGGACTCCAGCCAGGTCAACGTCCGCTTCACCGACGTGATCGGCAACGAGGAGGCCAAGCGCGAGGCCAACGAGGTCGTCCAGCTTCTCAAGGACCGCGCGATGCTCAAGAGCGTGGGCGGCAAGATCCTCCACGGCCTCCTGATGGTGGGCCCGCCCGGCTGCGGCAAGACCATGCTGGCCAAGGCCGTCGCCACGGAGGCCGGCGTGCCGTTCCTGTCCACCTCGGGGTCGGAGTTCGTGGAGATCTTCGTGGGCGTGGGCGCCTCGCGCGTGCGCAAGCTGTTCAGCCAGGCCCGCCAGTACGCGCAGGCCTACGGCGCGTGCATCATCTTCATCGACGAGATCGAGGTCCTGGGCCGCACGCGCGTGGTGTACGACGCGTTCGGCGGCGGCCAGGAGGGGAACTCCACGCTCAACCAGCTGCTGGTCGAGATGGACGGCCTCACCGACAACGACGCGCCGGTCGTCGTCATCGGAGCCATGAACATGGCCGAGGAGGTCCTGGATCCCGCCCTGACGCGTCCCGGACGCTTCGACCGCAAGATCAAGATCTCGCTGCCGAACCTGACCGAGCGCCAGCAGATCTTCGAGTACTACGCCAAGAAGATCAAGATCGATCCCGGAATGGACCTGGCCCGCCTGGCGCGCAAGGCCATCATGAAATCCCCGGCCGAGATCGAGAACATCCTCAAGGAAGCGGCCCTCATCGCCGCGCGCGACCGGCGCGACGTCGTCGGCTACAAGGACGTCTCCGCCGCCATCGAGCGCATCGAGCTGGGCGTGGCGCACCGCGTGTCCATGACCCCGAAGGAACGCCAGATGACGGCCTATCACGAGGCCGGACATCTGATGATCACGTACCTCTGCCATCCGCTCAACGACGTGTTCAAGGCCTCGATCATCGAGCGCGGCGACGTGCTGGGGGTGGTCCATTACACGCCCCGCGAGGAGGTCCACTCCTACGACTTCGAGTCCATCTTCGCGTCCATCAAGTCCGCCCTGGGCGGCTACGCGGCGGAGCGCCTGAAGTTCAAGACCAGCACCCAGGGCGTCAGCTCCGACTTCGCGGCGGCGATGTCCCAGGCGCACATGATGGTCTGGCGCATCGGCATGGGCGAAAGCGGCCTGGTCGGCGACTTCACGCAGATTCCGGAGCGGCAGCTGTCCGACGACATGAAGAAGAAGCTCAACGACGACACCCAGAAGCTCCTCAACCGCGCGATGAAGGAGGTCGAGCAGACCCTCAAGGACGAGGAGATGATCCTGGACCGCTTCGCCGCCGAGCTGCTCAAGCGCGAGGAGCTGGACTACGACGAGATCGTCGCGATCTTCGCCGAGTACGGCAAGCCCCCGCGCTCGCTGGCCACGGGGCCGCTGTCGCAGTCATTGAGCGCGCCGGATCCGCTGCCGATCATCCCGGTCTCGCTGTCCCGGCCGCAGACGCCGCCCCAGGCCCCGGCCGCGTAGGTCAGAGGCCGACGGCGGCGCGGTAGTAGGGGTAGGAGCGCACGCGCACGACCAGTTCGACCGCGGAGCCGTCGAACAGCCCCTCGGGCGCACGGTCCATGTCCAGGCGCGCGTCCGCTTCGTGCGACGCGCAGTGGGGGATGTCCACGCTGACCTGCACCGCGGCGCGCAGCCCCGCGCCCAAGGCCGCGTTCTTCTTCAGGCCTTCTCCCAGGGTCCGGTACGGGCGCGAGTCGTCCAGTCGCGACGTGAGCCGGAACGTGCGCGCGGCGGGCGCGCGGCAGACGCAGCATACGCTCGGCAGCGCCGCGCCCGCCTTCACGGGGATTCCGAATATGGGAGAGGGCGCCACGAAGTCCTCCGGCACGCTCTCGTAGCCCCCGGACCACGTCTTCGCATAGCGGCGACAGTGACGGCAGCGGACGTAGCCCGCCTCCGCCGCGAAATGGAGCGCCTGGCCGCACGAAGGGCAGTCCGCCTCGCGGAATCCGACGACGGCGCCGATCAGCAGGCCCGCCGCGAACAGGGCGGACCAAACGGCGACGCCTTTCGCGCCGGGCCAGTTCGATAGCGCGATCGCGGCCGCCGCCAAACCCAGAGCCGCGGCCGCCCCGGCCTCCCATTTTTTCTTGCGCGTCGTCGTCTTCGTCATTTCGGATTTCGATTAAAGGACGTTAAAGAATCGTCCGCGGCATTGACACGCTCGCGGCGGCCGCCCATAATGAGCCCGCGATCATGGTTCATTTCCCTTCCGATATTTATTGTAACACGCAGTGCCTCTCCGTCAAGGCCCATGCCTTGGGCGAATTGGTCCGCGGGAACCGGCTGGACGCCGGCCTGGCGGCGGCTTTCTCCCTGCTGGCCGCGATGGCCGCCGCGGCGCTTTGGTTGTCGCGCGGAGCGCGGCGGCGCCTTTCGCCGTCGAAGGCCGCGCCGGGTCCGCGCGCGCTGAACGCCCAGTACGAACTGCGCGAGCAAGTCGGAGAAGGCGGGATGGGGGCGGTGTACCGGGGCTGGGACTCGGCGCTGAAGCGCCCCGTGGCGATCAAGAGGCTGCGCTCGGAGCTCCAGGCCAATGCCCGAGAGCGCGAGCGCTTCATCCGCGAGGCGGAGCTGGTCGCCTCGCTGCGGCATCCCCATATCGTCGAAATCCACACCATCATCCGCGACGCGGGGGACACCTATCTGGTTTTCGAGTACATCGCGGGCCGGACCGTCCACGAACTGCTCAACGATAGCGCGGGCCGGCACCTCCCCGCGGCGCGGGCGCTGGACGTTCTCAAAGGCGTCGCGCAGGCGGTGGACCACGCCCATGGACGGCTGGTGATCCATCGCGATTTGAAGCCGGCCAACATCATGATCTCCGACGACGGCTGGGTGAAGGTGATGGATTTCGGGATCGCCCGCCAGGTGGCCGACTCGATGATGACCACGACCAAGACCATCGTCGGGACTCCGACCTACATGGCCCCGGAGCAGGCCATGGGCCTGGTGGTCAAGGAGTCCGACGTCTACGCCTTGGGCGTGACCCTTTACGAGATGCTCACCGGCGGGCTTCCTTTCAAGGGTCCCGATGAGATGCGCGACAAGATGGATGAGCGCTTCGTGCCCGCGACCGCTTTGGTCCCGAATCTGCCCCAGGCCGTGGACGCGGCGCTGGCGAAGGCCTTGGCGGCGCGCCCGGAGGACCGGTACCGCAGCTGCCGGGACCTTTATCGCGCCGTCGCCGAGGCGCTGGACGCGCGCGTGACCCCGGTTCGCTCCTGAAACGCGGACCATCGGTAAAAAAGAGGTAAAGGAAAGGGCTTCCCTTGACAGATTTGCGCGGGGGGGGCTACACTGCCGAAGACTTATGAGCGTTCAATTGACTGCGGCGTCCCCGCGCGTCACCGTGTCCGTATCCGCGGACGACGACCCTTTTAAGAAATATTGGTGGCTCATCCTGGTCGGGTTCGTCCTGACCGGCCTGTGGCTGTGCCTGCCCGGGATGGAGGCGTCCGTGGGCTCCGCGCACGTGGACACGTCGAAGCCCGTGGCCGGAGCGACCTCGGAACAAAGCCTGGATTCCGTGGACAATCCGGCCGGCGCCGAGGGCGGCGCCTTGGACCTCTCCATGGACGGCGCCGGAAAGCGCAAGGACAAGGGCGTGGAATCGTTCGAATCCATGTTGTATCAGCCGCCTCCGGAGCCCGGCGCGGCCGCGCCGGGAGCGCCTCTGGGCGCTTCGGCGGGCTCGGCCAGCCTGGCGCAGCAATTGAAAAGCGTGGGCGGCGCCAAGGCGAAGGACGCCTCCGGCTGGGACGAGAAGGCTCGCACGGGGTTCGCCTCTCCGCATCTGAGCGGTTCCGGCCTTTCCGGCGCCGGTTCCTCGTCCGGCGGCTCCAGCGCCAGCGCCTCGGCGGGCGGCGGCGCCTTCGGCTCCTCGAACGCGCAGATCAGCTTCGGCAACACTCATGGTCTGAAGGACGACGGCGGCGAGAGCGCGTCCGCGGGGGGGCTGGCGGCCCTGCGCACGGCGGCCAAGACCGCCGGCGCGGCCGCGGCGTCGCGCAGCAACGACGCGGCGCGCGCGGGAGTGGGCAGCTTTTTCGACGGATCGAAGGGACGAAGCGCAGGCATCGCGGGCGACGCGGGGGGGAGCGGCACCTACGCCGAACTGGACGCCGCCCCGGCCAATCTGAAAGCGAACAATCCGGACCTGAACAAGAAGGAAATCAAGGCTCCGCCGTCCACCCCGGCGCCGGCGTCGGCGGACAACCAGATGGGCAAGCAGTTGCTGATGATGGCCGCCACGGCGGTGATCGGCGGAATGATTCCCGGGGTCGGCGGCCAGATGGTGATGATGGCGGGGATGATGCTGATGCAGCAGCAGCAGGCGAAGGCCGACGCGGCCGCCCAGCAGCAGCAGCAGGCGGCCAGCAACCGCATGAACGGCGTGGTGAGCGGCCATTAGTTCGACAGACGCAGGAGGATTTATGTCTCAAGTGCCCGAGATCAAGGCCGAGGTCAACAAGGAGTCGGAGAAGGACAAGAAGAAAGCCGGTCTCCTGGCGCGCCTTTTCGGCGGCGGCTCCTCCGGCGGGGGGCT
>JAGWMT010000232.1 GCA_028871595.1 Elusimicrobiota bacterium
CGGCTGCTGCTGCTCGCGCTTCCCTTGAGCGCCGCGCCCGCTGACTCGTCCTGGACCGTCCCGGTCGAGGCGAACTTCGCCCGGCTGATCGTCGAGGACGACAAGGACGGCGACCGGAAGATCACGGTGGAGGACGCGCCGTCGCGGCCCTTCGCCTTGATCGACATGGACGGGCGCACGCACCAAGTCGCCGGCGAATACCCGCTTTCCGTACT
Source organism: Elusimicrobiota bacterium (assembly GCA_028871595.1). Next base: position 216 of record JAGWMT010000232.1, read on the forward strand.
CCTTCAGGAACTGAGCCTGGCCCGCGAGCGCGGCCAGGCGACGGCGGTGCTGTCGGACGCGCTCCTGAACGAGAACCCGGTGGACCGCACGCACCGCATGATCTCGGGGTTATTTTGGGATTCGTTGACGCGCACGGTGGACGAAGCGGGCCTGGCCCGGATCCTCGAGGATCCGAAGGCGCCGTCGGTGGACGGACGGCTCCGTTTGTACGTGCCGCACGACGACGCGCAGGCGCTGGAGTATTTCTCGGACGCGGCGAAGCGCCGACCGGAACTCAAGCTGGACGTCGTTCGCCTGCCGGAGAAGGTCGACGCGGCGTACGTGCGCGGCCTGGACGGACGGCACGGGCCGCTGAGCCTGGCGTTGACGCGCGGCGCCGACGGCCTCCTCCGCGGCGAGCCGTTCGTGGTCCCCGGGGGGCGCTTCAACGAGCTGTACGGCTGGGACTCGCACTTCATCGCGCTGGGCCTTTTGGAAGACGGGCGCGCGGAATTGGCGCGTTCCATGACCGACGACCAGATCTACGAGATCCGGCATTACGGCCGCATCCTGAACGCGAACCGGACCTATTACCTGACGCGCTCGCAGCCGCCGTTCCTGACCTCGACGCTGCGCGCGACCGACGAGCTGCTTCCCGACGACGCCCAAAACCTGGCTTGGCTCAAGGGCGGGCTGGAGGCCGCCATCGCCGAATACCGCGGCGTATGGACCGCGGCGCCGCGTCTGGTGGAAGGGGAGGGTTTAAGCCGCTATTACGACGAGGGGCGCGGCCCCTGCCCCGAGGTTGAGCCCGGGCACTACGACCCGATCCTGCGCCCGTACGCGGAGAAGGAGGGCGTGACGCCGGCGCGCTACCTCGCCGGCTACCTGTCGGGCCGTTACCGCAGCGCGGCGCTGGACGCGTTTTTCCTGAATGATCGCGCGGAGCGGGAATCCGGTCACGACACGACCTATCGTTTCGACGACCGCGCGACCGACTTCCTGACCGTCGACTTGAACTCCCTTCTGTACAAGACCGAGACCGACATCGCGGAGATCATCGACCGCCGGTTCGGCGGGGAGCTGCGTCTGTCCGACGGCCGCCTGGAGTTCGCCTCGGACTGGCGCGACCGCGCCGCGGCCCGGAAGAAGCGGATGAACGAGCTGTTCTGGGACGCCAAGCGGGGGATGTTCTTCGACTACGACTACAAGAACAAGCGCCGCTCCACCTACGTGAGCGCGACCACCTTCTACCCGCTGTGGGCGGGCTGGGCCGCGCCGGAGCAGGCGGCGGCGGTGCGGACGAACGCGTTGAAGGAGCTCGAACGCCTGGGCGGATTGGCCGCGACGGGCGAGGCCTCGCGCGGGCCCTTGTCGGAGCGGAGACCCGCGCGCCAATGGGACTATCCCTACGGTTGGGCGCCGCATCAGATCCTGGCCTGGCGGGGGCTCGAGCGCTACGGCTTCGGCGACGACGCCCGGCGCCTGGCGTACCGCTGGCTGTGGACCATCGTCAAGAACGCGCGCGATTACGACGGGACCGTCCCCGAGAAATACGACGTCGTGAAGGCGTCCCACCAGGTGTTCGCCGAGTACGGCAACGTGGGGACAAAGTTCTCCTACATCACGAAGGAGGGCTTCGGCTGGATGAACGCGTCGTACGAGCTGGGCCTCAAGATCCTGACCCCCGACCAGCTGTCGGCGCTGCGCGCGCTGACGCCTCCGGATCGGGTGTTTCCCGCCGTCGGGAAAAAGGACTAGACGCCGGCCAAACGCGCCAGGCGGCCGCGGAGTCCGCCGGCGATGCGTTCCAGGTCCTTCCGCCGCGTCTCCAGTTCGTTCCGGGCGTAGGCGGCATGGCGGGCGGCCAGCGCGACGTCGCCGCGCTCCAGGGCGGCCAGGGCGGCGTCCAGATTCTGCGCCGCCACTTGCTTGGCGCCCACGAACCCGCGTCCGGCCCAGGCGCGGGCCTCGCGCAAATCCGCCTTCGCCAAGTCGCGGTCGGCCTTCGTGGGACGGGGTCCGGCGAGGATCAGGGCCCAGCGGTTGAGGGCGGCTTCCCGCGCCAATACGGCCAGATACTCCTTTTTCGCGGAGTCCAAGGCGTGGAACTGCGCGCGCACGGCCTTGTCGGCGCCGTCGTAGACGATCGGGGTGGGCTCGGCGATCTTCGGGTGGAGGATCAGGTCCTTCGCGGCCAGGGCGCGCGCGGACAGCGCCGCGCCGTCCTCACCGGCCAGGGCCGCGCCCGCGGCCGCGTGCAGGGCCGCAGCGGCGGCGCGGTGGCGGGCCAGATGCTCGGCGTCGTCCACCGGGGCTTTGCGCAAGACCTCGGCCAGCCCGGCGAAGCGCTCGGCGGCTTCGGCGGCGCGCCCGTTGCGGGCGTCGCGGGCGGCGGCGTCCAGCTCGGAGTGGGCGTTGCGCCAGCGGCGCGAGACCACGACGGCGCGTCCGTCGCCGAACACGGCCTCGGCGCGGTCCAGGCCCTCGCGCCAGCCGGACTCCGCGCGGCCGGTGGCGGCGGAGTTGAAGGCGCCGATCAGGGACCACAGCGCGGCGTTGCGGCGGAAGGCGGCGGCGTTGAGCGGCGCGCGGCCGGTGAGCTGGGCCAGGGCGGCGCGCATCTGCAGGACGTAGATCGCGTTGTTGAGCTGGGCGCGGCGGCGGCTTCCGGCGGCGCGCGCCTCGGGGTCGTCCCCGGCTCGTTCCAGGGCGGCGCGCTCGGCGCGAAGGTTCTTGAGGCGCGCCGACAGTTCCTTCCAGTCGGACGGCCCCTCGGGCAGTTGGGTCAGCACGCCGCGCAGATCCGCGGCCATGGCGCGCTTGGCGGGCGCCAGCTCCGCGGCCGGCGTCCCGGCCTGAGCACGGTTGTGGACCTGGGCCAGGGCGGCGTACAGGCGGTCGGCGTCCTTCTGGAGCTCGAAGGCGGCGCGCTCGCTGAGGAGGGGCGCGGCGGGGAGCGACGGCAGCGACGAACCGGCGGAGGCGGCGGCCGTCGCGGGGAGGGCCGGAGCGGCGAAGACCGGCGCGGCCACCGGCGGAACGGTTCGAATCTGGGAGAACGCCGGAGCGGCGAGAAGCAGGGCGAGCAGGGCTCGGAGATTGGTCACGAGGCATTCTACCACCGCCGGCGCGCGCCGCTCTGGGTCCTGCGTCCCCTCGGGCGGGGGGCCGTTCGGCCCCGTCACGCGCTCGTGACGCGCCCGTCCACCGGGAGGCATGGTCCGCGGCGGTCGCCGCGTTTATACTGGAGTCCATGGAACAGACTAAGCGCTGGCGGACGATCTGGATCTCGGACATCCACCTCGGGACGCGGGACTGCAAGGCGGCCTTCCTCCTCGAGTTCCTGAAGCACAACGAATCCGACACGCTCTATCTGGTCGGCGACGTCATCGACGGCTGGCGGCTCAAGACCTCGTGGCATTACTGGGACCAGCGCCACAACGACGTGGTCCAGAAAATCCTGCGCAAGGCGCGCCGCGGCGTCCGGGTGATCCTGGTGCCCGGGAACCACGACGAGGCCTTCCGCGACTTCGGCGGCATGCATTTCGGCGGCGTGGAGGTGGCGCTCGAGTCCGTTCACGAGACGGCCGACGGGCGCCGCCTGTTGGTCGTTCACGGCGACCAGTTCGACGGCATCGTGCGGCACGCGAAGGCCATCGCCTTGCTGGGCACCTGGGCGTACGACGTCGCGCTGCGCGTCAACCACTGGTTCAATCTCGGCCGGCGCCTGGTGGGGCTTCCCTACTGGTCGTTGTCTGCCTACCTGAAGCACAAGGTCAAGAACGCGGTGGAGTTCATCGCCAAATTCGAGGACGAGATGATCGCGGAGACCAAGCGGCGCGGCCTGGACGGCGTGATCTGCGGCCATATCCACCACGCCGAGATCCGCCGCTCCGGCGGGGTCCTGTACTGCAACGACGGCGACTGGGTGGAGAGCTGCACCGCGTTGGTCGAGGATTTCGACGGGAGCCTGAGCATCCTGCACTGGGCGGACGAGCGTCTGAAGCTCCGCGAGGAGGTCGCCGCATGAAGACCAAGCCGAAAAGCATCCTGATCCTGCACGCCTCGGTCGGCGCGGGACACACCCGCGCGGCCAAGGCCGTGGCCTCCGCGCTGGCGCTGGAAGCGCCCGACGCGCGCGTGGTGACGGTCGATGCTTTGGACCTGTCCAAGGCGCTGTTCAAGCGGGTGTACGGCCAAGGGTATCTGGATCTGGTCGCGAAGGCGCCGAAGTTGTTCGGGATGCTGTTCGAGTTGACGGACCGCCCCGCGCGCGGACGCGCCTACGGCGACCGACTGCGCCGCGCGGTGTCGCGCTGGGGTGCGAAAGATTTCGTCGCCCTGCTCGAAGACGGGAATTGGGACGCCGTCGTCAGCACGCATTTCCTGCCGCCGGAGTTGATCGCGGCGCTGCGGAAAGAGGGACGGTTCACGGCGCCCCTTTTGACCGTTGTGACCGACTACGACGCGCACCGGATCTGGGTTCACGACGACGAGGCGCGCTACTGCGTGGCCAGCCCGGTGGCGGCGGCCTCTCTGCGCGGCCACGGCGTTCCGTCGTCATCCATCGAGGTCACCGGCATCCCCGTCGATCCTTCCTTCTCCGTCCCGACGGACAGGGACGCGGCGCGGCGCGCGTTCGACCTGTCGGGCGGTTTCCCCGTGGTCGTGCAGTCCTCGGGCGGGCACGGCGTGGGGCCGCTTGAGGATGTCTATCGCGCTCTTTTGGCATCGACGGTTCCCAGCGAGATCGTCGTCGTTTGCGGCCGGAATGAGGCCGCTCAGAAAACCTTGGCCGCAGTGCAGGTCCCGTCGCGTCATCGGGTCAAATTACTTGGATTCACCGATAAGATGCGCGAACTGATGTCGGTGGCCGACCTGCTGGTGACCAAGCCCGGAGGCCTCACCGTCAGCGAGGCCCTGTCCTGCGGCCTGCCCATGGCGCTGGTCAGTCCCATTCCTGGCCAGGAAGAACGCAACGCCGATTATCTGCTGGAACACGGCGCCGCAGTGAAGGCGAACGCGCCCGCCGCTTTGACCGCGAAAGTCGAGGAGTTATTGTCGTCGCCGTCGCGCCTGGCGTCGATGCGCCGCAAGGCAAAGGCGCTGGGCCGGCCTCGCGCCGCTTTCGCGGTCGCGCGTCAGGCTCTGGAGGCGTCCCGGGGGCGTTTCCA
>JAGWMT010000233.1 GCA_028871595.1 Elusimicrobiota bacterium
CCTGGACGGCGGAATCCACCGGCATGTCCGGTCCCACGCGGGTGAGGTCGTGGCGCAGGCCGATAAGACGCCGGGTCCTCGGATCGAAGTCCAGATCCACGCGCGTGACGTATTCGGCGTCGTGGCCGGACTCGACATACTTGGCGCGCCCGGCGGAGATCGGCTCCCAGGTCACCCCGTGCGTGTGGCCGCCCAGCACCAGGTCCACGCTCGGGACCGCCGCGGCCAGCTTGAGGTCGTCCTCGCGCCCCAGGTGGCTGAGCACGATGATCGCGTCGGCGTCGCGCCGCTTTTTTAAGGCGGCGCGGACCGCGGCCGCGTAGTCGTAATTCCCCCGGAATCCCGGGTACTGCCCGGCGAACGGCTCGTCCTCCGCGTTCCATGGGGTGGTGACGGGCCCCACCAAGCCCAAGGTCACGCAGCCCACATGGATCTCCGCGTAGTCCGTCGCCCCGAAACCCACAGGGTCCTTCCCGACGTAGCGGATGTTGGTGGCCAGGACGACGGCATGAGGATCGTGGGAGTGATCGAGCGCGCCCGCCTCGCCCCAGGCGAAATCGTGGTTTCCCATCACACGCGCGTCGAAGCCCATGGCGCGGATCATGTCGCGCGAAGCGACGCCGTTCGACAGCTGGCCGGCGATGCTCCCCTTCTCCTGGTCGTCGCCGCCGTCCATGAACAGGGAGTCGCGATTCTCGTTCCGGATGGAATCGAAGTAGCCGCGGATGCGAGCATAGGGACTGACGCCGTCCGCCGCCAGGCCGTAGTGCTCGTGCAGGTCGGTGACGTGAACCAAGGTCACGGTCTGAACGGGGCGGGACGGGTCGCAGGCGGGGAACCCCGCCGCCGTCCGGGACGTTGGAACGGAGCCGCAGGCCGAGAGGAGCAGGACGGCCGCGGCGATGACGATTTTCATGGCTGAGGCCCGCGCGCCGCGAGGCAGCGCTCGCGGACCATGCCCCAGTCCAGCCCCCAGTCCACCGGCGGCGGAGCCGGCCGGGAGGCCCGCAGGCGCTCGAGCGTCTCGAAGCGCCCCTGGCTGGTGGGATGGTCGGAGGCGAAGTTCAAGGCGCGCTCGGTTCCGCTTTCCTGTTTGGATAGCTCCTTAAAAAACCGCACCATGCCGTCGCCGGGGATGCCGGCGGCGTTCAGCATGTCCATGCCGCCCGCGTCGGCCTCGGCCTCCTGGCCGCGGTCGAAGCGAAGGCCGATCAGCCCCGGCGCGAAATTCCGAAGCACCTCGGCGGCGCCGCCGCGTCCCGAGAACACGATGGCGAACACGCCCTGGACGCCCAGTTGGCGCACCATGCCGCGCAGGCCGTGGCGGCGCAGGACGTGCTGCATCTCATGGGCCAGGACGCCGGCCAGCTCGTCGGGCGTCTGCGCGGCGGCCACCAGGCCGGAAAAAACCACGATGCGCCCGCCCGGCAACGCGAAGGCGTTCACGCGCTTGTCGGGAACCACGACGACGTGGAACCGGTACGGCGGATCGTGAAGGGTTGCGATCAGCCGCGCCGACACCTTGTCCACGGCGGCGACCACGGCGGGATCTTTAATGGCGGCGGCGTCGGCGCCGACCGCCAAGCCGCCCAGCCTGGCCTCATAGCGCGGCGGAATCTTGGACACGGCGTAGTTCACCAACGCGCCGTACCCGTACCAAATCGACGCCGCGGCGGCGCCGGCGGCGACGATCCACGCCGCCCCGCGCAGGACGGCCGCCTGACGCCGGTTCCCCCTCCCCGCCGCCTGCAGGGCGCGCCAACGGGCGGCGAATTCGGCCGGGGCGCGCTCGGCGATCTGCGCGCCCACGCGCGGATCCTCCACCTCCACATAAGCGTCGCCTAGACCGACGCCCCGCAGAACGACGCGCTCGGGATTCTCCGGGTCCACGGCCACGGTGAGGTCGGCGTAGGACAGACGCAGGTCGGGGCGGTCGTTGACGCGCAGAACCAGGCTTCCCGCTTCGATCAGCGCCAGGGCCAAGGTCGGGCCGCTCCGGCCCGGCACCAGGCCCTGGACGCTGACGAAGTACGATTCGGACATAGGAAACGTCCTTTAGCGGTTGGGCTCGATGACCACGGCGGTGCCGTAGCACAGCACCTCGGTGGCGGCGCCCTTGCCGCCGATCTCGGTGGCGTCGTAGTGCATGCCCACCACGGCGTTGGCGCCCATCTGCTGGGCGTGCTCCAGCATGGCGTTCATGGCGTGCTCGCGCGCCTGCTCGCACATCTCGGTGTAGGAACCGATGTTGCCGCCGATCAACGACTTAAGCCCGCCCAAGATGCCCTGGGTGATGGTGGGCGCGCGCACGATGATGCCGCGCACGACTCCCTTGTACTCCTTGACGCGATAACCGTCGATGGCGAACGTGGTGGTGACGGGAAGACTCATGAGGGCCTCCGATATTTCAAATCCGACGACGGCACCGGAGTATAAGGCGGGCCGCGCGCGCCGTCAATGGGCCGCGGTTTGAGCTTCGATCTTCTTGAGCAGCTCCTTGGCCTGGGGCTGGCCGTTGGCGTCCGCCTTGCGCAGCCACTTGGCGGCCTCGTTCCAATCCTGGAAGGCGCCGCGGCCCTCGTAGCTCATCAGCCCGACGGCGTACTGGGCGTCGGGGTAGTTCCGGTCGGCGGCCATGCGGTACCATTTCGCGGCCTCGTTCATGTCCGCCGGAACGCCGCGCCCCTTTTCGTACAGCCGCCCCAGGTAATACTGCCCCAGCGCCATCCCCTTCTCGTCGGCGGATTTCCTGATCCACATCAAGGCGACGGCCGGGTCGGCGGGCACGCCGCGGCCGGCGTCGTACATGTCTCCCAACGCGGCCATGGCGTCGCCGTCTCCCTGCTCCGCGGCCTTGCGGTACCACGCGGCGGCCGCGGCGTGATCGGCGGGCCCGGCCTCGCCGCGGTCCTCCATGTCGGCCGTTTCGAACTGGGCGGGAGCATAGCCCTGCTCCGCGGCATGGCGCATCCAGCCCAAAGCGAGCTTGGGCTCGAGAGGAGCCCCGTCGCCGTAGCGGAAGCGGCGGGCCAGTTGGTACTGGGCGATGGGCAGACCCTTCTTGGCGGCCACCAGATATAACTGAGAAGCCTTCAGATCGTCCTTCGGCACGCCCCAGCCCCGGCGCATGAGTCCCGCCAAAATCACCATGGCGGGGGCGTAGCCCTGCGCGGCGGCCTTGCGGTTCCAGGCGGCGCACTTGGCGAAATCCTCTCCCAACACGTAACCGTCGCAGTAGACGCGTCCCAGGACGTATTGGCCGCGAGGGTCGTTGTGGACCATGGCGGCGGGCGTCGCCTGGGCGATGGCTTTCTGGACCCACAGATCGCCGATCCTCCGGTTCAAGGTGCCGCCCAGGCCCGACTCGTACAGGCCGCCCACGACGAATTGCGCCAGGAAATCCCCCGCCCGCGCGGCGGGCAAGGCGGTTTGCAGGGCCAGCGGGTAATGGGCGGACAGGTCCGCTTCCAGGGCGCGATCCCCGGCGCCGGCCCAGGCATTGGGAAGGGCCGCAAGAAACACGAGCGGCGCGACAAGAAATCCGCGATGTCTCATCAGCGCAGGGCGGCTTGCAGCGCCGCGCTCAGGAAACGTCGTTCGCGCTTCCACTCATCGGAGCCGGGCTTCAGGGTCGCAAGGCGGGCCAAGGCCGATACCTGGATCATGGCGCCGGAGCCGTCCTTCACGCGCGCGATGAATTTGCCGTGCGTCTGCCACGCCTCGGTCACGAACCGGAGCACCTTCGCGTCGGGAACGGCGGCCAAGGCGGGCTCGGATTCCAGAACGGAGGCCAGGGCGTTCCAGCGCGCCTCGTCCACCAGGGGATGGCGCTCGCCCGAGGCCAAGCGCCCGCGGATGGTCCCCAACGGCAAGGGAATATCTCCGCGCCCCGCGCGGGAGGCCTGGGACGGCATGACGTTCGCGAGGCTGTCCAGCGCGGCGCCGACCAGGAATTGGGGCTCGATGAAGGTATACGCGGCCGCCGCTGGACGCCGCGCCGTTTCGGCCAGCGGGACGGCGCGGTCCGCGTAGGCTTGCAAGCGCCGGCGGATATCGGCCGTGTCGTTCGTCGTCGTTTCGTGAGCGGCCTCCCGCAAACGTTCCGCCACGCGCGCCGGCCGATAAATATAACTCGACGCGACCACGGAGCCTTGGTCGCCGTGCTCCACGCGCCGCAGCCCCAAGCGCCCGGCCGCGGGCGTGGCCAGAATTCGAGCCACGGCGCCGCTGTCGCCGTTGTACAAGTAATACCCGGGCTTGCGGACGTCCAGCAAGAAGGCGCTGAAAGTGGGATCGCGTCCGGTCAGGTAGTCCAAGCTCTCCGTGTCGCCGGCCTTCACCAAATCCGCCGCGATATCCGCGAAGGCGGCGACGGCCTCCGGAGCGGCTGCGGCGCTTTTCGGTAGTTCCTTGGACCCGGCCTCAATTTGGCGCACGATCTGAGCTCCCAGGCTGGTCGCGGCGCCCCAGTCGTCCACCAGTTTCTGGGCGCCGGGACTTTGGCCCAGGAATTCAGGAGTTCCGTCGTCCGTTTTCCAGCGCTGGCCCTCAGGGTAATGCAGGTTGCTGTCGTCTATGGCGTCGCGGATGCGGGTGCGGGAAAGCCAGACCGCGTCCTCCAGCGGGTAACCCAAAACGCCGACCCCCAGGAAGATGCTTTTGTTGGCGAAGGTCAGGGATTTGTCGTCCACTCCTTCAAGGATCAGGGCGTCCAGTTTCGTTCCGGTATCGGCGTGAGCGGGTTCGTGGATCAGCCCGCGGCTTTTCCAGCCGTCCCACAATTTGTCCAAGGCCTCGCGCTGGGCAGCCTCGGGCAATGCGGCGAAGGCGCCGGGCTCCAGTCCTCCCAACATCTGTCCGGCGACGGTCAGGCGCTCCTTGGCGGCCAGTTGCTCCGCGGGGGCGGCTTGGGGTGCTACGGCGGGCGTGGCAGCGGCGGGGGCCAAAGCGACAGCAGCCTGCACGTTGGACCAGGCGGCCGGCGTCAGGGGCACGGCGGAGGCCGGCAAGGCCAAGGTGCCGGGGACGGACAAGGTCATCAAGTCGGCGCGTATCTGCGCGAGGGCGGGCGGGGCGGACACGGGGACCGGCAACTCCGGAATGTACGAGATCACCTCCACAGCCATGGCGGGCATGGCGCAAAGCACGGCCAGGACGGCGAGGGACGGTCGGTTCATGCGGTTCCCAGTATAGCCCCGCCGCGAAGTTACGGCCAGGGGCGGCCTCTCCATGTTCACGGGGTTTTGAGGTTGCAGGCTGCGGCGGCAAAACTCGCGCCGGCGCGAGTTTTGAAACGGTCATAGCGCCGCTCCTGCCAGACGAGGATTCGGAAAATCCATGGCGATGAGCCGCAGGAAGCGGCCGA
>JAGWMT010000234.1 GCA_028871595.1 Elusimicrobiota bacterium
GTTTTTCGCCGCGCGCGGGCGCCGGTCGCGCAGCCGTACCGCGACGAGACCCCAGCGGGGATACACCGCGAGGACCGCGCCGAAGGCGCCCGTGTGGTAGAAGCCGATCGGCGCGCCCGTCCGGCGCCCGGATTCCACCCGCTCCCGCTCCACGGCCCAGAGGTAGCCTCGGTCGGGGTCCTCCCGCGAGGGGCTCGTGAAGCGGCGGACCACCTCCGGGGGCAGGAGCGCCCGTTCGCCCCAGCGCCCTTCCTGGAGCATCAATTGACCGAGCTTCGCGAGTTCGCGGGCGTTCAACGAGAGCCCGCCGTAGACGTCGGGGCGTCCCGTCCGATCCTTGCTCCAGGAGACGTCGTCGATTCCCATGGGCCGGAAGAACGTCTCGTTCAGGAAGACGTCGGCCTCTTTCCCCGAGGCGCCGCGCACGACGGCCGCCAGCAGTTCGACCGCGGCGTTGTTGTAGCAGCGCACGGTCCCGGGCTCGGATTCCACCGGCTGCCGGCTCGCGAATTCGACCAAGTCCGCCTGCCGGGACAGGATGCGATCGCCGCCGGCGACGCCGGGGGTGCAGGCGAGACCCGAGGTGTGCGTCATCACGTGGCGCAGGGACACCCGCGACTTGGCGCCCGCGTTCCAGCCGGCGATCCAGCGCGAGACCCGGGCGTCCTCGGACGGCACGCGTCCGTCCGCGATCAGCGCCATGATCGCGAGCGACAGGACGACCTTGGTCACCGACGCGAGAGGAAGCCTGCGCGCGCCGCCGGCGGAATAGCGCTCGACGACGGTCCTGCCGCCCTTGACGACGATCAGCGCGTCCGAGGCCTCCGCCGTCGGCGAGTCGAGCAGTCCCCGCAGGGCCTCGGGATCGACGCCGGCCTCGCCCGCTTCGGCGCGCGGAAAGAACCCCGCGGAGGAGACGTTCGCGTCGAAGGCCGCCGGGGAAGCCGGCGGCGCGGCGGCGGACCCCATCGCGGCGAGCCATAGAGCCGCCGCCAGTCCGGCCCGGACCGCCGTTCCCATGCCAGGAGTGTAGCAGGCGCCGCCCGCCGGGGCTAGGGCTGGGGAGGGTACTCGATGACGAACGCGCAGGGGTACTGTTCGTCCGTGGAAACGGCCTTGACCAAGCCCAGCGTCTTGTCGTAATAAAACGCCCCGCTGCCCTCGTCGAAATACCAGGCGACCTCGAGGCAATCCTTGAGGACCATCGGGACGCCGGCGTCGTCGCCGACGTGGACCTCGGCGTTCAAGGAAGCGACTTTGAAGCTCCAGCGGCCCTCCTCCCAGGTCGCGCCCGGCGCGGGCGGAACGGGAAACAGCTTCTTCACCGGAAGCTCGAGGAAAGCGGCGTCGCACGACATCGCGCCGGCCTCGCCGGTCACCGTCGTCTCCCAGGAAGACGCCTGGCCGTCGGCGCCAGCCGCGCGTCCAAGCGGAGTATAATGGGGCATGGCCGAACCGCTGGGACGTCTGCTGACGGACCTGGGCGAACGCACCACCTACGACGCCGCCAGCCAGTGCTCCCGCTGCGGGTACTGCGAGCAGGCCTGCCCCACGTACGTCGCGACGGGGAAGGAATCGCATTCGCCGCGGGGCCGCAACCAGATCGTCCGGCTGATGTTGGAGGGAAAGCTGGACGACCCGGCGGCCGCCGAGGAAGCGTTGTCGTCTTGCCTTCTTTGCGGCGCCTGCGTGACCGCGTGCTACGCGAAGGTCTCCGTCCCGGATATCGTCCTGGAAGGGCGCCGCGCGTTGCGCGGCGAACCGCATTGGTTGATGAGATCGATTTCCCGGTTATTGATTGAGTCGCCGGGGACGCTGGCCGTGCTCCTGAAGGTCGGATACGCTCTCAAGCGTGTCGGTCTCTCCCGCCTGGCCCGCCCGATTCTTCGCGCGATGGGGCTTCCCGTGCTGGCCGCGATGGATGAGCACGTGAACGAATCACCCTTGCGTTTGCTCGACGCGGAGCTTTCCTCGCTGCGGCTCAAGGGCGAGGGGGAGAACTGGAATTATTTCGCGCCGTGCGGACCGCGCTATCTGTATCCCCGCGTGGGCGTCGCCACGTGGACGGCGCTGACGAAGCTGCAGGGGCCGGGCCGCTTCATGGAGAACTCCTGCTGCGGACTGCTGGCGAACAACTACGGGGACATTGAAGACGCCCGGACCTTGGCCCGTAAAAATATCGAGAAGGCGGAGCAGGACGGCGGCGCCCCCATCATCGGCGATTGTTCGTCGTGCGTGGCGTTCCTGAAGTCCTACCCGCAGCTTTTTTTGATGCCGTCGGACGCCGAGTGGCGGCCGCGCGCGGAGCGCTTCGCGGCGCGCGTGCGCGACGCCGTCGAGATCTACGGAGAGCATCCCGTCGTCGCGCCGCTCGCCTCGGACGGCGTGAAGGTGACGTACCACGATTCATGCCGCGCGCTCAACGGCCAAGGCCTCAAGGAACAGCCGCGCAAGGCGGTCAAAGCGGCGGCCGGAGACGACTACTGCGAGATGGCGGGCGCCGACGTCTGCTGCGGCGGCGCGGGCGCCTTCGCGTTCGTCCACGAGGACCTGTCGGACGAGGTCCTGCGCCGCAAGATCGGCAACGCCGCGGCGTCGCAGGCGGGGACCATCGTCACCAGCTCGACGTCGTGCCTGATCCAGCTTGCCCGTGGTTTGAGGAAATACTATCCTGACGCGCGGGTGCTTCACCTCTCCGAATACGTGGCCGAGGCCCTCCGCGACCGCCATGGGACGTAGACAAGAACTCGAAAAGCGCCAGTCGCTCCTCGCCCGTTTCGGCCGGATGGTCGCGGCCGAGACTCACCTGGACAGCCTGCTGACGATCATCGCCGAGGAGGTCCGCAACATCCTGGGCGCGGACCGCTGCTCCGTGTTCCTGGTGGACCCGTACAAGGGCGAGCTGTGGACGAAGATCGCCCTGGGCATGGAGGAGAAGATCCTGCGCATCCCGCTGGGCCAGGGCATCGCCGGCTTCGTGGCGAAGACCGGCAGCGCCGTCAACATCCGCGACGCCTACAAGGACACCCGCTTCGCGCAGGACCTGGACCGGATCACCGGCTACCAGACCCGCAGCGTGCTGGCCGTGCCGCTGCGCGGCCGCGACGGCAAGTCCCTGGGCGTGTTCGAGGTCCTGAACAAGGGCAAGGGCGCCTTCAACGAGGAAGACGAGGGTCTGCTCCGCATCCTGGCCACCATGGCCGCCAGCTTCATCGAGAACGCGACCCTCTACGAGGACCTGCGCCGCTCCCATTTGGAGACCATCTACCGCATGGCCCTCGTCGCCGAGTACCGCGACCAGGAGGACACGGGCCGCCACCTCCGGCGCATGAGCCGGTTCTCCGGGATTCTGGCGCAGGGCATGGGCCTGACCTTCGCCGAGGCCGAGGACATCCGCTACGCCGCGCCGCTCCACGACATCGGCAAGGTGGCCATCCCCGACGCGATCCTGCGCAAGCCGGCCAAGCTCACTCCCGAGGAATTCGAGGAGATGAAGAAGCACACGGTGTACGGCGCGAAGATGCTGGCCAACGCCGAAAGCCGCCTGCTGCGCCTGGCCGCGAAGGTGGCCATCGGCCACCACGAGTGGTATGACGGCACCGGCTATCCGTACGCGCTCAAAGGCGACGCCATCTCCATCGAGGCGCGCATCGTCACCGTCGCCGACGTGTTCGACGCGCTGTCGTCCAAGCGCGTGTACAAGGGCGAGTGGACGGTGGAGGACGCCCTCAAGTACATCGAGACGGGCGCGGGCAAGCAGTTCGACCCGCGGGTGGTGGCCGTCCTGCGCGAGAAGTTCGCCGACATCCTGCAGGCGCGCGACGAGGAAAACCGCCGCATGGTCGAGGACGAGGGGGCGATGATGCAGGCCCACTTCCCGCTGCGTCCGACGGACGCCGACCACCTTCCCAAGAACGCCTAAGTTTTGCTAGACTGTTCGGGAACCGCGGGCGTGGTTCAATGGTAGAACGGGTCCTTGCCAAGGATCAGACGGCGGTTCGATTCCGCTCGCCCGCTCCAAATTTCCCCCAAAAATAAAATGCTCAGCGTCTCCCGCCGTATCCTCGTCAGCGCGCCGCGGGATTCCGTGCAGAAGTACCTGAGCGACCTGCGCGAGATCGCGAAGTACGAGGCCAAGGTGGACTCCATCGAGCTCGCCCCCGAAGGCTCCGAGGCCACGGCGTCGGGCCGCTTCCTGGGCCTTCCCTGGCACGGCACGTTCCGCTTCGAGATGACCCGCGACGGCGGCTACCGCGGCGTGATGGTGCAGGGTCCCCTGCGCTCCATGGAGTCGCGCATCGTCCTGCGGCCGGTCATCGGCGGGACCTTGATCGAGCACGTCGAGTCCTACGATCTCCCGTTCTTCCTGCGCCCGCTCAAGCCGTTCGTGAAGCGCTGGCTGGACCATACTCTGGAGAGCGAGCTGGACTTCATCAAGGAAGGCGCGGAGGCCCTCAACCGCCGCCTCCAGCTCCAGCGCCTCGACGCCTAACGGGCAATAAGCAGGTAGGCGCGTTCGAAGACCAGCGCCGCCCCCGCCCAGGCCGGAAAATAATCGAGCCGCACCAGCCCCAGCACGCACCAGCGCTTGCCCCGGTAGTTGGGCTCCCAGGGAGCTTCACCCAGGGCGGCCCGCAGGACCAGGCCGGTCAACAGCTCGAAGACCATGATGAGCGTCGCGTACAGCATGGCGCGCAGCGGCCACGACCGATCGGCGACAACGGGGCGAAGCAGGTGAAATCCGGGATACAGAAGGGCATACACCGGAAACATCCAAACGTAAGAGTAACCGATGAGGCGCTTGCCGGAGGCGCGTTCCGTGAGCGCCGTGTACATGACTTCCACGGCGACGCCCACGCAGGCGAGGACCAACGTCGGTTCGAGGTGGCGAAGAATCAAGACACGACTAAGCGCCGTGGCACTTCTTGAACTTCTTGCCGGAGCCGCAGTGGCACGGTTCGTTGCGGCCGGTCTCGGGCTCTGTCTTCACGAAGGTCTCGCCGGGCTTGCCCGCGGGGGCCTCGTTCATCTCGCCCTTCTCGATGCGGTCCTTGTTCTTCTCGATCCAGGCCTGGACCGCCTTCATGTCCTTCACGTCCACGCCCTCTTTCTGCATGTGCAGCGCCAGCGTGCGCAGCTGCTTCATGAAGGCCGGATCCTTCCATTTGCGGAAGAACATGGCCATCATGCCCTTGGCCTTGGGGTCGTTGGCCAGTTCGGGCGGCAAAGCCGGCATGCCCGGAATGGGCGATGCCGCCGGCGCGTCCGGCGCCGCCGTCTCTTCCTTCGCGAACGGATTGAGCTTCTTGATCCAGGACATGTCGTTAATCGGTGTCAGGCCTATAGTTATTTCAGTTATGGAAAA
>JAGWMT010000008.1 GCA_028871595.1 Elusimicrobiota bacterium
ACGCCCCCGGCGCATCGGCTGGCTGGACGTGCCGCAGCTCAAGGCCGCCATCCGGATGAACGGCCTGAGCTCGCTCACGATGACCAAGCTGGACACGCTCTCGGGCGTGCACCCCATCAAGGTCTGCGTGGCCTACAAGCTCGACGGCAAGCGCATCACGGAGTTTCCCGTCTCGCGCCGCGGCCAGATGGAGGTCGAGCCGGTGTACGAGAGCTTCGCGGGCTTCTCCGGCGACCTGAAGGGCGTGCGCAAGTTCGAGAACCTGCCGCTCGGCGCGCGCCGCTACGTGCTGGCGGTGGAGAAGCTGCTGGGCGTGCCGATCTCCATCGTCTCCGTCGGGCAGAGCCGGGAGCAGACCATCGTGCGCGACGCGAGGCGGCTTTGGACATGTTAAACTGAAGCCGAATCATGCCAATCTTTGACCCCGTCTTTCTCGCGCTCAACGGAGCGGGTGTTCGCTATGTCGTCGTCGGCGGGCTCGCGGTCGTCCTTCATGGGCATCCGCGGCTGACGGCAGACGTGGACATCGTTCTGGATTTGGAGCCGGTCTCCGCGAAGAAGGCCATGGCGGCGCTGAAGGCGATCGGCTTGAAGGCGCGGGCTCCCGTGGACCCGACCGCTTTCGCCGACCCTGTTCAGCGGGAGTCGTGGATCGCGGACAAGGGCATGACGGTTTTCAGCCTGTATTCTCCGGTAAATCCCCTCCTCATTTTGGACTTGTTCGCACGCGACCCGATTCCGTTCGAGGATTTGTGGGCTCGATCGAGAGCGGTTGATCTGGGGAGCGCGAGCATCCAGGTGGCTTCGATCGAGGACTTGATCGTCATGAAGAGGGCCGCCGCGCGCCCCCAGGATTTATCAGATATCGAGGCTCTGGAAGCGCTGAAAAAACGGACCTCATCGAGGGGCTCCGGTGCCTGAAGAGAAAAACTGGCAATGCGGCTGGGAGGACGCCCGCAAGCGGCAATTGACTGCCGGGTTCGACGCCACTCCCGCGCAGCGGCTGGCGTGGCTCGAAGAAATGATTCTCCTCGCCTATCGTGCCCACGCCCTGCCGCGATCGGAGAGTTCGTCGATGCTTCTGCGCGACGCTCCGGATTCGGGCCGATAGCCGGACGGACCGTTTTATAGGCAGATAAAAAATTCGGGAGCCGAAAATTAAATTCCCCGTCGAGACAATGGTCGAAAAAAGACTGGGCCTTGACAATTCAAGGGCCTCTGCTATACTCCGATTGTCGGAAGTTGGAGCGATAAACCGGCAAACCGACCGCGAGGTTGGGGCGCAAAGCGAAGGGCCTCGGGACCACGAGGTCGCCTGGCTACCGAAACCAAACATGCTGAACCAAGGCGTGCCGACACGAATTCGCCCGGTCTCAACTCGCCATCGACGGGATAGAGGGGTTCGATGGCTGGTGGGGCCGGGCCTGTTTTTGGCCCTGTGCCTTCTGTCCGGGGCCGCCCGGGCGGAGACGGCCGTCGGCTTGGACGCCCGGGGCGTGGACCCGATGGCCGCGGTGGACAACCGCCAGGGCCTGGACGTGCGCGACGCGCTGGGTCGGCCGGTGTCCGCCCAGATCGTCCTGAGCGAGTTCAAGAAGGCCTCGGTGGCCCGCGTCGCGCAGATCGCGTTCACCTCCGGGTTGCCCAAGGCCAAGATCATACTGCCGGCCCTGGACATGGCGGCCGGCGCCGCGGTCTGGCTGGCGCGCCTGGCCGAGGCCGTGCCTGGCCCTGCCGCGTGGGCGGCTTTGCCCACGCCCGGCCCCAAGCTTTCGCTGCTGGTTCTGCTGGTCCTGGGCGCCGCCATGGCCCAGACCGCGTCGGCTTTCCGGCCGCGCGCGTCGTTGCCGGCCCTGTCTTCCTGTCGACGCAGCTTCGAAGTGCTCCGCTGTTAAAGCTCCCGCCACCCCCCCCTGCCTCCGTCGACTTGCGGCCATAGGACCGGCTTCCGGCAACGTTTCCGTAATCCGGTCGTCCTAGAATACCGTCACACTTGGGGTTCTCATGCCCTTTTACGGGTGCGGTCCGTCCGATTTTTCCATTACGCGCGCGCGGTATAGAATGCTGATTCTGTCGGCGTTCTATCTGGCGTACGCCCTTGTCGCCGGCGCCGAGGCCGCGGCGGGGCAGGGCGTGGACGTCTCCTCCACGACCCGGCTGGACGGCGTGATGGCTTCCATACGCGCGCGCGACCCCAAGGCGGGGGCGGACTTGGCCGCGCGCTTCGCCGGCGAGGCGGAGCCCGGCATCCGCGCCTGGATCGTGCGCGGCGAGGCCGTTTTGAAGGCGCCCCAGGGCCCAACTTTGTTCAAGAGAGCCCTCGCCGACGCCAGCCCGTTGGTCCGCGCCGCAGCTGTCGAGGCCCTGGCCCAGTCCCAGGGGGCCGCCGTCGCGCCCGACTTAGCCGTCGCGTTGACTTCTGAGACGAACGCCGGTGTGCGGCTGACGATCGCTTTCTGGCTGGGGACGATGACGACTCCTGCCTCCTCGTCCGCGCTTGGGCGGGCGCTGGCCGGGGATGCGGACGCCAACGTTCGGGTCCAGGCGGCGCGTTCGCTAAAGCAACATGGAACCCGAGAGGCTCGCCGGGCGTTGAAGGCCGCGAAGGACGATCAGGACGAGCGCGTGAGGGGCGTGGTCAATGAGCCGTAAGGCTCTCGCCGCCGTTTTCGCCCTGGCCGCATTCGCGGCCGGCGCCCTCGCGCCCAGGCGGGCTGCCGCCACGCCTCTGACGGTGTCCGGCGCCAATACTACGAGTTGGCCGGGCAGTCGTAAAGTAGTCTTCAGCCAGGGGTACGGCATCACCTGGGTCTTTTACGCGAACGCCTCGGGATTTTCCTACCAAGCCTTCAACTCCGCTGGAGCGATCTCAGGTACGAGCGGCGTCGCTATTTCGATCGTCGAGGGCGGCGGAAGCGCAAATCAGATGTACGGAAGCGTTTATTATGTGGAAGGCTCAAGCGACGTCTACGCCATCGCCAACGACCCCAAGGCGTATTTAAATGTCGCGCCCTTCAACTCCGTCTATCTCAAAAAGGGCCATTTGAACCCCGACGGAACGATCACTTGGGGTGCGCTTTTGACCCGCAGCATCTCGGGCACGACGAGCGCTGGAGGCGGCGGAGCAGGGGACACGGAAAGCTGCATGCCCGGACAAGGAGTCGGCATTGCGCTCATCGGTCCCAGCGAAGTCGCGGGATCGATCGCCTGGGTGTGCACGGCAACCGACGACACCATTCCAGGATTTTATTCGTACATCGGCGAGGTCGGCGTTCCCACGGACCTCAGCGCCGGAGGAGTGGCGATCATCTCCGACGCCAACGACGCCGACTCGGGCTGCGGCATCGCCGGGACCCAGGTCTTCCCGACAATCAATCCGGTTAACGACGGCGGGACTTGGCATGCCCTGTGCTCGGACCAAGTTCCCGCGGGTGATCCTTTCAACATGGTGGCGGATGTCTGGACTACGGCGGGAACCCAGGTAAGTCAGGAATTGGGCTACGTTAATAATTCCGGCGGACCGGGCAACGCGAATTACGCGGGCAGCTTGGTTGCCAGCAACGAGGCTCCTGAGAATGCGGCCGCGTCCCTTGTTTATAACGCCGCCATAAATAATACGGGTCAATTGGCGTACCAACGGCGCACGGCGCTCAATACTTGGAGCGGTTCCGGTGCTCCCCGCGGCTGCAGCACGGCGCTTGCCGGGGCGAAGCCGTTTTCCATCGACACGTCGGCGGGAACCAACGCCATTCCCATGGGCCAGCCCAGCATCGTCCTGGTCCCGAATTATCCCAACGGAGCGGGGACGTACCAGCAGGTATACATCGTTTACGTGGCCACCACGGGCGCCCTGAATTACGCCGTGGGGCCGGCCACGGCGACGGCGGCCGGCAATTTCGTCATCACCAAATCTTGGGACGGAGTGGCCGGCAACGCGTCCACGCCCATGGTCCCGAATTATGTGCGCTATCCCTTTCCCATTCCCGTTCAGTGGACCCAGGGCACCAAGGTTTATTTTGATCGCATCATCATCTCCACGTATGCCGCGCCCACGATCACCGCCGTCTCCTCGGCGCCGGCCACCGCCCCGTTGACGACGAACAGCTACGATCTGGTCGTTACCGGAAGCGGTTTTTTTCAAATCGGAAGCGCCGGCCCAGCCGTCGCGCTTCTGGTCAGCGGCCTGCCGCAAAGCCAAGTGACCGTGACGTCGACGACGTTTGTCTCCTCGACCCAACTCCGGGCTTCGATCGTGGTTCATGCGATCAGTCCCGGCAGCGTTTTCGATCTCTCGGTCGCGAATCCTGACGGGCATTCGGCGCTCATGTCCAAGGCTCTGACTTTTCCGACGCCCACGCTCACCGGAGTTTACATGACGGGATATGCCGTCAATTCTGCGGGAATAGAGCCTTCCGTGCCCGACGCGGGCGCCTGCACGACGCCCGTCTGCGGCCGGCCGACGCGGCAGGTGACAGTCACCGGGTCTAATTTCGAGAACTGGGGCGGGGCGGGAACGGTTTCGGCGATCTTCGGCGGTCCGGGAGTGCTCATCGACTCCATCACCTACGTGAATACCACGCAGTTTACCGCCAACGTCAACGTCTCGACCAACGCCGTCGCCGGTACCATCAGCGTCAACGTCATAAACCCGGACGGCGAGCAGGCGACGGCCATCGTCTCGACCTTCACCGTAACCTTGCCCACGTCCACCTTGAATTATCCTGCCGCGGGCGCGGGGACTTTCCTGGCCAACTCCTTGTATTTCAGTTCGGGCGTGGCCCAACTTCAAGGCACGGCCGGCTACTTTCCTGCTGGGGGACAGACGAGCCTGCAATCTTCACAAGTCAAGGTGACGCGCCTGACGGACGGTTTCGTCTGGAACGGCGCGAACTTCGTCAATCCGACCAGCGGCTTCGCCGCGCCGGCCTCGGAGAACCGATGGCAGAACGCCGACGCCGGAGGCGCGACGCCGTGGGTGTACTCGGCCTGGACCAATACCGTGGGCAACCAGCAGGACGGCCTCAGTTACAACCTGGCCTTTCGCGGGCGCACGGCCGACAACGGCTGGTCGTACCCGATTTCGAGCTTCACCGTCACGATCGCCAAGTCTCCGCCGGCTCCCCAGGTCACGACGCCGCTCGGCGGTAGTGTCGTCAACACCCAGAACAGCATCGGCATCGCGGTGGACGACACCTTGGCGACCGGCATCGAGGGCCCCGGGGTCGCGACGATGCAGGTCGTGATCCAGGACACCAACAGCTTCTCCTGGACCGGCTCGTCGTGGAGCGCCATCCCGGGCGTCATCTGGCTGTCGACCGACGCCACGGGCTCACCGCTGATGCAGTTCGCCCCGCCGATCGCGCCGGTCAGCGCCAACCTGACCGCGTTCACCAGCCTGAAGGTGCCCACCTGGTCCAACGGCCGGAAGTACATCGTCAAGGCCGGCGGCGTCGACCCCCTCGGCCAGTCGGCGGCCTCGCCGCCCAGCAGCTTCTTCTACGACGTCACGAACCCGACCGTCACGATGACCGCGCCGGTCATCAGCATCAACCCGGCCAGTCCCAGTTGGATCAACACCCTGACCTCGTTCACCGGCGGCATCGACGATTCCGTGCTGGACCTGTCGAACGTCATCAATGTCTATCTCCAGGTCTCGGACCTGACCAGCAACACCTTCATGACCGCGGGGGACACCTTCACGACGACGGCCGCGAACTCCGCGGACAACTATTGGTACGTTCCCTACGCCGGCAACAACACGCTGAAGACCTGGACCGCGGCCATATCGGGCGTGCCTTGGGTCAACGGCCACTCCTATCGCGTCGCTTTCTACGCCTGCAACTCGGCCAGCAACTGCACCGGCAACAACGGCGTCGCTCCGAACGACCCGAACGGCAGCGCGACCAACGCCCCGCCCGCCTTCATCGGCTTCTTCAATATATCGAACGTGCCCCCGCTGTCCGCCCAAATCTTCCCGACCGTCGGCGCGTTGCCCAACTCGTTCGGCAACGACGCGTCCGGGGCCATGGCGTCGGTCGGCCAGCTGTACGGAACCGCCCAGGACGGCGGCGGCGGCGCGGGCATCTTCGCCGAGGAGTACCAGATCCAGGACCAGAACACCGGCGCGTGGTGGTGCAACCCCGCCTCGACGGCGATCGCCCCGGGAAGCTCCTGCTACGGCGCGGCGGGCCCCGGCTTCATCACCTTGAGCGTCGGCCAGAACGCGCCCTGGATCATCGCGACCTCGACGACGACGCCGCAGTGGCAGGTCTGGCAGACGACCGGCGTCCCGTTCGCCAACGGCCACCAGTACAAGTTCTTCACGCGCGCGGTGGACAACGCCGGCAACATCCAGACGACCTACTCGACGACGACCTTCACCTACGACTCCTCGGCGCCGACGTCGTTCGTCGGCTATCCCGGCAACGGCGTGACCTATTCCCAGCAGCTCGCCACGATCTCGGGCACGGCCCTGGACCAGCCCCAGCCGTTCAACGCGGGCATTTTCCAGCTCTCGCTGGGCATCCAGCGCCTGTCCGACGCCAAGTGGTGGACGTCCAGCGGCTGGCAGGCCGTGCGCGCCGACTTCAGCCAGCCGGCCGTCACGCTGAACACCGGCGTCAGCCCCAACACGTGGTCGTACTCGATCCCGGCCGGCTTCTGGGTCAGCATCAGCTCGACCGACCGGTTCTCGATCTACGCGTGGTCCGGCGACAACTCGCAGAACGAGGTGGTCTCCTCGACGCCGTCGGTGGAGAACGTCGAGTCCTCGACGACGCTGAAGGCTTTCTTTAACTATGAAGTCGTGCCGCCCTCGTCGACGATCGTTTCGCCGACGGACCAGATCTGGTACTCGAACCAGTCCCCGTTTACTTTGCCCAGCCTTTCGGGTACAGCCAACGACAACCCCGCCGTCACCGCGGCCGGCGTATCGACCCTGTTCGTCGAGATCCGCGACGAGAACTCCTGCCCGTCGTGCCTGTTTTGGAACGAGAGCACGAAGGTCTGGCAGTCGGCCTCGGTGTTCAATCCGGCCGGCTTTCTGAACCCGAACTGGAGCCTGCCGACCACGAACCTCAACCCGACGTTGACCACGGGCCACACCTACCGCGTGCGCTCCAAGGCGCGCGACGCCTCGGTCGACGTCAACGGCAACCCGAACGGCACCTACGAGGCCCCGGCCGACATCGTCAAGGCCCAGCAGACCGGGCCGCCGTACATCGACGTCCACTTCTTCTACTGGGACAACTCCGCGCCGACCAGCGCGATCACGAGTCCCGCCGAGGGCGCGACGCCGGGCGGCGTGACGACGATCACCGGCACCGCCGCCGACAACCCCGGGGGCTTCAATTCCGGCCTGGGCAAGACCTTCGTGGCCGTCTGCCAGGACCTGGCCGGCAGCCCCGACAACACGAAGTGCCTCACCGGCCTGACCGGGGCCGACACCTTCTCCGGAGCCCCGCGCTACTTCGAGGCCGCGGGCGCGCCTTGGAGCCTCAACACCTCCGCGGTGTCGGCGTGGGTCACGAACAACTACTACCATGTGCTGGCGTATTCCACCGACACGGTCAACAACGTCGAGACCGTCCTCGTCCCTCACGCGGCCGGGACCAACCACATCCGCTTCCAGTTCCTCGGCGGGGCGATCTCGGGACGCATCGGTACGCCTTCGACAACCGATCCCACGAACCCCTTCTATACCCCGGCGTCTTTGGCCACGCTCTCGGGCACGGCCCAGGGCAACACCAGCGTCCAAATCCAGCTGTTCGAGGTCGACACCAGCTCGTATTTCGACGGCAGCGGGAATTGGATCTCGGTGAGCACCTGGGTGCCGAGCCCGCTGGCGGCGACCATCGTGAGCGGGAACTGGAGCTACGCTTTCCCCGGCCCGTGGCGCGTCAACCACAACTACACCGTGAGCCTGCGCGTCTGCAACGCCGCCGCGACCACCTGCAGCGCCGTCATCAACACCCAGACCTTCGTCGTGGACTCCTCGGCGCCGGTCAACGCCCTGACCTTGCCCAGCGCTGCGGCCTACAGATCGGGCCAGATCGCGGCCCTGCAGGGCACGGTCACCGATCCTTCCGCGCCGGGTCAGACCACCAGTCTTGATCCCGCCACGGTTTTCTTCCGGGTGATCCGCGTCAAGGACAGCCGCGAATGGTCGGTGTCTTTGTCGACTTTCGTGACCGCGCCCGGCGACAACCTTGCCGGCGCCGACCTGGGCGGCGGGCTCTTTTCATACACCACGACCTACTTGACCGCCAACCAGATGTTCGAGGACGGCTATCAATATAAGGCCACCCTGGCCGCTTCCGATAAGGCCGGCAACGCGGCGACCGTCACCGGCCCTACGTTCCGTTACGACATCTCCTATCCGACGGCGGCGATGACGGTCCCGGTGGCGGGTGCGATCGTCAACGCACTGTCCACCATCTCGGGTACGGCGCGCGATCCGAACCCAAAGCTGGGCGATGGGAATAGTTCCGCTTCCGGCCTGGCCGCTGTCGAGGTGCTGATCCAGAAACTTTCGAACGGCTTCTTCTTCAACGGCACGAACTTCGGCAACGCCGCCCCGACATGGCTGCCGGCCTCTTTCTATGAACAGTCCGTCGGCGTGGCCACCTTCACCTATACGAACTCCAATCTGGACACCTCGCTGCTCAGCGGTCTTTACTCGATCGCGGTGCGCGCAACGGACAAGGCGGGCAACGTCCAGAACGTCTTCACCGCGGCGGGCTCCTCCATGACCGTCCAGGTGGATAAGGATGTCCCCACGATCGCCTTGACGCTCCCGAACTTGCCCGCCTACACCCCGGCCAACGCGGCGGCCATCGGCGTGCAGGGCACGGCCTCCGATCCGCTGGTGAGCGGCACCTCGTCGGGACTGCTCCTCTCGGGCATCGACGTGCACCTGTGGTACCTGCAGGCCGGGACCAGCTACTACTGGACGGGCTCCACCTTCACCGCCGCGGTCGCCACGGTCGTCGCCAACGGCACGAGCTGGACCCTGCCGCTCGTGCCCACCGCCGTCCAGTACGCGTGGCCCGGCGACAAGGTCTTCTACGCCGAGTCGCGCGCTCACGACGCATCGGTTTTGGCTGACGGCTCCGTCTCGCCGTCGACTGGCAACGTCAGCGCCTGGACGCCGGTGCAGTCCTTCATCGTGGACGGCACGCCGCCGTTGTCGACGATGACGGCGATCGCGGACGGGGCCTTCGTGCCTTCTCTGCCGGCGTTGAACGGTACCGCCAGCGGCGCGCTGTCGGGCATCAATAAGATCGAAATCCGCATTACGACCAATCCGGTGACCGGCCCGGACTGGACCGGGTCTTCCTATACGTTTACGACGCCGTGGTGGTCGACCGCCGCGGTGGCGGGGAATAATTGGAGCTATTCGAGTCTGAGCGGAGCCTTCGTCGACGGCCAGAAGTATTTCCTTTATTCCCGCGCGACCGACAACGCGGGCAACGTCCAGACGGCGCCCGCGGCCTACGGCGTGACCATCGACGCGACCTTGCCGACGCTGGCCATCGCGTTTCCCAGCGGCCCGCCCAGCAATCCACCCTATTCGAACAACGTGGAGTCGGTGCGCGTGAGCACCTACGCGTGGGGGCCGGTCTCCGATCCCGGGGCGAAGGCCTCGGGCGTGGCGCAGGTCTGGGTGGCGATCTCGTCGGGCGCGCCGGGCGCTTCCGGCAACTTCTGGTGGAGCGACGCGACGCGCTCCTTCAGCATCGCGGCGCAGGTGCCGCCGGCGTACTCCACCCAGGTCTACGTCGCGGGCCAGTCCGTATGGCAGTACTCCGTGCCCCAGCTCCAAGCCGCGCTGGTCGACGGCGTCAACTACACCGTCTACGCCTACGCGGTCGACGCGGCGGGCAACTCCGCGCAGTCGACGCCCCAGTCCCAGGCGTTCCTGTACGACCTGGCGCGCCCGACCGCGACGGTCGCCGTCCCGGCCAACGGCGCGAACGTCAACGCCGCGGCCCTGTTCTCCGGCTCCTCGTCCGACCCCGGGACCAATCCGTCCGGAGTTCAGAAGGTGTACGCGGCCATCCGGCACACGGCGGGGGCGACGGCGCAGATCGGCTGGTACAACTGGGGCACGGGCGCCTTCGACGTCACGATTCCGGACCCGCCGCCCGCGCCGCCCAGTGCGGCGTGGACGCAGGTTGCCAGCACGACGGTCTCGGGACTGACCAGCTTGGCCTGGTCCACGCCCGTGCCAGCGGGCATGCTGGAGTCGAGCGCGACCTACCGCCTGGTCGCGGACGCCGTGGACCAGGCCACGAACATCCAGCAGAACCCCAGCCCGGCCGGCTCCGGCGCCACTTTCCACTACGACACACAGGTCCCAACGGCGACCGTCACGGCTCCGGCCCCGGGAGCGTTCATGAACGCGGCCACCTTGCTCAACCTGGCCGGCACCGCCAACGACCAGACGACGGGTGCCTCGGGCCTGCAGAACGTGCAGATCCTGCTGAAGGTCGAGGACTCGCAGGCATATTGGAACGGCGGGACCACCGGCATCTTCGCCAACGATTGGGATACGACTCCCAGCAAATACGCCCAGTGGCGGGCCGTGACCGGTCTGTCGAGCTGGACCGATATCCTGCCGCCGCTGGCCGGCATCGACTCGCGCCGGCTGCGCGTCTGGGTTCGCGCGGCCGACCTGGCCGGCAATGTCAGCGCCACGCCCGGCAACGGCCAGTTGGACGCCAACCTCAACGCCGACGGCACCGCCGCCTATGCGTTCACCTACGACAACACGCCCCCGGCCACGGCCGTCTCCTACCCGCCCGCCGGCACGAACTTCGTCCCGGCGACGGTCACCGGAACCGCCCAGGAGGCCTTCCCCGCTTTGGAGCCCAGCGGCGTGGTGGACGTGCGCCTGCAGATGAAGCGCTCGACCGGCGAGTTCTGGGACCTTTTCAACAGCACCTGGGCCGCCGTCGGCAACGTCGACTTCACCTTGCCGGGCTTCTCCAACATCAGCCTGGCGGGCCTCAACCCGTGGACCTTCTCGGCCTTCGGCGGGGCCTTCACGGACGGCTACCGCTACTCCGTCAACACCCAGGGCCGCGACGCGGCGAACAACTTCGAGAACGCGTACGCGACCTATACGTTCGTCGTCGACCTGACCACGCCGACCAGCGTCGCGGGCTGGCCGAGCAACGGCGTCTTCGTCAGCTCCGCCGCGGTCCTGGTCGTCGGCACCGCCGACGATCTTTTCAAGGACCTGCACCCGACGTTGTGGGACGCGTCGCGCCATTTCGAGTCCGGCATCCAGCCCTCGAGCGTCACGGTCGCGATCGCGGACGTGACCAGCTCCACGAACTGGTGGAACGGCGCGGGCTTCGCGGGCGCGACGCCCCTCTGGTCCACGGCGACGTTCGTCGGCGCCTCCAGCGGCACGTGGACCTGGCAGGCCCCGACCCTGATCACGAACCGGGTCTACACCGTGCTCTCTCGCGCTCTGGACGCGGCCGGCAATCTGCAAACCGCCGTGACCAGCAACACCTTCGTCTACGACGTCTCGGCGCCCGTCTCACTGGCCACGGCGCCCACGGGAACCGTGGGCGCGCTGGCGGTGCTGTACGGCACCGCGACCGACCTGGCGCCCGGGCAGCTGTCCGTGGTCCGCCTGAACATCCAGGAGACCGCGTGCACGGCCGGCACGTGCCATATCAACCAATACTGGAACGGCGCGGCCTGGCAGGCCGCGTCCGTGGACCTCTCGTCGGGCGTGATCGGCGGCCTGATCACGGGCACGACCTACGCGTGGAGCATGGACGCGAGCGCGGTCGCCTGGGACAACGCGTCGGACTACGTGGTCAGCGCGCGCGCCGTGGACCAGGCCGGCAACGTGGAGGCCGCCCACGCGGGCGCCGACATCGCCTTCCACCTGCAGACGCCCGCGGCCACCGCCGCGATCACCCAGCCCGCGCCGCCCGCCCTCCAGCAGTACGGCCCGAACACCCCGGGCCCGGTCAACACCATCCAAGGCACCGCGGTCAACGCGCGCAGCTCGGGCGGCATCCGCCTCCAGTTGCAGCGCCTGACCGAGCCGACCAGCTACTGGTACGATCCGTCGGCGCTCTGGAGCAACAATTCGGCGACCTACACCGCTGTCAACGTGGCCGGCGGCGCCTGGGTCCAGGGCATGAGCTCCCCGTACACCGTGGACAACGCGTCGTACAGCCTGGTCGCGACCCCGGTCAACGCGGTCAACATCGCGGGCGCGCCCGCGGCGATCACCTTCATTTACGACAAGAACGTGCCCGTGCTCGGCATCGCGTCCCCGTCGGGAGCCGCCTGCGCCGGCGCCGGCGCGTGCCTGAACTCTCTGGGCGCGATCGCGGGCACCGCGACCGATCCCGGGAACGTGAATCCACCCTCGATCCCCTACGCGGGCCTGAAGCTGCGCATCAAGAACAACGTCACCAGCCAGTACTGGAACGGAGCGGCGTTCCAGGCCGGCGCCGTGGACCTGCTGACCAGCGCGGCGGGCTTCTCGTCGGCGGGCAACTCGTTCAACTGGAGCACGACGACCTTGGTCGGCGCGGCGCTGCTGGACGGCGTCGACTACACGATCTTCGCGCACGCCGCCGACCTGGCCGGCAACGACCAGACCGTCGAGGCGGCGATGACGAACTTCAGCTTTGTCTACGACACGTCGCCGCCGACGGGCGTCCTGGCCCAGCCGACCTCCGGGCAGGTCTATCTGAATTTGACGACGATCTCCGGCACCTCGTTCGACGCGCCGGGCGTCTATGCCAACAACAAGAAGTCCGACGTCCAGCGCGTGGAGCTGCAGATCTACGATCAGGCCAACAACGTCTGCTGGAACGAGGCCGGGACGCTGTTCAACGTCGGCTGTCCGCATTACTTCGTCGCGGCCGGCACCAATCCGTGGACGTACTCGAACGCCTCCTTGACGTCCTTGCTGGCGTCGGGCGCCACGTACGTGATCACCGCGCGCGGCGTTGATTACGCGGGCAACATCCAGTCCGTGTTCGCGGTGCCCACGTCCAGCCGCTCGGTCCCGATCGACAAGAACCCGCCGGCGTCCGCCTTCGCCCTGCCGGTGGACGGGCAGTCGTACCGCCCCGCTCAGCTCAACGGCGGCTCGGCCTTGAACGGCACCGCGGCCGACGCGGAGGCCGCGCTGTACCCGGGCGCCGACGCCCTGAAAAACGTCCAGTCCCAGTTGACCTACCTCTCCGCGGGCGATACCTACTACTACACCGGCGTCATCGAGGCCAACGGCACGAAGTTCTCCTCGACGACGGCGGAGCTGGCCGCCTGCCCGATCTCCGGCTGCTGGCAGGTCATGACCGGCACGGCGACGTGGAACTTCTTCTTTCTGAGCGCGGACTGGGGAGGCGTGGACCGGGCCTACACCGCCCGGGTGCGTGCCAGCGACAACGCGCGCGACGCGGCCGGCGCGATCGTCGGCAACCAGGCGGCGACGTTCACTCAGGGCACGTCGAAGGTCGACTTCGTCGTCGACAACACGCCCCCCGTCTCGACCGTGACTAATCCGCCGGCCGCGGGCTTCATCCAGAACCTGAACTCCATCTCGGGCATCTCGAACTCCGATCTCTCGGGCGCCAGCACATACTACTTCCGCGTCTGGTACGTCGTCGCGCCCAGCAGCTACTACTGGACCGGCTCGGGCTGGGGCCCGGCCAACGTCCCGACGCAGCTGCCGGTCCAGATCACGGGCTCGACCGGCACGGTGGCGTGGACTTATCCCGGGACCTTGCCCGGCCAGTCCGCGCCCACGATCACCCAACCCGACAACACCGTTTACGGCGTGGCGCTCCAGGCCAAGGACAACGCCGGCAACCTGGAGACCCCCACGACGGTGCAGGTGGTGCTCGACCGCGTCGGCCCGGTCTTGGGAGTGTCGACTCCGTCCGCGGCGGCGCCGAACTATGGCGCGGCGCGCCCGATCGCGACGCTCTCCGGCACCGCGACCGATTTCCCCGCCGGCGTCAACCAGGTGCTCGTCCAGATCGACGACGTGTCGGACAACCTGAAATGGAACGGCTCGGCGTGGGCGGTCTCCGCATCCACGTTCCTGGTCGCGACCGGAGCCAATCCATGGTCCCTTCCGGCGCCGGCGTGGCGCAGCAACAAGCAGTACCAGGTCACGGCGAAGGCGGTGGACAACGCGGGCAACGCCTCGGCCGCGAACCCCCTCGTCACCTTCGTCTACGACGTGAACCTCCCGTCGGCGACGATCCTGGCGCCGAGCCAGCCGTTCTATCCCCTGGGCGGGCTGACCACTCTGTCCGGCACGGCAGTGGACTGGGTCAATTACCCGTCCACCGAGGCGAAGTCGGGGCTGGCCGCCGTGCTGCTCTCCGTCCACGACCCGTCCGCCAACTACTGGGACGGAGCCGCGTTCACGCCCGGCGTCAAGTATCTGTCGGTGTCCTCCACCACGGCCGACCCGGCGTCCTGGGCGTTCCCGCCGTTCAGCGCGGGCGGCGGCGCCGCGCCGGCCTGGCAGGACGGCCTGACCTACACGGTCCTGCTGCACTCGACGGACCGGACCGGCAACGCGGGCGCGGACCAAAGCTACGCGTTCACCTACGACGCCCAGGCGCCCACCACCACCATCACCGCGCCGGTCGACAACTCGTATGCGACGGCCTTCATCCGGTCGTCGGGCACCTACGTCGAGGCGACGTCGGGCCTGGCGACCATGCAGATCGCGATTCGCGACTCGGGGGGCAACTTCTGGAACGGCGCTTCGTTCGGCGCTTTCAGCGGCGCGACTTCGTGGCGCGGGGCGCAGATATTCGTTTCGAGTTGGACGTTCAGCGACGCGGCGCTTTCGGCCAACATCGCGTCCTTCGCCGTGCCGCGCACGTACGAGTTCTTCGCGCGCGGCATCGACGGCGCGGGCAACCAGAACCGGACCGCAGCCCAGCCGGTCGCGGGCACGGGCTCGCGCCTGCGCGTGGATTTCTTTCCGCCGGTTTCGGGCTTCACGTTCCCGGCCAACAACGCCACCTTGGCCGGCGGCGTGACGCCTATTCTGGGCACGGCCGACGATCAATCCGCGGGCGCCACGCCGGGCGCCGGCATCAAGCAGGTCTATCTCAAGGC
Organism: Elusimicrobiota bacterium; assembly: GCA_028871595.1. Next base: position 15,127 of record JAGWMT010000008.1, read on the forward strand.
GATCCAGATCGACTCGGTCGGCGGCAGGCGCTACTGGGATGGGGTCTCGGCTTGGGCCGGTGCCGATCCCGGGTTTAACCTGCCCACTTCGCTCATCGGCGGCGCGCAGACCGTCCTGACCTTCCAGAGCCAGAACGCCGCGATCGTGGACGCGAACTTCATGGACGGCTTCCGCTATCAGATCGTCGCGCAGGCGACCGATCTGCTCGACTTGGCCGACCCGCTCTACTCGACCACGACGTTCCTTCTGGACCGTTCCACGCCGACGGCGACCTTGTCTCGCCCGTCGACGGCGTCGTCTTACGTCAGCACGAACACCTTGACGGTCTCCTCAGGAACGTTCGCGGACCCCTCGGTGGGCGGCAACCTGCCCTCCGGCGTGAGCCAGGTCCTGGTGCAGATCCGGGATTTCTCGACGGCGCCGCACGCGGTCCCGGCGCTGCCGTACTGGAGCGAGTCCTTGGGTTGGGTGGCCGGGGCGACGGCCAGCACGGCGACGGTGTTTCAGAGTTCGTGGGTGCTGACGGCCCTGCCTCCGGACTGGACGCGCGCCGATGCCTCGCCCGACGGCCGCCAGTACTCGATCCGCGCCTACGCCGTGGACGCGGCGGGCAACAGCGGCGCGCTCTCCAGCGCCTTCTTCGCGATCTCCACGATCACGTTCGACGGCACGGCGCCCCTGTCCGGCGTCGTGAGTCCGGCCGGTCCCGACGACAGCGCGGCGACGAGTCTGGCCTCGATCACCGGGACGGCGGCGGATCCTCTGGTCAACTCCTCGTCGTCCGACGTGAACGGAGTGGCCGTGAGCGTCTTGGACGTCGGCGGCGGGACGGGGGACCCGTATGTCGCCATGTATTGGAACGGCGCCGCCTGGATCAGCAACGCGACGCCGGTCTGGAACGCGGCCTCCTACACGCGCGCGACGGGCGTGTGGCAGTTCAACTCGGCCGGGATCGACGCGACTTTGACGCCCAGCTCGAAGTACGTGATCGTCTCGAGCGCGACCGACGTCGCCGGCAACGTCCAAGCGCCTCAGGCCCAGGGCCAGACCGGCTGGCGACGCGTGACGTTCACGCCTCCTCCGGCGGTCACCGCGATCACCGCGCCCCTGAGCCTCCAGTACTACAGCCAGCTGGCCGCCCTGCAGGGCACGGCCAACGCGGCCGCGGCCAGCGTCCAGATCCACCTCCAGCGCCTTGACACCGGCTTGTGCTGGGGCGGGACGGCGGCGCTGGGGTGGGTCAACTGCGCGGGTGCCACGGCCTCGACCGCCACGCGCGTCGTCTATCCGTCGGCCGGCAACTGGACCTACCCGCCGTCCGGCGAGGCCTTGCCCGACTGGTCCACGATCAACAACACGTCCGTGACCGTGCAGAGCCAGGGGGTCAACTCGTACGCCATCCTGGAATCTCCCGGCCAGCTGGCGCAGTTCTCCATCGACCGCTCCTCGCCGACCTCGTCGGTCTCCTTCCCGGCCGCGGGGGCGTACCTGTCGTCGCCTCCGACGTTGACCGGCCCGACGTTGGACGCCTTCTCCGGCGTGCCGGTCGTCAGCGCCGGCGTCAAGACCGTGCGCTTCCACCTCAAGCGCTTGGACAACAACAACTACTGGGACGTCGTTTCCGGCACTTGGACGGCGGCGGTGACCGCCAGCACAGCGTCCTACGCGGCGGGCACGTGGAGCTTCGCGTCCAGCACGCCGACGCTGACCTGGATGAACGGGCTGACCTACTCTCTCGACGTTTTCGGCGAGGACAAGGCCCTGGGGGGCCCTTCCGGAAACACCGAGACTCCGGGTGCGGCCGTCACCTTCGTCTACGATACCAGCCCGCCCGCGACGGCGATCACCTTGCCCGCCGTGGACAATTCGTCGCAGAGCGTGCTGCCGGCCATCACGGGCACGGCGGCCGACGCGGCGCCCGGCGCCGTGAACTTGGTCCAGGTGCGCATCTACGACCCCGCGTTGACGTCGTACTGGGACAATACCGGGGCCTTCAACGCCGGCGTCCCGGCCTTCGACGCCATCCCGGCTGGCGCGGCCTGGTACGCGTCCAGCGCCACGCTCGCCAATTGGTCGGTGTGGAACGCGACGTTCAGCTTCGTCAACAACAAGACTTACCGGGTGGAGGCGCGGGCGCAGGATAAGGCCGGGAACTACGACCCGGTCACCTCGACGCGGACCTTCTTGTTCGACAACCAGCCGCCGCTGAGCTACGTCGCCGCGCCCGTCAACGGGACCGTCATCAACAGCCTGGGCTCGCTTACGGGCACCGCGACGGACGGCGCGCTGGGGTCCGGGGTCAACCTGCTCCAGGTCGCCATCCGCAACAACGCCACCGGCCTGTGGTGGGATAGCGCCGCCTTCACGTTGGCCGCCCCGCAGGCGTTCATCGCCTCGGGCCTGACGTCCTGGTCCTTCGCCTCGGCGGCGCTGAGCGCGGGCCTGGCCAGCGGCACGTCCTACTACGCGACCTCCCGGGCCAAGGACAACGCCGGCAACCAGGAGCCGTTCTACAACGTGCGCGGTTCGACCTTCTCCTTCGACAACGTGCCTCCCGTGGCGGGCATCGGCATGCCCAACGCGGCGTACCACAACGCCATGCCCGTCCTCTCGGGAACGGCCTCCGACGACTTCGCCGGCCCCGCCGGCGTCGCGATCGCGATGCACGACGAGACGCAGTCCGCCGCCAACGGCTGGTGGAACGGGACGACGTTTACCGGTTCCGCGCTGGCGTGGGTGGCGGCCTCCACCGGCGCGACCGGCGCGCTCACCTCCACCTGGACCTACCCGGTCTCGGGCGGCAGCTTCGTCTCCGGCCGCAGCTACCTGGTGCTGAGCCAGGCGGCCGACAACGCGGCCAACACGCAGAGCGTCTACGCGGTCGGCGTGTCCTCGCGGATATTCTTCTTCGACAACCAACCCCCTACGGCCGGCGTCCAGTCTCCGGCCAACGGGGCGGCGCTGTCCGTTCTGACGACGGTGTCGGGCACGGCGGCCGACCCGGCGGGTTCGCCGGGCGCCAGCGGCGTGAACAACGTGAAGCTCAAGATCGTGGACACCGGTCCGGACAACACCTTGGGCACGGGCGACGACCTGTACTGGAACGGCGTCAGCTTCACCGCGCATTCCACGAACGTGGTGACGGCCGCGGGCTCGACCGCGTGGAACTACTCGACCTTGCCCGCCTGGCAGACGAACCGCCGCTACGCGGTCGCGGCCTTCGCCGCCGACAACGCGGGCAACGTCACGGTGCCGTCCTCCACGAACACCTTCGTCTACGACACGGCGGTGCCCGTCTCGTCCGTGACCTTCCCGGTGGAGAACGTGGGCTACGGCGGCGCGACGCCGCTGACGACCATCTCCGGCACGGCGGCCGACCAGGCCGTGGGGGCCGGCGTGGCCTCGGTTCTGATCTCCATTCGCCTCGACTACCCGCCGCTGGGCGACCCGGCCGGTCCCGAGGACAAGTACCTGACCGGGCCCGGCGGGACGTTCACCTCGGGCTCCGAGGTGCTGATGTCCACCGGGACGGCGCCGTTCTCCGTCTGGACGTTCGTGGCGCCGACCTGGATCAGCGGCCAGCATTACGTGATCCGCACCGCGGCCGCCGACGCGGCGACGCCCGTGCCCAACACCGAAGGTCCGTCCAACTATCGCCACTTCACGGTGGATACCATCGCGCCGACCAGCAGCATCGCCGTCCCGGCCAACAACGGCGCCTACCAGACCGTGCCGACGCTCTCCGGGACGGCCTCGGACGACGCCTCGGGCGTCAAGAAGGTGGAGATCTGTCTCAAGTTCTTCGGGGCCGCCAGCCAGATCGAGCAGACGGCGGGCTGCGCGACGGGCGCGGGCGACGCGGTCTGGGACGGCGTGTCGGCGTTCAACGCGGTTTCCTCTTCCTGGGTGCCCACCTCCGTTCCGGCCACGTTCAACAGCGCCATCACCACCTGGACCTATTCCGGCGTGGTCTGGCCGCCGACCGGGCGCTTCCGGCTGATGACGCGCGGTGGGGACAACGCGGGCAATGCGGAAATCCCCGCCGCGGGCGTCGTGTTCAGCCTGGACAACTTCGCGCCCACGGCCGGCTTCACCGTGCCGGCCAACGGCGCGGGCTACAAGTCCTTGACCGCGCTCTCGGGAACGGCCAGCGACTGGTCGGGAAGCGGCGGGACCGCGGAGACCCCGTCCGACACGGGGCTGGCGGCGACGGGGGTGCGGGTGGCGATCAGCTCGGGCCCCGATTACAGCAGCTGGTGGAACGGCAGCGCCTGGGTCGCCCAGGCCCCGCCCATCTGGAACGCGCAGACCTTCGTGGGGACCACGTCGGGCACCTGGGCGTGGACGGTGGGCCTGCCGACGTTCGTGTCGGGAACGCGCTACCTGGCCTTGGCCCAGGGCACTGACCGGGCCGGCAACGTGCAGTCCAGCTACGGCGTCGGCGTCAGCTCGAACATCTTCTCCTTCGACAACGTGCCGCCCGTCTCGGCCTTCACCGTGCCGGCCGACAAGTCGGCGCGCAACTCGCTTTCCGTGATCTCGGGCACCGTGGCCGACGATTTCTCCGGCGTCGACTCGTCAAACGTCAAGCTCCAGATCGGCTACTACGTCAGCCCGTCCACCTATTACTGGACGGGCGCCGCGTTCGCCGCGGGTTCGCCGGTGAACCTGTCCGCTGCGTTCGTGGGCACGACCTCGGGGACCTGGAGCTATAACGCGGCCGGCATTCCCTGGGTCTCGGGGCAGACCTACACGCTCAACGTCCGCTCCGGCGACATCGCCGCCAACCAGGAGGTGGGCGGCTCGACGATCACCTATCTCTTCGACCTGGCCACCACGCCGCCGAGCATCGCCGTGCCGGTGAGCGGCGCCTTCCACGGGCCCAACAAGCCCCTGGCGGTCCTGTCCGGCGCGGCGTCGGACCTGCCGGCGGACCCGCTGGCCGGGCTGTCCCAGGTCCATGTGCGCATCCGCCGGGCCAACGACAACATGTACTGGATCGGCAGCGGTTCGTCCTGGACGGCGACGGTGGAGACCTGGAACGTGGCGACGGGCACGGCCGCATGGACCTACCCGCAGCCCAGCCTGGGCTGGACGGACGCGACCCAATACGAGATCAACGCGCGCTCGCTGGACTTGGCCGGCAACCTCTCGCAGGCCAGCACCGCCACCTTCGTGTATGACGCCAGCACGCCGACCGTCGTCCTGCTCATGCCCAACGCGCCCTACGAGCCGGCCCCGCTGTCCGTGCTGTCGGGCACCGCGGCGGACCCCCTGGCCATCAAGTCGGACCTGCAAAGCGTCCAGATTTCCATCCAGATCAACCCGCCGACCGGCAACTTCTGGAACGCCGCGGGGACGGGCTTCGTCAATCTCTCGGAGACCTTCCTCAACGCGTCCGGGCTGGGCTCCTGGAGCTTCACCGGCTCCACGCCGACCTGGGCCTCCGGCACGTCGTACCGCGTCGCCGCTCGCGCCACGGACAATGCCCTCAACATCTCGGCGGTCAGCTCGCAGACCTTCACCTACAACGCGGTCCCGCCGGCCACGGCCGTCACTTTGCCGGCGGCCGACGGACCCCAGAGCGTGCTTCCGCGGGTGACGGGAACCGCCGCCGGCAACGTTCCGGTCACCGGCGTCGCGGTGCGCGTTTACGACCAGAATCTAACGCAGTACTGGGACAACGGCGCGCAGGTCTTCGATGCCATCACGGCCGATTCGGCCTGGTACGTTTCCAGCGCCACCTTGAGCAATTGGACGGTTTGGAACGCGACCTTCAGCTTCAGCGACCGCCACACCTACCGGATCAACGCGCGTTCCCAGGACAGTGCGGGCAACTACGACCTGATCACCGCGACTCGCACCTTCCTTTTCGACACGACCCCTCCGCTCAGCGCCGTCAGCGGGCCGGCCAACGGGGCGGCGCTCAACGTCCTGGCCGCCATCGGCGGCACGGCGGCCGATCCGTTCGCCCCGGCCCAGGGCTCGGACGTGAACGGCGTGGACATCGCCGTGCGCAGGAATTCCGACGGAAAGTGGTGGGACGGCGTGAGCTTCACCTTGGGCGCGCCGTCCCTTTTCGCGACGACCTACGCGGGCGGCGCCTGGAGTTACGGCGCGGTGACGGGCGCCAGCCTGGCGAGCGGAACGTCCTATTACGTCACCACGCGCGGCCGCGACTTGGCCGGAAACCAGGAGGCGCTGTTCAGCGTCCGCGGCTCCACGTTCACCTGGGACGTGACCGCGCCGCTCACCGGCATCGCCAGCCCGCTGGACGGAGAGTTTCGCAACTCCGTGCCGTCGTTCGCGGGCGCGAGTTTCGACAACGTCGCCGTCTCCACGGTCCAATTGTCCTTGCGCGACGCCTCGATCGCGCCGCCGAACTGCTACAACCCGGCGCTCAACGCGTTCACCGCCGCGTGCCCGTGGTGGTTCGGCGCGTCGGGCTCGACGACCAGCTGGAGCTTCTCCTTCCCGACCCCGCCGTGGACGCACGCGCACCAGTACGTCCTGCTTTCGACGGCGACCGACCTGGCGGGCAACACGCAGACGGCGCTGAGCTCCGCGACGTTCACGTACGACGTGCAGGCGCCGACGGCGGCGGTGACGACGCCGGCGGTCGGATTCATCAACCCGGCGCAGACCTCGCTGGCGGGAACGGCGGCGGACGCGCCGGCCGGGATTTCGACGGTGAAGCTGGCGCTGTCGTCGGGAGCGGCTTTGGGCAACTGGCTGACCGCGGTCGGGGGCTCGTTCACCGCGGGTGCTCCGGTTCTTCTGACCACGACGGGGTACGTCGGCGGCGCCTGGACGTGGGCGCACGGCGCGGCCTTGACGGACGGTCAGAACTACGTGCTGCGCGTCCAGTCGACGGACAACGCCGGGAACGCGCGCACGCAGGACTTCGGGTTCCTTTACGACGCAACGCCGCCGGCGGCGTCGATCGGGTCCCCGGGCAACGGCGGCTTCCTATCGGGCGCGGTGACGATCTCCGGCGGCTCGTCCGACGCGCCGGGCGCGGCCGGCGGCTTCAGCGGCGCGTCCACGGTGTCGGTGTCGGTCCAGAGCCTGGCCAACGGCCAGTGCTACGTCTGGGCCGGCGGCTTCACGGCCCCCTGCCCGAATTTCGTGCCGGCCTCGGGTTCCGCGGCCGCGTGGAGCTACGCGCCCGCGCCCAATCCCTTCGTCTCCGGGAACAAGTACCTGATCGCCGCCCAGGCGACCGACGCCGCTGGCAACGTCCAGGCCGCGTTCGCCGCGGGCTCCAGTTCCAACACATTCACCTACGACAACGCGGTCCCGTCGGTCGGCGTCGTCGTCCCGTCGCTGACCCCGACGCGTTATCGCGACCTGACGGTTCTGTGGGGCACCGCCGCCGACGCGGTCCCGACCGCGCTGGCTCAGGTCCAGGCCCGCGTGCTGAGCCAGACCGGCCCCAGCTTCTACGCCGACCCGGTCGCTCCGACGCATCCGTTCAATATCAGCCCCGTCAGCGCCGAGACGGCGTGGTTCACGGCCGCCTCGACCTCGGCGCCGACCTGGACGCAGTGGTCGCTGTCCAGCGGCCTCCCTTACGCCAGCGGCAACGCCTATCGCGTCGAGGCGCGCGCGCTCAACAAGTCCGGCGCCTACTCGACGACCTACTCGTCGGCGGCCACGGTCTACGACGTGACTCCGCCGTACACGAACGTGCTCTCCCCGATCGCGTTCAGCACGGTCTCGGCCCTGCCCCAGGTCACCGGCACCGCCTACGACCAGCCCATCGCCAACCCCGGCGCGTTGGCCGACCTGCACGTGCGCCTGGTCCGCCTCAGCGACGGCTGGTTCTGGAACGGCTCGGGTTGGGGATCGGCGCCGTCGGACCTGGGCGTGTTCGGCGGCGGCGTCAACGTCTTCGCGTCGAGCTGGACCTTGACCACGAATCTCCCGCCGGCCAATAACAACCCGCTCAACGGACTGCAGCACGACACCTCGTACTACCTGACCACGTCGGGCCTGGATGACGCCGTTCCCGGAGGCAACGCCGAGGCTTTCTACGATCCGACCAAGTCCTCGACCTTCACCGTGGACCTGGTCGGCCCGGCGGTCGCCGTCACCGCGCCGACGGACGGCGCGATCATCTCCTCGCTGGCGAAGATCCGCGGCACCGCGGTCGACGCGCTGGCCGGAGTCTCCAGCGCGGGCCAGGTCGAGGTCGCCCTCGGCGAGGTCTCCCCCGGCGGCGCGTGCTGGAACGGCGCGATCGCGGGCGGCACGTTCACCTCGGTCGGCTGCCCGATCTTCTACCCGATCGACGGCGCCGACCGCGCGGGCACCTTCTCGCCGGCGTCGGGCTTCTGGGACATGAACGTGCCGCCGCTGACGACCCTATACAAATACCGCGTCTGGGTGCGCGCCCGCGACAACGCGTCTCCCGCGGGGAACTACACGGCGGTCGCGTCCTCGGCCGTCTTCACGTGGAACACCGGCTTGCCCGTGGTCGCGATCGTTTCGCCGCCGTCCCTGCCGGCGGCGGGGGGCAACCTGAACGCGCCGTTCATCGTCGCGGGCACGGCCAGCGACCCGTTCGGCGTCGCTTATGCCTCGGTCGCCTTTCAGGAAGCCGACACGAACATGTACTACGATCCGGCCACGTCGACGTTCTCGGCGGTCGCGCCGACGTGGAGCAGCGCGACCTTGGCCGGGACGACGCCGAACTTCACGTTCTCTTGGGCGGCCCCCGTCCTGGTCTCGACCACCGGGCGCAACTACAACCTGTACCCGTACGCGAAGAACACGGCGGGCTTGTCTCAACTCGGCTCGGCCGTCACGATCAAGTGGGACACGGTCAAGCCCGCCGCGTCGCTCTCCGCGCCCGCGGCGGGGTCGTATTTGAAGACGTTCGCGTCGGTTGCGGGCGCGTCCTCCGACTCGGGCGCGGGCGCGTCGGGAGTGGGGGGATCTCAGGTCCGGATCAAGCGCAACGCCGACAACATCTGCTGGAGCGGCGCGGCGTGGAGCGCGAACTGCACGACCGAAGGCGCCTGGCTGGCGCCGGTCGCCGGCTCGCCGTGGACGGTGAGCGCGGGCCTGCCTCCGGCCAACAATCTGCCCTCGGGCCTGGAGAACGGGAAATCCTACGACGTATCGGCGCGCGCCTATGACTTCGCGGCCAACACCCAGACCGCGATCACGGCCAATACCTTCATCTTCGACGTCTCCTCGCCGACCGCGCTGGTCCAGCTGCCGGCCGACGGCTCGGATCTCAACAGCCTGCCGCTGGTCAGCGGCACCGCCCAGGACAACTCGCCCGGGGCCTTCAACGTGCAGTTCCCGCAGGTGCGCATTCACGACATTCCGCTGGGCCTGTACTGGAAGGACGGCACGGGCTGGGTGGGCTCCGCGTTTCCGGGCTATCCGAACATCTGGAACGTGGCGCTCGACTCGTCGTCGGCGGGCGGCGTCTTCACGTGGCGCTACGACGCCTCGGCCGTGACGTGGCCGAACCGAACCAACGGCCTGTCCGTCGAGGCCAAGGCGATCGACGCGGCCGGAAACTACACGCAGACCATCGCGACGTTCACCTTCAACGCGGCTCCTCCGGTCACGGCCGTGACGTACCCGACGCCGAACGGCGCGACGTTCTCGTCCATGACCGCGATCCTGGGCACGTCGTTCGACAGCGTCTCGCCGGTGACCGGCGTGAACGTCAAGATGTGGTACCTGCAGGGCGGAACGACGTACTACTGGAGCCCCGCGGGCACGCACTGGAGCAACGCGAACGCGAACGCTTTCTACACCATCAACAGCGCGGCCGGTCCCAACGGCGTCGTCAACCCGTGGAGCTACGACTCGGTTCAGAATTCCGATTTCGCCGACCCGGGCACCGTGAATTTCGCTTGGAACCTGGGCACGCACGACGGCGGCAACGGCAAGACTTTCTTTATCACGACCCAGGGCGTGGATGGCGCGGGCAACGTCCAGGTCGCTCTGACGACGGCCTCGTTCAAGTTCGACAATGTGCCGCCGACGTCGCTGCCGTCGGCGCCGATCTCGAACTCGGCCTATAACGGCCTGAACCTGACGACGCTGTCAGGCACCGCCGCCGACGACGTCGGCACCGTTTCCGCGGTGTCTCTCTCCATCCTGGACCAGGACACGACGCAGTACTTCAACGGCACCGGTTTCGCGTCCGCCTCGGAGGTCTGGCTGCCGGTGCTGCCGTCGAACCTTTATCCGTCGTCGTGGACCTTCACCAACGGCTCCCTTTCCTATGCGACCAAGCACCACTACGTGGTCAAGTCCTCGGCGACCGACAACGTGGGCAACGTGCAGACCATCGTCGGCGCGGCGCGCTTCCTGCTCGACGCCGATCCGCCGACCTCGGCCGTGGTGAACCCGGCCAACCTGGTGACCTACACCGGCGGCAAGATCCTGGTGGGCACGGCGGCGGACCCGGGCTTCACGGTCGGCGGCGGCATCAACGGCCAGGGCTCGGGCGTGGTCCCCACGTTGGGGTGGCACCAGGGCAAGATCGAGGTCGCGGTGTTCCGCGACACGGCGCCGCTCCTGTCCGGCGGCCCGATCTTCTATCCGACGGCCGACAACACGGGCTTCTACTGGAACGGTTCGACCTGGGTCGCCGCCTCGGGCGGCCCGGTCTGGGTGCCGACGGTGTTCAGCGACGCTTTCGGCAACTGGCAGTACTCGGGCCTGGCCTGCCCCAGCCCGAACCCGACGAACCAGCCGTGCTGGCTCAACGGCTATCCCTACGTGGCGTGGTCGCGGGTGACCGATGACGCCGGCAATCTGCAGAGCGTGATTCAGGCCGGACCGCGCTTCTTCATTGCCGGCGTGGCGCAGAGCTTCGCGATCTCCGTCTCCTCCGATCCCAGCACCGCGGGCAACCAGATCTCCGTGACCGTCACCGCGGTGGACGGTCCCGGGGGCAGCGGCAGCGTGGCTTCCAACTACGCCAGCACGGTCACCTTCGCGATGATCGACGGCCTGGGCGGCCCCGAGACCCAGGGCGCCGGCCAGATCCCCGACGCCCTGCACGGCCTGCCGTCGAACTACGCGTTCACCACCGGTCCCGGGGGCGACAACGGCTCGCACACGTTCTCGGTCCAGCTGCGCAAGGCGGGGGCGCGGACCTTGCGCGTCCAGGACGCCAGCAACGCCTCGCTCGCGGGCACGCAGAACCTGACGATCCTGCGCAACGTCCCCACGCGCGTCCAACTGATCGCCGACTGCGGCCCGGCGGGCCAGCTGCCCGCGCCGGGCGTCGTGACCGTCGGCAGCGAGGGCCGCTCCGGAGCGCCGCGCACCTTCACCGCGGGCCAGATCGTGAGTTATTGCGTCCAGGTGACGGACGACTTCTACAACCTGTACGTCGACTCGACGGTCACGGTCGCGGCGACCGACTCCGACCCGAACAACGACACCTACCCGGGCGGCGCGGACCAGACCTTGGTCTTCACGGGCTCGACGACGTTCACGCGCGTCTTCATCACCGCGAGCGGCGCGGGCCACGTGATGCAGGCGTCGGGCGCGGGGGTATTCACGAACCCGTCCAACCCGGCCACGCCGGTTCCCGTGGTCGGCCAGCCGGCCAGCCAGCTGCTGGCGATTTTCCCGGGCGAGACCGCGGTCGCGGGCAAGATCCTGGCACCGGCGGGCAAGAGCGGCCTGCCCAACGCGGCAGTCGCCGGCTCCACGTACGCGGCTACGGTGCTGGCCGTCGACCAGTTCTACAACCCGGACGCGAGCGTCAGTTTCGCCGTCACGGGCGCGGTGGTCACGGACCCGCACCTGGGCGCGCAGACGCAGACCCTGCAGTCGGGCGCCACGACGTTCGTCTTCACGCCGGTCACGGCCGCGACGCAGACCGTCCAGGTCCAGTCGGCGGCGCTCCCGGCGGCGACCTCCTCCTATTTGGCGCCGAATCCGTTCACGGTCTGGTGGAGCACGCCGACGAAGCTGCAGTTGATCGCCGCGGGCCAGGCCGCCGAGCCCGGGCGCGCGCCCTACGACGCGAACCCGACCGCCGGCGGACGGTCGCTCTCTTCTCCCGCGACGCTGACGGCGGGCGTGACGACCTCGTTCACCGTGAACCTGGTCGACAACTACTTCAACGTCGTCAAGGGCACCAATCCGTTCGTCCCGCTGACGTCGAGCGTGACGATGCCGCTGGTCCAGCTCGACTTCCTCAACGACCCGAACATCCAGGGCCGCGGGTTCGCGCCCATGCCGTACCAGCGCACGCTCGTCGCCGGTACGACGGATTTCTCGTTCTTCGCGGTGACGCGCAACGCGGGCCTGCAGGTGCGGGCGTCCGACACCGGTCAGACCACCACCAGTTTCGGCCTGCCCGGCTACAGCACGGACACGGTTTCCGGCATTCCGGTCCAGGCGAACGTGCCCCTCTCCCTGCTGATCCAGATGCCCGGCGAGAGCTACGCGGAGGGCACGGCCGCGGGCAAGACCGGCGTGCCGTCGACCCTGACCGCGGGCTCCAGCTACACGATCACGGCGCGCGCCGTGGATCTGTACGACAACCTCGCGAGCGACGGCCGGCAAATCGCCCTGCTCTCCAATGATATATACGCGGGGGTGCCCGGACCGAAGCCCTTGGCGGCCGGCCAGACCTCTTTCGCGAACTTCCTTCCCAGCGCGGCCACCGGCAACCTGGTGCTTTCCGCGGTCGACAGCGACGTGGTGACGCCGAAGCTGGCGACGCAGACGGTCGCGGGAGTCTCGGTCGTGCCCGGCGCGCCCGACCGCATGATCGTCCTGCTCGCGGGGCAATCCTTGGTGCCGGGCAAGGTCGTGGCGCCGTTGGGGGTGACGGGAGCGCCGGTCGCTTCGACGGCGGGCGTGACGTTCGCCGTTAAGGCGTACGCGACGGACTCGCGCTACAACGTGGTCAACACGGTCGCCAAGCCGACGATCAACTTCACGTCCGATGATCCGTTCGCCTCGTCCCTGGGTTCGGCGGCGATGGGGAGCGGGTTGGCTAATCCGTCCGGCCTGATCCTGCGTACCGCCGGCGTGCACGCGATCACCGCGATGGACGGCGGCGGCGCCCCGGCCCTGGGCCCCGGCGTCTCCGGTCCGTTGCCGCTGCTGCCCAACAACCCGACGCGTCTGCGCGTGTTGACGCCGACCGAGACCGCGGTCCCCGGCTCGACCACGAACGGCCGTTCCGGTCCCGCGTTCTCCGTCCAGGCCGGCTTCGCGTTCAACGCCGAGGTGGACATCGCCGATTCGTTCTGGAACTTGACGCCCGGCGCCACCCAACTGGTCACGCTGTTCTCCGACGACCCGTTCGCGACGATCACGCCGACGTCCCAGGTCGTGACCACCTCGGCGGCGTTCTCGGTCACGCTCAAGCGTGCGGGCAGCACCGTGCTGACCGCGAAACTGACGAACGGTCTTTCGCTGCCGTCCTTGTCCCTGGACAGCGCCACTGCGATCAGCGTCATGCCCGGAATCCCGGCGGGGCTGCTGACGATCCTGCCCAGCGAGACCTTCTCCCAAGGTTCGCCGACCGGGAAGCTCGGCACGCCGACGCCTCAAACGGCGGGCGGTTCGTTTCAGGTGCAGGTAGGCGTGGTCGATGCGTTCAAGAACCTGGTTCCCGGCTTTCCGGTGACGGTCCAGGTCAACACGCCGACCGACCTGTACGCCGACATCGTCGCCACCGCGGCGATCAACACGACCAGCGGCATCACCAGTCCGATGACCGTCGTCCTGCGCCGCGCGGCCACTCAGTATTTGGCGGCGTCGGATGTCACCGTGCCGACCACCGGAATTTCGAACGAAACGCAGTCGTCCACCTTCACGCTGCAGCCGGCCAATCCTCGCGGCTACCAACTGGTCCTGCCCGGCCAGACCGCCGTCCCCGGCTCCGGCAGCTACCCGAACGGGGGCGTGGCGGGCGCGATCTCCACGCCCACCGCCGGCGTGCCGTTCACGGCCGTGGTCAACCTGGTGGACAAGTA
>JAGWMT010000235.1 GCA_028871595.1 Elusimicrobiota bacterium
AAGAAGACGGTGGACGCCAAGGGCAAGGTCGTGGTCCCCGGCGGCATCGACGTGCACACCCATTTCGACATGCCCTTCATGGGCGCCACCACCATCGACACCTTCTCCACCGGCTCCACGGCCGCGGCGTGCGGCGGCACCACCTCCATCGTGGACTTCGCCATCCAGAAGAAGGGCGAGACCCTGCGCGGCGCCCTGGACGACTGGCACAAGCGCGCCGACGGAAAATGCGCGGTGGATTACGGCTTCCACATGATCGTCACCGACTTCCCCGAGAAGCAGGCCCAGGAGATGGACAAACTGGTCGGCGAGGGCATCGTCTCTTTTAAACTTTTCATGGCGTATCCCGGGATCTTCATGTCGGACGACTCCACCATCTTCCGGGCCCTCCTGCGCACGAAGGAGAACGGCGGGATGATCTGCATGCATGCCGAAAATGGAAGCGTGATCGACGTGTTGGTGCAGAAGGCGCTCGCGGAGGGAAAGATCGCGCCTGAGTGGCACGCCCTGACCCGGCCCATGACCGCCGAGGCCGAGGCCACCCATCGCGCCATCGCCTTGGCCGAAATCGCGGGCGTTCCCATTTACTTCGTGCATCTGTCCGCCGGCGACGCCATGGAAGAAGTGCGCGCGGCGCGGGCGCGGGGCTTGCCGGTGTTCGCCGAGACCTGTCCCCAGTATTTGTACCTGTCCGAGGACGACTACCGCCGTCCCGGCTTCGAAGGCGCGAAGTTCGTCATGTCGCCGCCCCTTCGGCCCATGGGAAACTCCGACCGCCTGTGGAATGGGCTGGTCCGCAACGATCTCCAAGTCGTTTCGACTGATCACTGCTCGTTCTGCATGAAGGCCGGCGTGAATCAGCCCGGCAAGGAACTGGGCAAGGACAGCTTCGCCAAGATCCCCAACGGGGCGCCGGGCGTCGAGTATCGCCTCCTTCTTCTTTGGGACGCCGTCCAAAAAGGCAAGATCACGGAAAACCGCTTCGTGGAGATCACGTCGGCGAATCCCGCGAAGCTGTTCGGCCTGTACCCGCGCAAAGGCCACCTCAATCCGGGCGCCGACGCCGACATCGTGATCATCGACCCGAACAAGCCCCACACCTTCAGCGTCAAGAACCACCACAGCGCCGCCGACTACAACCCTTACGAGGGCGTGACCGTCAAGGGCTCCATCCGCGACGTCTTCTCCCGCGGCGAGGCGCTGGTGGAGGGCGGCAAGTGGGTGGGGAAGACCAGCCACGGGAATTTCCTGAAGCGGACGCCGCGGAACTATTGATGAGACGGCTCGCCGCCGTCGCGTTACTGGCCGCCGCCGCGCTGACCGCGGGCTGCCTGACCCCGCTTCATCACGCCGCGGAGAACGGGGACGTCAACGAGATCCGGCGCCTGATCGCCGCGGGCGCCAATCCGAACGCCGTCAACGAGGGCGTCGACCGTTGGACGCCGATGAGCTCGGCTATTTTCGCCAACCAGCCGGAGGCCGTCCAGGCCCTGCTCGACGGCGGCGCGGACCCGGCCTTTCGCACCGCTCAGGGCACCCCCTACCAGATGGCGATGGCGCAGGGGCATCTGGAGATCGCGCGGATACTCAAGGCGGCGGAGGACCGCAAATACGGGCGCGTCCCGCGGAGTTCCGCCGTTGACGCCGGCGCCGCGCCGGCCCCGCCGCCGCCGTCCGTCCCTGCGCGCGCCGTCCGCGAGTCCGACGTGGACCGGGCGCCGGCATCCTCCCCGGAACGGCCCGACGATTTCGCGCTCGTGGTCGGGATCGAGAAGTACTCGCGACTCCCCGAGGCGCGCTTCGCCGAACGCGACGCCGACGCCGTGAAAACGCACCTCCTCGCCCTCGGCTACCCGGAGCGCAACATCATCCTGCTGAAGGGCGGCCAGGCCACGCGCGGCGCTCTCCAGGGTTATCTGGAGGAATGGCTTCCCCGCAACGTGAAGCCCGACTCCCGGGTGTTCGTCTATTTTTCCGGCCACGGCTCTCCCGACCCCAAGTCCGGCGACGCCTACCTGGTTCCCTGGGACGGCGACGCGATGTTCCTTAAATCCACCGCCTACCCGCTGAAGACTCTGTACGCCACTTTGGGACGCCTGCCGGCGAAGCACGTGGTGGTCGCGCTGGACTCGTGCTTTTCCGGGGCGGGGGGGCGGTCGGTTCTCGCCTCCGGCGCGCGCCCCCTAGTCTCCCACGTGGACGAAACCTCGGCCCCCGCCGGCGTCACCGTGCTTAGCGCCGCCTCCGGCGACGAGATTACCGCGACCCTCGACGACCAGGGCCATGGGGCGTTCACTTACTATTTGCTGAAGTCCCTCAACGACGGCCGCCGCACCGCACGGGCGGCCTACGCCGAACTGAAGCCGCGCGTCCAGGACGAGGCTCACCGGCAGAACCGGGAGCAGACTCCACTCCTTCTGGGAGACGACGCGACCTTCTGACACCCCTATGACATACCTTTCCCCGCGTCCGCTGGCCGTCGCGCTCGTCGCGTCGTTGATATGGGGCTGCGCGTCGGTCAAAGAGGCGGTCGAGGACGCGATGACGCCCAGCGTCCGCCAGTTCATTTCCGCGGCCCGGGAAGGGCGGCTGGACTCCGTCAAGGACTGGCTGGACAAGGGCGTGGACATCAACTCTCAGCCCGGCGATCTCCTGTCGCGGACCGCGCTGATGGTCGCCGCCGCCCGGAAGCAGGCCGAGACGGTGGATTACCTGCTGTCGCGGGGCGCCGATCCGAAGCTCGCCGACAACGGGGGACGCACGGCCCTCCATTTCGCCGCCGAGGCCGGAGCCCCCGCGATCATCCGCCAACTGGCCTTCAAAGGCGCCGACGTGGACGCCAAGGACGGCGAGGGCCGCACCCCGATGATCGCGGCCGCCGAGAAGGGCAACGCCGAGGCCGTTCAGGCCTTATTGGACGCCCACGCGTCCGCCGTCCTGCCGGGCCCCGACGGTGAGACTCCGCTGCACGCGGCCGTGACCGAAGGAAGTCTCGCCGCGGCCCGGGCCCTCCTTCTCCAAGGGGCGGACAAGAACTTAAAGAACGCCTTCGGCGAGTCCCCGTTGGACATCGCCGCCCGCCGCGACGCGCGCCCCATGCTGGCGTTGCTCGCGCTGGACAAGGCCGGCCTGCGCGCCTGGCGCCCCGCTCCGTCCGCCGCCCCCGACGCGGCGGCGGCCCTTCCCGGCGTCGAGATCCCTCCGAAGGCCCGGCGCCCCCGGCCGGACGACTACGCCTTGATCGTCGGGATCGAGGACTATCAGTCCGTCCCCAAGGCGGAATACGGCGTGCGCGACGCGCAGACGGTGCGCCGCTACGTCGAGGCCCTGGGCGTGCCCGCCCGCAACGTCGTGTCCCTGACCGGCTCCGCCGCGACGGGCAGCAAGCTGAAGAGCTATCTCGAGGAATGGCTGCCGCTGAACGTGAAGAAAGATTCGACCCTGTTCGTCTATTACTCCGGCCACGGCGCGCCGGACCCGGCCACCGGGGAGGCCTACCTGGTGCCGTGGGACGGAGATCCGCAATTCCTGAAGTCCACCGCCTATCCCCTGAAGACCTTCTACGCGGACCTGGCCAAGACCAAGGCGAAAAACGTGATCGTCGCCCTGGACGCCTGCTTCTCCGGCGCGGGCGGCCGCTCCGTCCTGCCGCGCGGGGCGCGGCCCTTGGTGACGAAGACCGCCGACGAAGAGCCGTCCGGGGGGAACATCACCGTCCTGGCCGCCGCCTCCGGCGAGGAGATCACCGGCACCGTGGATTCCGTGCGACACGGGCTCTTCACCTATTACCTGCTGCGCGGCCTTTCGGGCGGCGCGCGCGAGGCCGACGGCTCGGTGACGGCCAAGTCCCTGTACGATTACCTGAAGCCGCAGGTCTCCGACGAGGCGCGGCGCCAGAACCGCTCCCAGACGCCGGTCTTCATCGGCGAAGACGCGACGCTGTAGTCCTCCAACGGATCGACGGCTCCTTGCGCGCCAGCAGCGCCTTCAGCGCGTCGCGCAGCACGCCGTCCAGGCGTCCGTCCGGGTATTTGTGGCGCATCCGCGCGCGGACACGTTCCAGCAGCAGATAGAACTCCTCGTCGGCGGTGAAGGCGAATCGGACTAGGCGGGGCGCCACGGGCGCGATTTCCGCACGTGCGACATACGGCCGTGCGACTTCGGGGAAAGGATCCGGCGAAGCCGCAGCGATGCCTTTATCAAACGGAAGTTCCTCCACCGGCGCTGCGTCCCGTGCGGGCATCGTGGCCGGAGGCGGTCCGACGAAACGGATGACTTCCTTTCGTTGCTCTTGCGGACATCGAACCGATAGCAGGGCCTCGAGTTTTCTGATCCTCATCCCGCAGGCGCGAACGATCAGTGCGGCCGCGTCAGATGCTTCTAAATGCGGATGAAGCATGCTGACGGCCGCCAAAGTGAGTCGTCCATCGCGCAGCATTTCCCCGATGGCCGGGTAGAGTCGAACGGCTCGTGCCGCGCGTATGCGCTTATACGCAGCGCCGTCGCTGAAACGCAAACCGTAGACGCACAGTTCGAACATCGAACCGTAGCCTTTGCCGATCCAGAGGCGACGATCGTCGACGGCGGCCAGATGTTCGATTAGGTCCGCCGTCGAAACCCGCTCCTGAGCCGCCAAATGAGTCGTCTTTTCCCAAAGCTCGTCATCACTGAGCGAAGAGATATCCACACTATTCACAATTCAACTGTCCCCGGGGACAGTCGCGCTCATGATGTTCCGGCGCGACGCCTTCCATCCTTACGATTCAGCCCCCGAAATTGTTCCGTCCGCGGAGGCATCCCGCCCCCGCCGCACCGAGGGGGAATTGATATAATCTTCTCGACGCATTCCAGAGAGGAATCCATGGCCACCACCGCGACGAAATCGGCTCCCGACGTCTCCATTTTGAAGCAGTACATCGGCGGAAAATGGGTGGAGGGGTCCACCAGCAAGGAGATCGTCTCCACCAACCCCGCCGATAACCGCCAGGTCCTGGCGAAGCTCAAGGGCTGCGATAAGAACGACGTGCTCAAGGCCATCGACGCGGCCGAGAAGGCGTTTCCGGCCTGGAAGGCGACGCCCGCCCCCGTCCGCGGCCGCATCCTGGCCAAGGCCGCGGCGATCGCGCGCGAGCGCAAGGAAGAGCTGGCCAAGCTGATGACGCGCGAGCAGGGCAAGATCCTGCCCGAGGCGCTGGGCGAGATGGAGAAGGGCATCACCTTGATGGAGTGGTTCGCGGGCGAGGGCCTGCGCCTGGGCGGCATCGTGCAGCCGTCGGAACTGCCGCAGAACC
>JAGWMT010000236.1 GCA_028871595.1 Elusimicrobiota bacterium
ACGGCGGTGTCCTCTCACGAGTGCCTGGAGGCCGTCACCGATCCCTTCCCGACCCCCGGCGACAAGCCCGCCTACCCGCAGGCCTGGAACGACGCAGGCGGCCAGGAGATCGCCGACCTGTGCGCCGACGTCAGCTCCACCGTCACCGGCCACGGCCTGACCAGCGCCGTCTCCGGCGAGTGGGACAACTCCATCGGCGGCTGCAACCAGGGGCCGTGGACCCAGAACGCGGCGGCCGCGGTCGCCATGGCCTTGCGCATCAAGCCGAAGACCCCGTCGTTCCCGTTTTTGGAAGCGTTGCGCTCCACCGGCGGCGACGTCTTCGCCGGCCGCTGACCACTCCTTAGAAGTCGTCGGGCGTCATGGACAAGGTGGGATGCCTCTGCTATCCTTCCCGAGCCATGAAGCGCCCCTCCGGATGGTTCGGCCCTTTCGGCGGACGATTCGTTCCCGAGACGTTGATCGAGCCCTTGCGCGCCCTGGAGGCGGCGTACGCCTCCGCGCGCCGGGACCCCGCGTTCCAGAAGCGCCTGGCCCGGGAACTGCTGACCTACGTCGGACGTCCCACCCCGCTGACCTTCGCCGCGCGGCTCTCGGAGGAGACCGGCCTGCGCGTGTGGCTCAAGCGCGAGGACCTGACCCACACCGGGGCCCATAAGATCAATAACACGGTCGGACAAGTTCTCCTCGCCAAGCGCATGGGTAAACGACGTGTCATCGCGGAGACGGGCGCGGGGCAACACGGAGTGGCGACCGCGGCCGCCGCGGCGCGTTTCGGACTGCCCTGCGCCGTGTACATGGGCATCGACGACATGGCGCGCCAGGCGCCCAACGTGGGCCGCATGAAGTTTTTGGGCGCCACCGTGATGCCCGTGACGTCGGGCTCGCGCACGCTGAAAGACGCCACCAGCGAGGCCATGCGCGCCTGGTCGGCGGATAGCCGTGACACGTTCTACGTCCTGGGCTCCGCGCTGGGGCCGCATCCCTATCCCACGATGGTCCGGGACTTCCAGTCGGTCATCGGTCACGAGGCCCGCGCCCAGATATTGAAGGCAGAGGGGCGACTTCCGCGCGAGGTCGTGGCCTGCGTGGGCGGCGGGTCCAACGCGATCGGGATATTCACGGCATTCATAAACGATAAAAAAGTGCGACTCACCGGCGTCGAGGCCGGCGGCAAAGGCGTGCGCACCGGGATGCACGCCGCGCGGTTCTCCGGCGGCAAGCCCGGCGTTCTCCACGGCACGTTCACGTATTTGCTCCAAGACGAAGACGGCCAAGTATTGCCCACCCACAGTATTTCGGCCGGCTTGGATTATCCCGCCGTCGGACCGGAGCACGCCGAACTGCGGCGTTCCGGCCGGGCGCGATATGTGTCGGCCACGGACAAGGAGGCGCTCGCCGCCGCGAACGAATTGGGGCGGCTCGAGGGGATACTCCCCGCGTTGGAAAGCTCTCATGCCATCGCGTATGTATTACGCGCGAAGCGGTCCATCGGCCGCGGCGCCATCGTCGTCATCAATCTCTCCGGCCGCGGTGACAAGGATTTGAGCACGTTATGCCCGTGACCCCCCTGTCCGCCGTGCTCGCTTCGCGTCGTGCCTCCGGGAGATCCGGCTTCGTGCCGTTTCTCGTCGCCGGGGACCCATCCGCCGAGGCGGCGGTCATGTCCGCGAAACAATTGGCGGACGCGGGCGCGGACATCTTAGAAGTCGGCGTGCCCTTTTCAGATCCCGTCGCCGACGGCCCCGTCATCCAGGCCGCCGGCCAGCGGGCATTATCGAAAGGGATGACCTTGCCCCGCGCCGCCGGATTGGTCAAAAAATTACGCCATGCGGGCGTAAAGACCCCGGTGATTCTTTTCACCTACTTGAATCCGGTCCTCCGTCTCGGCCCGTCCGCTTTCGCCCGTCTCTGCGCCGATTCTAATGTCTCCGCCGCGCTGATCGTCGATCTTCCCGTTGAGGAAGCGGGCGCGTTGGCGGAGGCGTTGGCCGCGCGGGGGATCGAGATCGTGCTTCTCGCCTCGCCGACCACGACGGACCAAAGATTACGCGCCATCGGCCGCGCGTCGGGATCCATCGTGTACTACGTGAGCCGCGAGGGCGTCACCGGCGTGCGCGCCGGTCTCGCCCCAGGCTTGGCGGCGCGACTCGCCCACGTGAAGGCGCTCACCGGAAAACCGCTGATCGTCGGCTTCGGCGTCGCCGAACCCGCGCAGGCCCGCGCGTTGGCGCCCCACGCGGCGGGCGTCGTCGTGGGGAGCGCCTTGGTGAATGCCGCCGCGAAGGGCGGACCGCATGCCGTCGGGCGCCTGGCGCGGCGCCTGGTCGCCGCTTTGGAGGTCTCATGCTGATTTTGATGCAGTCGGACCACACGAAGAAGCAGCTCGCCGACGTGCTGGCGAAGGTGCGCAAGCTGAAGCTCCAGCCCCACGTGATCCCGGGCAAACAGAGCGTCGCGGTGGGCATCACCGGAAACTCCGGCGCGCTGGACCCGCACCTGTTCGACGTCCTGCCCGGCGTGCGCGAGGCCGTGCGCGTGTCGCGACCGTACAAGCTCTCCGGCCGCGACTTCCAGCACGAGGACACCGTCGTCCGCATCGGCCCCTACGGCCTGGGCGGTCCCGGCCTGGTGGTCATCGCGGGTCCGTGCGCCGTGGAAAGCGAGGAGCAGATGCTGCGCATCGCCCACGCGGTCAAGAAGGCGGGCGCGCATCTGCTGCGCGGCGGCGCGTTCAAGCCGCGTACTTCTCCCTATGCGTTCCAAGGCCTGGGCAAGAAGGGCCTTCAGCTTTTGGCGAAAGCAAGGAAAGAGACGGGCATGCCCATCGTGACCGAGGTGCTGGACCAGCGCTCCCTCGACGACGTGGCGCAGTACGCGGACGTGCTCCAGGTGGGCGCGCGCAACATGCAGAACTTCGCGCTTTTGAAGGAAATCGGCAAGCTGCGCAAGCCGGTGATGCTCAAGCGCGGGCTGTCCGCCACGCTCGACGAATGGCTGATGTCGGCGGAGTACTTGCTCAGCGAAGGCAATAAAGACGTGTTCCTGTGCGAACGCGGCATCCGCGCGTTCTCCGATCATGCGCGCAACACCTTGGATCTCAACGTGGTGCCGGCGGTGAAGGAGCTCAGCCATCTGCCCATCATCGTGGACCCCAGCCACGCCACCGGCGTGCGCGCGCGCGTGGCCCCCATGGCGCGCGCGGCCGTGGCCGCCGGGGCGCACGGTCTGATGATCGAGGTGCACGACCGCCCCGACCAGGCGCTGTGCGACGGGCCGCAGGCGCTTCATCCCGACGACTTCGCCGTCTTGATGCGCGACATCGCCGCCATCGGCGCGGCCGTGGGCCGGGGCCTGGCGGAACCGCGGTACGGGAAGAAATGAGCGACCGGACCGTCGCCGGCGGCGGACGCCTCCGCGGCGAGATATCGATGCCCGGAGACAAGTCGGTCTCCCATCGGGCGTTGATTTTCGGCGCGCTGGCCGAAGGGACGACGGAGGCCGTCGGTTTGGCGCCGGGCGCGGACGTGAGGTCCACCCGTTCCGTGTTATCCGCGTTGGGCGTTGAAATCGGCGGTACGGGCGCGAATGCGAGCGTCAAAGGCCTAGGACTGGGCGGGCTGACGGCGTCGAAGGGCACGCTCGATGCGGGTAACTCCGGTACCACCATGCGCTTGATGGCGGGCGTGCTCTCCGGCCAGTCGTTCGTGTCGTGTTTGACCGGCGACGAGTCCTTAAGCCGTCGGCCCATGGAACGGGTCGCCGCGCCGCTTCGGGTGTTGGGTGCGGATATTGAGTTGACTCCCAGAGGCACGGCGCCGATGACGGTCCGCGGAAACAAATTACATGGCGCGGAGGTGACGTTGAACGTCGCCAGTGCGCAGGTGAAGTCGGCCGTCCTGCTGGCGGGGCTCCACGCGGACGGCGCCACCACGGTGATCGAGCCGGCGGCGACGCGGGATCACACGGAAAAAATGTTGGGCCTTTTCGGCGTGTTGGTCCGCCGCGACGGATTTTCCGCCCGAGTGAACGGCGGCAGTCGTTTGACTGGATCACGCATCGAGGTGCCGGGTGATCCGTCCTCATCCGCGTTTTGGGCCGTCGCCGCGGCCTTGGCTCCGGACAGCGAGTTGAAGATCAACGGCGTGATGAGCAATCCGACCCGCGTGGGATATCTTTCGGTGCTCGCACGAATGGGCGCGGACATGACGCGCCAATCGTCCGTGGAGCGCGCGGGTGAAGCCTGCATCGATATCATCGTTCGTTCGTCTCGATTGAAGGCGACGGACATCGCCGCCTCGGAGATTCCCGGGCTCGTCGACGAAGTGCCGATCCTCGCGCTCGCCGCGGCCAGGGCCGAGGGCATCAGCCGTTTCTGCGGATTAGATGAATTGCGTCATAAAGAAAGTGATCGCCTGACGGGGATATCTGAATTATTGAACCGATTCGGGGCCAAAACGACGATCAACGGCGATGATCTCATCATCGAAGGCAGCACGACCTTAACCGGTACGAAGATCGACTCATTGGGAGATCATCGGCTCGCGATGACCGGTTTTGTTGCGGGATTTCTCGCCGAAGGCGAAACGACGGTGCTCGACGCGGGCTGCGCGGAGATATCCTACCCTTCGTTCTATGTCGATTTCCTGGCGCGGAGAGACGCATGAAGCTGGGCCTCTTCGGGTTTCCCGTGTCCCATTCGAAGTCGCCTCGTTTGTTTTCTCGTTTGTCCCGCCTGATCAAGCGCCCGATCGCGTACGAAGCCGTTTTAGCCGCGCCCGGAACCTTGGCCGCGTTCGTCGCGGGCGCGCGCGATCGGGGTTGGAGGGGGGCCAACGTGACGGTACCGCTCAAGGAAGAGGCGGCGTCGATCAGTCATCGGCTCACCCCGGCGGCCAAAGCGCTTGGTGCAGTGAACGTTCTTCGATTTGGGCGCGGCATCACTGGGCACAATACTGATGCTGAAGGTTTGCGGGACGCGATGAAGCGGTCCGGCGTGAAGGCCAAAAACAAAAGCGCGCTCGTTTTCGGCGCCGGGGGCGCGGCGCGGGCGGCCGGCTGGGCTCTGGCTCGCGAGGGTGCCAAGAGCGTACGGTTCTGCGCGCGCACGCAGGCGCGCGCTCGGAAAACGGCGAAGGATTTGGCGGTTCACTTTCCGCGAATTCATGTTTCGGCGGGCGCGGCCGCGCCCGCCGATATTTGGGTGAACGCCACGCCTCTGGGAATGAAGGGCTTTCCGGACCGAACGCCTGCGCCGAAGTCTCTT
>JAGWMT010000237.1 GCA_028871595.1 Elusimicrobiota bacterium
CGAGATCCAGGCCATGAAGGCCGGCGCCATGGAGATCGGCGACGTGTTCGTCGTGAATAAGGCCGACCTGGCCGGCAAGGACAAGGCCGTCGGCGACCTGCGCGCGGCCCTGGGCCTGGGCCACTCGGCCGGCCAGGCGGTCAAGGAGTGGGAGCCGCCCATCGTCGCCACCTCCGCGCTGTCCGGAGAAGGCGTCGCCGGCCTGGCCGCGGAGATCGAGGGTCATTGGAAGCATCTGGAGAAGTCCGGCGAAGGGCGGGCGCGCCTGAAGAAACAGCACGCCACCGAGCTCCAGTTCTGGATCCAGCGGCGCGTGGTGAAGACCGCGCTGGACCGCGTGACGGATAAGATTTTGGAAGAGATGCTCGCGCACAAAAGCGACCCGGCCGCCGTCGGGCGGAGGCTTTTGGCGCCATGAGACTTCACCACGTGGGCATCGCGGTGAAGTCCTTGGATGACGCGATCGCGCGCCATCAAGCCATGGGACTGAAGCTGGCGCATCGCGAAGTGGTCCCAACACAGAAGGTCGAGGTCGCCTTCATGGGCGACGGGCCTTACATCGAGTTGCTCGTCGGCACTCACCCGGATTCGCCGGTGACGAAGTACCTGGACAAAAAGGGTCCCGGACAACATCATCTCGCTTTCGCCGTTCCCAGTATCATTGACGAATTGAAGCGCCAGGCCGCGGCGGGCGCCGCGTTGATCGACCAGTCGCCGCGTCCCGGCGCATGGGGCCACCAGGTGGCGTTTCTCCATCCGAAGGACCAAGGCGGCGTGCTCATCGAATTAGTCGAGGAGTCGCATTGAGATCACTTTTACTTGCTCTGGAGCGAGTTCTGATGCGCGATCGCACATCACAACTCGCGCCGGCGCGAGTTATGGCTTAAACCATGGATAAATCAAACAAGAAGGACGCGAAGCCCGCGCCGGCGTCCGCCGCGCCCGTACCCGCGCCCGCGCCC
This sequence comes from Elusimicrobiota bacterium, assembly GCA_028871595.1. The sequence goes on from JAGWMT010000237.1 coordinate 963, forward strand.
GAGCACAAGCGCCCTCTCATCTCCCCGAAGATCCAAATACTTCACGACAAGATCGCCAAGGTCGAGGCGGGCGGCGGGCCGGAGCGCGTCGCCGCGCAGAAGGCCCTGGGCAAGCTGACCGCGCGCGAGCGCCTCGACATGCTGGTGGACGACGACAGCTTCGAGGAGATCGACCAGCTGGTGGAGACGCGCGCCACGGATTTCGGCTTGGACAAGAAATACATGGCCGCCGACGGCGTGGTGACGGGCTTCGCGCGCATCGGCGGGCGGCCGGTGTGCGTGTACGCGCAGGACTTCACCGTGGTGGGCGGCTCCTTGGGCTTGGCCCACGCCATGAAGATCTGCAAGGCCATGGACCTGGCCATCGCGGCCGGCGTGCCGGTGATCGGCCTGTGCGACTCGGGCGGCGCGCGCATTCAAGAGGGCGTGGAGTCCTTGGGCGGCTACGCCGAGATCTTCTACCGAAACGTCCAGGCGTCGGGTTACGTCCCGCAGATCTCCGCCATTTTGGGGCCCTGCGCGGGCGGCGCCGTGTACTCCCCGGCGCTGACCGACTTCATCTTCATGATCGACGGCACCTCGCACATGTTCATCACCGGCCCCGAGGTGGTGAAGGAAGCCACCGGCGAGACCTGCGACTTCGAAAGCCTGGGCGGCGCCGACACCCACTCCCGCCGGTCGGGCGTGGCGCACTTCGTCGCCGGCTCCGAGCAGGACTGCTTCCGGCAAATCCGCGAGCTGCTCGACTTCCTGCCGCAGAACTGCCGCGAGACGCCCAAGACCGCCATGGCCAGCGACGACCCGCGCCGCGAGAGCGCCGTCCTGGGCAAGATCGAGGAGCTGGAGGCCAAGAAGGCCTACAAGATCCACGAGGTCATCTGGGAGCTGGCCGACGGCCACCAGTTCTTCGAGGTGCACCGCAACTTCGCGCGCAACATCGTCTGCGGCTTCATCCGCCTGGACGGAGAGTCCATCGGCGTCGTCGCCAACAATCCCCAGGTCCTGTCCGGCGCGCTGGACATCGACGCGTCCGAGAAGGGTGCGCGCTTCATCAACTTCTGCGACTCGTTCAACATCCCGCTGCTGACCTTGGTGGACGTGCCCGGCTACTGGCCGGGCCTCGAGCAGGAGCACGGCGGCATCATCCGCCGCGGCGCCAAGCTCCTCTACGCCTACTGCCGCGCCACCGTGCCCAAGGTGACCGTCGTCTTGAGAAAGGCCTACGGCGGCGCCTACGACGTGATGAGCTCCAAGCACATCCGCGGCGACGTCAACTACGCCTGGCCCTGCGCCGAGATCGCCGTCATGGGCCCCCAGGGCGCCGTCAACATCCTTTATAAGGCCGAACTCAAGGCCGCCAAGGACCCGGTCAAGCGCCGGGCCGAATTGGTGCAGGAGTACGTGGAGAAGTTCGCCTCGCCCTTCCAGGCCGCCAAGCGCGGCTACGTGGACGAAGTCATCGAGGCGCGTCTGACCCGCCCGAAAGTCATCCGGGCGTTCAAGTTCTTAAAGGGGAAAAAGACCGAACGTCTCCCCAAAAAACACGGCAACATCCCGTTATAATGGGGTCAGGCTTTTACTTAATTGACTTGTTTAAACAAGTCAATTAAGTAAAAGCCTGACACCCGCCAAAGGAGGCTCAAATGGCTCGAACGAAGGTGACGGTGATCGGGGCGGGCAACGTCGGCGCGACGCTCGTCCAGCGCTTGGCGGAGATGGAAGTCGCCAACGAAGTGGTGATGCTGGACATTCCGGCGACGGAGAACATGCCGGCGGGCAAGGCGCTGGACCTGCTGGAGTCCGGCCCGGTGTGCGGCTACGACACGCGCGTGACCGGCACGACGACGTACGAGGCGACGGCCGGTTCGGACATCGTGGTCATCACGGCCGGCATCCCGCGCAAGCCGGGCATGAGCCGCGACGACCTTCTCAACACGAACGCCGGCATCGTGAAGAACGTCACGGAGAACGTGGTCAAGCACTCGCCGAACTGCATCCTGATCATCGTCTCCAATCCGCTCGACGCCATGTGCTCGGTGGCGCTGAAGACGTCCAAGTTCCCGAAGCACCGCGTCATCGGCATGGCCGGCATCCTGGACTCCGCGCGCATGCGCTGGTTCATCGCCGAGGCCCTGGACGTCTCCATGGAGAACGTGCACGCCATGGTCCTGGGCGGCCACGGCGACACCATGGTTCCCATGCCCCGGTTCTCCACGGTCAACGGCATCGCCATCACGGAGCTGCTGCCCAAGGAGAAGATCGAGGCCATCAATCAGCGCACCCGGGACGGCGGCGCCGAGATCGTCAAGCTCCTGAAGACCGGCAGCGCGTACTACGCCCCGTCGGCGTCCGCCGCCGAGATGGTGGAGTCCATCCTCAAGGACAAGAAGAAGATCCTGCCCTGCGCCGCCCTGCTGGAAGGCGAGTACGGCGTGGACGGCGTCTTCGTGGGCGTGCCCTGCAAGCTGGGCGCCCGCGGCATCGAGAACATCATCCAGCTGAACCTGACGGTCGAGGAGCGCGCCGCGCTCCTGAAGTCGGCCGGCGCCGTGAAGGAGCTCGTCGGGGCGCTCAAGTAAATTGCTGCTCGCGGTCGACGTCGGGAACACCAACCTGACGGTCGGCGTCTTCGCCGGGGACCGGCTCGTCCGCCAATGGCGGCTCGAGACCGATCCCCGGCGATCCGCCGAGTGGTACGCCCGCGCGCTGAAGTGCCCTTTCCGTCAAGTGGACGGCCTGCCGGACGCCGTCGTGTACGGCTCGGTGGTCCCGCCTCTGGACCGCATTTTGGAAGCCGCCGTGACCCGCGCTTTCGGCGTGAAGGCCGTCGCCGTGACGCCCGCGTCCAGGCTGGGACTCAAGCTGAAGGTCAAAACGCCGGCCCAGGTCGGCGCGGACCGGATCCTGAACGCGCTCGCCCTGAAGGCCGTCGCCGGAACTCCCGCCGTCGCCATCGACTTCGGCACCGCCACCACCTTCGACTGCGTGGACGGTCACGGGGACTACATCGGCGGCGCCATCCTCCTCGGACCCAACTCCGCCGCGCGCGCCCTGCATGAATTCACCGCCAAGCTGCCCCTGGTGAAGGTCCGCAAACCCGCCCGCGCCGTCGGCACGGACACCGTGTCCTGCATCGAGGCCGGCCTGTACTTCGGCTACGTGGGCATGATCCGCGAGGTCCTGGCCCGCACCAGGACCGAAATGGGCGGACGCCCCGCCGTCGTCGCCACCGGCGGCCTGGCTCCGCTGTTCCTGCCCGACCTGCCCGGCATCCGCCACGAGCCGGACCTCACCCTCCATGGGTTGAGGTTTGCCCATCAAATCTTGCATCATGCACCTAAGGTGACCCGATGAAAACCCTTTTGGCCGTCCTCCTGCTGACCGCCGCCGCCGTCTCCGCCTCCGCCGCCGCCGATCCCTACGCCGGCTTCGCGCCCCTGGCCGACGCCGGCTCCCTCAAGCCGTTCACCCGCGACCTGGGCGGCTTGCTGGGCGGCGCCACCTTCCACAACGGCCGTTCCTTGGGCTTCTCCGGCTTCGACATCGGCGTGCGCTACTCCGCCCAGTTCCATCCCTCGGCGGGCGACAACATCATGCGCGGCAGCAACGTGAAGTCCTTCGGCCTGCCCATGGTCCAGGCCGAGATCGGCCTCCCGTTCAAGATCGACGGCTTCATCCGCGGCATTTCCTACCAGGGCCTGACCGTCTCCGGCGGCGGCGTGCGCTACGGCGTGTTCTCCGCGTCGGACAAGCCCTGGGCCCCGCAGATCCTGATCAGCGGCGTGGGCCACTCCGTGGTGCACAAGGACTTCTCCGCCACCCACTTCGGCGCCGACCTGGTGGCCTCGGCCGGGACCGCGGCCTTCACGCCCTTCATCGGCGCCGGCTTCGACCGCACCCGCCTGGTGGTGCGCTCGTCCTTACTGGACCCCGCCTTGAACGGCCGCGACGTGACCACGCTGGAGAGCCGCTTCACCGCGGGCGTCAACCTCAAGCCCTACCAGTTCGTCTACGCCAGCGTCGCCGGGACCATGGTCCACGGCATGGCCGGCGCCGAGGCCAACCTGGGCGTCCGCTTTTAAGAAGCGGCCAGCAGGCGGTCCAGCGCCGCGGAGATCGTCTTCCGGCAGGCCTGATACTCGGGCCAGGACTTGCCGATGGGGTCGTTTACGTCGCCGGCCTGTCCCGCCCGCTCGCTGAGCAGGACGATCTTGCGCCGGTGCTCGGGGAACGCGTCGTGCAGGAAGTCGCGCTGGCGCGCGGTCATCGCCAG
>JAGWMT010000238.1 GCA_028871595.1 Elusimicrobiota bacterium
GGTCCTGGTCCTCGGATCTCTGTATCCGTTCGAGAGCGTCTTGGCGGCCGTCGCCCACCAGCTCACGCCGGTCGTGGCGTCCTTGGAGGCGGCCCGGCGCTTGGCGGAGGTCGCGCAGAAACTGGGCCGCCGCGTGGACTGCCATGTGAAGGTGGACACGGGGATGGGCCGCATCGGAGCGGGCCCGGAGGCCGCGCTGGGGATCGTTCGGTATCTGGCGCGCCTGAATGCCGTTCGCGTCCAGGGAATTTACACTCATCTGGCCGACGCGGAAGATGGCGCCCGGTTTACCGCCCTCCAATTGAAACGCTTTCGTTCCGTCGTCGCCGTTTTGACCCGCGAAGGCCTCCGTCCGCCGCTGGTCCACGCCGCGAATTCCGCCGGCGCCCTCAAGCGCCCGGGCTCGCGCTTCGACCTGGTCCGCCCCGGCTTGGCCGCCTACGGTTTGTATCCCGGCTTCGAGCCCGCGCTGACGCTGAAGTCCAAGATCATTTTCCTCAAGACCGTGGCCAAGGGGACTCCCATCAGTTATGGCGGGACCTGGCGTGCCAAGCGCCCCGCGCGCGTCGCCACTCTCCCGATCGGTTACGCCGACGGTTACTCGCGGGCGCTTTCCAACAGGGCGTCCGTCCTGGTCGGCGGCCGGCGCTGCCCGGTGGTCGGTCGCGTGACGATGGACCAGACCATGGTGGACGTCACGTCCGTTCCGTCGGCGCGGGTCGGCGACGACGCCGTGCTGATCGGGCGGCAGGGCCGGTCCGAGATATTCGCCGCGGAGCTCGCGCGGCTGTGCGGGACGATACCTTACGAGACCGCGACCGCGCTGTCCGCGCGCGTCCCGCGGGTGGGGGTGCGGACGTGATGGAGACGCTCTTCGCCCCGTTCGGACGCGCGATCCTGGGCGCCGCCGAGGAAATGGGCCATTTCGTCTTCCTGGTCCGCTCGACCTTCCAGTGGATGTTCCGGTCCAAGATCGAATGGCGGCAGACCTTGATCCAGATGGGCCGCATAGGCGTGGACTCCCTGCCGGTGACGGCGATGACGATGTTCTTCACGGGCATGGTGCTGTCGCTCCAGTCCGGCGCCACGACCAAGCACTTCTTCAACGTGCCGCTGTTCCTGGGGACCGTCGTCTCGTTCTCGATCGTGATGGAGCTGGGACCCGTGCTCACCGCCGTGGTGATCGCCGGCCGCGCGGGAGCCGCCATCGCCGCCGAACTCGGGACCATGAAGGTCACCGAGCAGATCGACGCGTTGTACACGCTGGGCACGGACCCGGTGCGCTACCTGGTGATTCCTCGCCTGCTGGCCTTCCTGATGGTCCTGCCGCTGCTGACCGTGGTCTCGGATTTCACCGGCATCCTGGGCGGCCTGTTCGTGGCGCGGGTCAAATACGATATCCCGACCATCGTCTACTGGCACGACATCATCGACAATATGCAGGTGAAGCACTTCGTGCACGGCTTCCTGAAGACCTTCATCTTCGCGTTCCTGGTCTCCATGGTCTCGTGCTACAAGGGCGTGACCACGCGCGGCGGCGCCGAGGGCGTGGGCAAGGCCACGACGCAGGCCGTCGTGATCAGCATGGTGCTCGTGCTCGTCGTGGACTACTTCGCCACCGCGCTGCTGAACGCGCTGGGGATCACCTAGATGATCGACGCGGTCGGGGTCAAGAAGAGCTTCGGCAGGCGGACCATTCTCCGCGGCATCGACCTGAAGGTCGAGACCGGCGAGACCATGGTCATCATCGGCGGCTCCGGCTGCGGCAAAAGCACGTTCTTGAAATGCGTGATCGGCCTCCACGCGCCCGATTCCGGCACGATCGCCGTGGACGGCACCGACATCACGAAGCTCAAGACCGAGTCCGAGCTGGCCCAATACCGGCGCCGTTTCGGCTACCTGTTCCAGGAGGGCGCGTTGTTCGACTCCCTGACGGTCCAGGAGAACATCTGCTTCGGCCTTAAGTACTTGACCGACATCCCGGTGGAGAAATACCGCCGGATCGCGACCGACTCCCTGGCGCTGGTCGGCCTCAAGGACGTGGAGGACTTCAAGCCGTCGGAGCTGTCGGGCGGCATGAAAAAGCGCGTGGCGCTGGCCCGTGCCATCGCGGCGCAGCCCCAATACATTTTGTATGATGAGCCCACCACGGGTCTCGATCCGATCATGTCCGACGTGATCAACGACCTGATCCTCGATCTTCAGAAAAAGCTCAAGGTGACCGCCATCGTCGTGACGCACGACATGAAGTCGGCGTACAAGGTCGGCAGCCGCATCGCGATGTTCCATGAGGGGCGCGTGCTCCAAGTCGGCACTCCGGACGAGATTCGGAACACGAAGGACGAGCACGTGAAGCAGTTCGTCGAAGGCTTGAGCCAGGGACCCATCAAGATGAAGCTGAAGGAATTCGAGGCCGACGAGGCCCACGACGGCGCCCGCCGGGGCAAGGCCTGATGATTTCCCTGGAAGCCAAGGTCGGCGCGTTCGTTCTGACCGGGCTGGTCTGCATCGCGTCCGCGATCTTCCTCCTCGGCGACTACACGTTCGAACGGCGCTACACTCTCTACGCGACCTTCACCGACGTCGCGAACCTGTCGAAGGACGCGCCGGTCAAGCTGTCCGGCGTGGAGATCGGCAAGGTGAAGGGCCTGGTCCTGGAGGACCACCACGCGAAGGTCATCCTGGCCATCCGCCACGGCGTGGACATCTACAACGACGCCGAATTCTCCATCGGCTCCACCGGCATCATCGGCTCGAAGTACCTGGCCATCGACCAAGGTCATTCGTCCTCCGGCATCATGCCCGCGGGGACGGTCGTCCGCGGCACGGATCCGATCTCCATCGAAAAGTCGCTGACGCAGGCCCTTGGGAAGCTGGAGAAGCTCCTTGACGGGTTCAACAAAGAGGGCCCGCGGGGGAACCTGACCGACAACCTGCGCGAGACCGTGGCCAACGTCCGCGACATGACGGCCAACCTCAACGATCTGATCGCCACGACGAAACCGAAGCTCGAGAAGGCGCTGGACCGCACCGACGACATCACCGCCAAGCTCGACTCGCTGCTGGAAAAGTCCAACCAGACCATGGCGGGCCTCGCCACCGACAAGGGCACCATCGGCGCCCTGCTCCACGACGAGAAGGTCCGCGACGACGTCAAGCAGACCATCGCCGACGTGAAGGAAGCGGCCGGCACCGCCAAGGACGTGTTCGGCCGGATCACGCAGTTCCGCGTGTTCTGGAACTACGATTGGCGCTACGACACTTTGGCGCGGACCTCCCATTCCGACGTCGGCCTGAAGATCTACCCGCGCGCGGGGCATTACTACTACGGCGGCGTCTCCAACGTCGCCAACCTCAACGACGCCCCGCGCGGACGCCAACCCGACTACACCCAGCCCAACCGGGTGGACGGCCTGATCGGCTGGGAGATGGGCCCCATGGACGTCGCCATCGGCGCGATCCGCTCCGGCGGCGGCGCGCGCGCGACCTACACGCCTCTTTACAAGGATCCGTTCTGGGGCCGCTTCTCCGTCCAGGCCCAGGCGTACGACTTCGGCCGGAACCGGATCGTCAACGGCAAGACTTTGAACAAGCCCGCGTACGACGCCGGCCTCCTGGCCCGGATCAACAAGTACGTGGGCCTCGGCGCCCGCGTCGAGGACATCGCCGAGACGCCCCGCGTGATGAGCTGGGTGCACGTCAACTGGGAAGACCAGGACATCGCTTATCTGTTCGGCATGGCCACCTTCGGCGCCGCCGGCACGAAGGGCCGCAGCAAGAAGTAGTCTCCGCCCGTTTACGAAATGGAGGGCGTCCCCATGCGAACGTTGCTGATCCTCTCCGCGCTGCTCCCGTGCTCCGCCGCGGCGCTGGCCGAGCCGGCGCTGGTCTGCGGCACGCCGGGCGCGCCGCCCGAGTTCAAGCTGCCCGCCTATACCGTGTCGGAGAAGACCCCGGAGTGCGACCGCCGGATCGACTTCGCCTACGCCCGGACCGGAAAGAAGGTGGGGGCGTTCATGAAGGCCCAGCGCCGCATCCACCAGGACGTCAGCGACGTGCTGGGGCTCCAGGGCGGGGCGTTGTGCCTGGAAACATTGAAGTCGTACGCGGCCCTGCGCGAGCGCCAGTACGCGGCGCTGGCCAAGGCCCTGGCCGCCGAGCTGCAGGAGGAAGTCGGCTCCTGCGCCGTCGTCGCCGTCCCGAAGACCGCCCCCGTCCGGACTCCGGAGCCGGACGACGCCCCGGCTCCGGCGCCGCCGCACGCGCCGATGATCGAGCCCATCTAAAGGTTCACGGCCGAACCTTCGTCCAACCGAAGCCGCGATCCTTTCGTTTGAGCAACGCGACGAGCGCGTCCTTGAGCACGCCCTCCAAACGGCCGTCCGGGTATTTGTGACGGAGCAGCGCGCGGGCGCGGAGCATCAGGCGGTGGAACTCGGCGTCGGCGGAGAAGGAGACGCGGATGGAATGGGGGCGGGGGGCGGTGTTCGGCGATGATGAAGCGGGGGTAGGCGAGAGCGGCGCGGCGGATGGCGCGGGCGCCGCGCCGGCTGAGGTCGAAAAAAACGACGGTGAGTCGTCCATCGTCCGCGCCTTTTTTTGATCCAGGACGGGCCCGCAAACGCGAATGACATCCGGGCGGGGTTTCTCGGTTTGGCGGCCGGCCAGCAAGGATTGAACCTGCCATTTGCGGAGCCCGATGCAGCGGGTCACCAGCACCGCGGCGTCCGGATCGTTCAAAAATGGATGCAGTAGGGCGACGGATTCGAACGTCAGCTTCCCCTCTCGAAGAAGATTCGAGATGGGCGGGAATTTCCGGATCGCCCGGGCGGCGCGGATGCGACGATATGCCGCCTCCTCTGACAGCCGCAGATGGTGGACGCAGAATTCGTATAGGGAGACGCGCATTCGTTTTGACGGCAGATCGCGCTTGTCGATCTCCGCGAGGTGCTCCACTAAATCGCACGCGGACGTCCGTTCGGCCCTCGCGAGGGCTTTCGTCCGTTCCCATAATTCGTCATCGCTGAGTCGCGAGATATCCACGTTATTCACAGGGCAACTGTTGCCGGCACCAGTTGCTCTTTACATACCTCTACTGTGCGAAAACGCTTCGGCCTGACTTACCGCACCTCAAGGCCGCGATCTCGCGCCGAGAATACGGTCTGTTTCTTTGAGGGAAAATTGCTCCATCTGGTGGAGCAAGCGTTTGAGCCGCTTGTGGTTGCTCGACC
>JAGWMT010000239.1 GCA_028871595.1 Elusimicrobiota bacterium
GGAGATGTTCCAGACCACGACTCCGATCTCGCCCCGGTAGCCCGCGTCGATGACGCCGCCCGCGGTCTTGAGGCCCCGCTTGGCCAAGGACGAACGGTCGCAGACCAGGCCCACGTGGCCGGCGGGAATGGCGACGGCCACGCCGGTGCGCAGGAGCTTGCCCTCGCCGGGCGCCACCGTCGCGTCCTCCAGGCCGTACAGGTCCAGGCCCGCGTCGTCGGCGTGCGCGCGGGTGGGCAGGACGGCGGCCGGGTCCAGCCGGCGCAGCGGCAGTTCGTTCACAGGTGCTCCCCCATGTCGTCATAGACGTGGTCCGCCGGCTTCCACCCGAACATCCGGCCCGCCGAGCGCACCGTCCAGGAGACGGGACCCAGCAGGACGTAGGTGGAGAACACGATGAACAGGACCATCAACGGGTAGTAGAACAGCAGGAAACCCAGGAGCATCAGCGCCAGAATGGCGAACACGGACTTCGGCCGGATGATGCCGGGCTGCTTGAACGCCGGATACGGAATGGTGGAGACCATCAGCAAAGCGATGCCCACCACCAGAGCCGGCGCCAGCCCCACCAAGGACGGGATCTGGTCCATCAGGAACTTCCACTGTCCGGCGGGACGGCCCTCCTCGATGATCTGGTAGAGCAGCACGAAGCTGGCCAGGAAGCCCGCGCCCCCGGGAATGGGCAGGCCGGTGAAGTGGGACTTGGAGCCGGCGCCGGCGTGCGCGGTCGCGTTGAAGCGCGCCAGGCGCAGGCCGCCGCACAGCGCGTAGGTGAAGGCCAGGGGATAGCCCCACGCGCCGTAGTCCTTCAGGATGAACGCGTACATCATGTGCGCCGGGGCCACGCCGAAGGTCAGGAAGTCGGCCATGGAGTCGAACTCCACGCCGAAGCTGGACTCCCCGTGCACCAGGCGCGCCACGCGGCCGTCCAACGCGTCGAACACCATGCCCGCGATGATCGCGTACGACGAGGAGACGAACTCCCCGCGCACCGACGCCAGCAGGGCGTAAAAGCCGCACGCCATGTTGCCCAAGGTGAACAGCGACGGGGCGAGGAGCTGGCCGCCCCTCTTGATTACTTGTTTGTCCACTCCCCGATCTCCGTGACGCCCGCGGTCATGACGTCGCCCGGCTTGACGGTGCATTTCGAGCCCGCCGGAAAGTGCACGGCCGCCTGCGAGCCGAAATAAATGATGCCGTAGCGCTCGCCCGCGGCCACCGCGTCGCCGATCTTGGGCCAGGTCTCGATGCGCCGCGCGATCAACCCCACGATCTGCTCCACGGCCACCGGCTGGCGGCCGTCCCCCGGGTCGATGGTGGTGACCACGCGCGCGTTGTAGCGCGCCGCGTCCTTCATGGCCGCCGCGAACGAACCTTCGACGGTCTGGATCTTGACCACCTTGCCCGCGCACGGCGCGCGCTGGATGTGGACGTTGAACACGGAGAGGAATATCCGCAAGGTCACCGCGTCACCGGGACCCTCGCGCGCCACGGACATCACCACGCCGTCGCCGGGGGAGTACAGCTTCATGGCGTCCGTGGGCAAGGTCCGATCCGGATCGCGGAAGAAATAGGTCGTGAAGGCCGCGAAGCCGAAGCCCAGGAAGCCCAGCAGGCCGCCCAGCGCGCCCGTCGTCGGGCGGGAGATGAGCCACACGCCCAGCGCGCCGACCAGCGCCGCCGGGAGCACGAAACGCCACGCCTGAGGAGCGATTTTCATTGTTTGACTCGAAACCGTGGGCAGGGCGGGGGTCGAACCCGCAAGGCCTTGCGGCCGGGGGATTTTAAGTCCCATGCGTTTGCCAGTTCCGCCACCTGCCCTGCGTTGATGATAGCAATTCGTCGGCGCGCCCGGTTCCTCCGGGGTTAAAGTCCGATGTCCTCGTTCCATAAATCCGGCTTTTCCGCCGTGAAGCGCTTCATCAGGGCGATACAGTCGGGGTCTTGCAGGACGCTCAGCGTCACGCCGCGGGCCGCGAACAGGTCCTCGGCGCCCAGGAAGTTCTGGTTCTCCCCGACAAGGACGCGCGGGATGCGGTACAGCAAGGCGGTCCCGGTGCACATCACGCAGGGGCTCAGGCTGCTGACCAAGGTCAGCTCCGGCCAGTCGCGCCTCCGCCCGGCGGCGCGCAGGCAGGCCACTTCGGCGTGGGCGGTGGGGTCTCCGGTCTGCACGCGCAGATTGTGGCCGCGCGCGACGATTTTCCCCGCCGCGTCGGCCAGCACGGAGCCGATGGGCAGGCCGCCTTCTTCATAGCCCTTGAGGGCTTCCAAATAGGCTTCGCGGACCAGTTCCTTTTCGTTCATGCGTTGATCATCCCACATCGCGGCGTGGAAACAAAAGGGGCCCCGGCGTCCCGGGGCCCCGACCCTTCTTTCGTTGCGGCGCCGTCCCTTTAGGACTGGCGCAATCGTTTGATCAAGCCGCTCTTGGACGTCATGTCCTCGCGCAGGCTCTTGCGGGCGGCGGCGTTGTGCTCGCGCAGCTCCTTCATCAAGCGGGCGTACTTCTCGCGCAAGGCCTTGCGCGCCGCGGCCTTCTGGGCGCGGGTACCCGGGGCGCCCTTCAGCTTGGCGCGCTCGGCCTGCCACTGCGCGGCCAACTGGGCGCGCGCGGAACGGACCGCCTTGACCTTCGCCGAGAGATCCAGCTTGTCTCGCCGCACCTCTTGGCGCAGAATCTTCACCTGACCCGCCGCGGCGCCGTCCGCCGGAACCGACTTCGCCGTCTGGCCGAAGGCCGCGGGCGCCGCGAACGCCAGCGCCAGAACCGCCATCCACTTCATCGTCATATTCATTCTCCTGCCCCGTGGGGCCCTAGGAATACGAATTGCCCCCCGAAAAAGTTCCATAATCAACGGGTGAGAATCCTCCCCTTCGTCGCCTTGATCGCCGTCGCCGCCTGCTCCCGGGCCCCGCGCTACGCCGCCTTCCGTTCGCCGCTGGGCTACACCGTGGAGGCGCCCGCCGGCTGGCGCGTGGACATGGACCCGGTGGCCGACCGCCGGCCCGCGTCCTCCACCTTCTTCGCCGACGGCCCTCCGCTGGGCGCGGTGCTCTCCATCGGCCGCTTCGTGCGCCGCCGCGACCAGGTCCCCGGCGGACCGAAGGCCTTCGCCGACTACCAAAAGGGCTTCCTCCAGCCCACCATCAAGCTGTTCGGCGACGACGCCTCGACCGCCGCGCGCAAGGACTACTCGCGCACCGAGAAGGACTCGCGCGTGGAGGGCACCGCCTACCGTACCCCCGACGCCTATTTCCTGGTGGAGTGCCGCTCCGCGCCGCAGCGCCGCGACCTGTGCGCCGCCGCGCTGGAACGCGCGCGCGCCACCTTCGCCCCGCCCGCCTCCTGACCCCTGGCGGATCGGCCGCTCCGGAGCTATCCTACCGCCGATGGCCCCTCTGTCCGCCGTCGTGCTTCTTTTGTCCTCCTTCGCCGCGGGCGAAGGCTCCGCCGCTCAGCGCCTGACCGGCGCCGCCGTCCTCAGCCAAGCCGCGGCCGATTCGCCGGACGCGACCCAGGCCAAGGACGGGGCCGCCGCCGCCATGGACGGCAATCCCGCCGAGGGCGACTCCGTCGCCGACGACGGCACGCGTTCCATCAAGAAAGGCATCCCCCTCTCCAAGTCCGCGGGCCTGACCGCCGCCGCCCCGACCGTCGCCCCGCCGCCGCCCGCCGAGGAACCCAAGGGCGGCAAGCTGGGAACCGAACTGATGCTGGGCGGAGCGGCCCTCCTGGGCGGACTGCAGGGCTGGTTCGGCGCCGGCGTGGTGGGCGCGGCCGCGGGCGCGGGCCTGGGACTGGCCGCCGCCTGGCTGTTCCACAAGAAGGACTACGGCGGCGCGTTCGGCGTGACGGCCGGAGCCATCGTCGGCACCGCGTTGGCCGGCCCTATCGGCGGCCTGGTGGGCGCCGTGGTGGGCGGCCTGCTGGGCCATTTCCTCGGGAAGCTCTTTCTGTAGCGAGAAAACGGTGTCGCAAACGACACCAAACTCGCTCCGGCGCGAGTATTGTTGTCTTTTAAGACAACACGACTACAGTTTTCGCTTGGCCATCATGGCCTTGAGAGCCTCGGCCATGGCGCCCACCGGCGGCAGTTCCTTGGGCTGAGCCGACGCCGGCCGCGACGACCCGCCGGAGCGCGCCGACGCATTCACCGCGGCGCGATCCTCGCGCTTGCCGATCACCGGTTTGCTTTTGAGCGACAAAGCGATGCGTTTGCGCGCCAGGTCGACTTCCAAAACGGTGACATGCACCCGTTGTTGGACCTTGAGCACGTCGGCCGGATTCTGCACGTACTGATCCGAGACTTCGCTGACGTGCACCAACCCGTCCTGGTGGACGCCGATATCAACAAATGCCCCGAACGCGGCCACGTTCGTGACGATCCCGGGCAGCTTCATCCCGGGCTTCACATCTTCCATCTTGGACACGGCGCCGAACTCGAACGCTTCGAACCGCTGACGGGGATCGCGGCCGGGTTTGGCTAACTCATTCACGATATCCCGAAGGGTGGGCTCGCCGACGTCGGCCGTCACGTATTTTTTGATGTCGATCTTCGCGCGCAGCCCGGCGTCCGTCATCAGGTCCTTCACGCCGCAGCCCAGGTCCTTCGCCATATTTTCGACCAACGAATAGCGCTCGGGATGCACCGCGCTGGCGTCCAACGGATTCCTCCCGTCCCGTATTCTTAAAAATCCAGCCGACTGCTCGAAGGCCTTCGGCCCCAGTCGCGGCACCTTCTTCAAGCCGTCCCGGGAAGCGAACGCGCCGTTGGTATTTCGGTAATCAACGATATTCTTCGCCAGCGCCGAGCTCAAGCCGGACACGTAAGAGAGCAACTCCTTGCTGGCCGAATTGATTTCGACCCCCACGCCGTTCACGCAGGACACGACGGTGTCGTCCAACGATTTTTTTAATTCGTTCTGATCGACGTCGTGCTGATACTGCCCCACGCCGATGGACTTCGGATCGATCTTCACCAATTCGGCGAGGGGATCCATCAAACGCCGCCCGATCGAGACGGCGCCGCGCACCGTGATATCTTCGTTCGGAAATTCTTCCCGCGCCGCGTCCGACGCCGAGTACACCGAAGCCCCGCTTTCATTCACCATGACCACGGTGACGCCCTTGAGCTTGAGCCCGCGGATGAACTCTTCCGTTTCCCGTCCAGCGGTGCCGTTCCCGATGCAGATCACTTCCGTTTTTTGCGC
>JAGWMT010000240.1 GCA_028871595.1 Elusimicrobiota bacterium
TGCGCGACGCCTTGGAGGATTTGCGCGCGAAGCTGGCCGCGCTCTACGAGGAGCAGGCGCGGGGCCTTCTGGCCGACCCTTGGGCCGCCCGCGACGCGTACGTGGCCGTCGCGTTGGACCGCTCGGACGCTTCGGTGGACCGCTTCCTGACGGCGCACGCCCCGGGCGCCCGCGACGAGGCGGGCCGCGTGCGCTCGCTCCAGCTGCTCGAGATGCAGCGCCACGCGCTGATGATGTTCACCAGCTGCGGCTGGTTCTTCGACGAGCTGTCGCGGCTGGAGCCGTCCCAGATCCTGCTGTACGCCGCCCGCGCGTTGGAATTGGCCCGCGCGTTCGGAGCGGATTTCGAGCCGGAGTTCGTGGCCGCGCTGTCGCGGGCGCCCAGCAACGAGGCCGAGTTCGGCGACGGCGCGGGGATCTGGCGGAAGCTGGTCAAGCCGCAGCAGCAGACCCTCGACCACGTGGCCGCCCATTACGCGGTGGGCCTGCTTTTCGAGGACAAGCCCGGCGGAGAGATCCAAGGTCGCTCGGTCCGGTGCGACCACTTCACGCGCCGGGCGGAGGGCGGGGTCACCGTCGCCGCCGGGCGCGCGGAATTCACGGAGAGCACCACGCGCGAGCGCTGGACGCGCTCCTTCTTCGCCGCGGTTCTTCCTGGACAGCGCGTCCAGGCCTACGTCTGCGGCGGCGACCTGCCCGAGGGCAGCTTCGAGCTGCTGATGAGCGACGCGGCCCAGGGCACCGCGTCCTGCCCCCTGCCGCCCGGACGCCATTTCTTATTGCGCGACCTGCGCCCGGATGAACGCGAGAAGGTTCTCAGCCTGGTGCTCAAGCGGCGCCTCAACCGCTGGCAAGCGAGCGCGCTCGAGTCGCTGGAGGAGACCTTGCCCCTGGTCGAGCAGTTCCACGGCCTGGGCCTGCCGCTCCCCCCGGGGCTGAGCGCGGAAACGCGCCTGCTCCAGGCGCACGTCTTGGCGTACATCGCCGGCCGCTTCGCCGACGGAGCTCCCGGCGCGCTGTCCGAACTGCGCGCCGCCGTGGCGCGCGGCCGGGCCGCCGGCGTGGAGCCGTTTCCCGCCTACATCGAGGGTCCATGGGAGCGGGGCATGGCCCGGCTCCTCGACGACTTGACCGCCGATTTCAGCGAATCCCCGCTGCGGGAGCTGATCGAGGCGGTCGCCGCGGCCGACGAGGCCGGCGTGCGGGATTGGCGGCCCGTCATTGAGACCCGGTTCTTCCGTCTCTGGAAGGAACGCGGATCCGCGTCCCCGTCGGCCCGCCTCGCGGCGGCCGCTCTCGGCCTGGCCGATTAGCGCGACGGGATCGCGCGCAGTTCCTCGCGGACGTAGTGGATCACCGAGGGGGCCAGGATGACGCCGGTCACTCCCATCAGCGCCTCGCCCACCAGCAGTCCGACCAAGGTGGCCCACGTGGGCGTGTCGATGCGCGCGCCCACGATGCGCCCGTTCAGGAGGTACTCCGCCTTGTGGATCACCACGAGGAACACGAGCGCGGCCAGCGCCATGTGATCGGAGCGGGCCAGGGCGGCGGCCACGATCAGCGCGTTGCTGGCCAGGTTCCCCGCGATGGGGATCATGCCGCAAAGGAAGGTGGTCAAGGTCAGCAGGCTGCGGAACGGGATGCCCAAGGCGAACAGGAAGACCAAGGTCACGAAGGTGTTGATCGCCGAGATGAGGACCTGGGCGCCCATCACCCGGTCGAAGCTGCCGGTGAAGATCGCCGCGCGATTCGAGCATTCGCTCAGGAACTCGGCCTCCAGCCCCTTGCCGGGCGGATGTCCGGACGGCGACAGGAAGCGCAGCAGGGCGACCGCGATCGCGGCCAGGATTTGGAAGAAGCCGCGCGTGAGCAGGCCGCTGGCGGCGGTGATGGAGCGCGTGTTCTCCTTGGCGGCGTTCAGGATGAAGGCGCGCAGGTCCTCGACGTTGCCCACGGCCAGATCCACGCCGAAACGATTGGCCAGCGCGTCCACCCTCGGCAGGACGCGGTCGAGCAGGAGGGGAAGGCGGGTCAGGCCGATGCGCACGAACGCGACCAGGATCAGCGCCAGCAGGCCGCCGATCACGACGAAAAGAGCGACGGACAGCCAGCGCGAGGCTCCCGGCGCCGCGCCGGCGTCGCGCAGGGCGCGGTCGGTTTGGTTGAGGATCATGGCCGCGAACAGCCCCGCGACCAGCGCCGCTCCCAGGTGGAACCGCGCGACGACGATCAAAGCCGTCAGGACGAGAAAATAGGAAGCCTTGCGCGCGCCGGACAAAGTCGCGTTCATGGCGTCCAGAATAGCAATTCCAGGGCCCTTCCCCGGCTGGGTCCGTTGCCCCAGGGGCCGCGGGCCCTTCGCCTCATCCGGGTCTGCGGCCCGTGCCTTATACTTTCCCCATGATGAGATCGATTCCCTCGGCCCTGGCGCTCGCCGTCCTGTTGTCCTGGTCCTCGGTGTCCGCGCAGGTCATCGGCCCGTCCGGCGCCGCGCGCGGCTGGACGCCAGCCTTCAACGCGGCCGCCCCGGCCGACGCGGCCGCCTTGCAGGGCTTTTTGGCGTCGCCGCTGGGCGCGCAGGCCCTGGCCCTCAGCCCCGGCCTTCAGGCGCTCGGCCGCCTCGATCCTCGGTCGCCCGCGCACCTCGCGATCCTGGGAGCCATGCCCTTGCCGGCCGGCGCCGCGCTGACGCCCGCCGCGGTCGCCTCCGCTTACGCCGCCGCGCGCTCCGCCGTGAGGGCGGCCCTGCGCGCGCGCGCGCAGGACGTCCTGGCGTCGGTCGCCTCCGGCGCGGGCAAGAAGGACCTGCTCTCCGCCGACCGCGAGCTGGCCGCCGCCGCCCGGCGCTTCGCCGTCTTCTCCCCCGAGATTCCCTCCGAAGCCGCCGCGGTCGCGAACCTGGCTTCCGCGGCCCGCTCCGGCCGCTCGATGGCGTCGGCCCGTCTCCTCGCCCGGCAGCTGCTGGCCGCCGCGCCGGCTCCGGAGTCCCCGGCCGGGACCGCGGTGCTCGCGGCCGAGGGAACCAAGAAGCCCCTCGTCTCGCTGCAGCCCTCCCATCCCGCGGCGCGAACGGCGGAATTGGGCGTGGACACGTCGGCGATGGACCTCACGGTCCGTCCGCAGAACGATTTCTTCGACTACGTGAACGGAACCTGGATCAAGAATTTCAAGATTCCGGCCGACAAGGCGGGCTACGGCGTCTTCGACGATTTGTACGACAAGTCCCAAACCCAGATCCGGGCCATCATCGAGGAGGCCGCGGCCGGAAAGAGCGGCTCGGCCGACGACAAGCGCATCGCGGCGCTCTACCAGAGCTTCATGCACGAGAAAAGCGTGGAGGCGCGCGGCGCCAAGCCGCTGGCCGCGGAATTGGCCCGTATCGACGCGGTCAAGACGAAGCGAGGCCTGACGGGGCTGTTCGCGTGGGCCGGACGGCGCGACATCGGCACGCCGGTGAACGTCTCCGTGGGCCAGGACAGCAAGGATCCCTCCACCTACATCGTCTCGCTGGACCAATCCGGCTTGGGTCTGCCCGACCGCGACTATTATTTCAACGACGACGCCCGCTCCGCTCATATCCGCGCCAAATACGTGGAGTACATCACGAAGCTCCTGACCTTGGCCGGAGAGAAGGACGCCGCGCGCAAGGCGGCCGACGCGTACGCCGTGGAGAAGGCGCTGGCCGAGAAGCAGTGGACGCAGGTGGAGATGCGCGACGCGGTGAAGACCTACAACAAGGTCGAGATTTCCGGGCTGGCGAAACTGGCTCCGGGCTTCGACTGGGCGGGGCTTCTGCGCCAGGCGAAGGTCCGGCGGCAGGAAACGCACGTCCTGGTCAGCGAGCCCAGCTACCTGACCGGCTTCGCCGGGATTCTGAAGTCCCAGTCCCTGGACGCTTGGAAATCGTACATGAAGGTGCGCGCCCTGTCGGGCGCCGCCAACTACCTCTCGAAGGATTTCGTGGACGCCGTGTTCGACTATCGCGGAAAGGTCCTCAACGGCACCCCCGAGATGCGCCCGCGTTGGAAGCGCGGCGTTCAGCTGGTGGACGGCTCGCTGGGCGAGTCCATCGGCCGCGTGTACGTCCAGAAACATTTCCCGGAATCCTCCAAAAAGCGCATGCTGGAGCTGGTGGAGAACCTGCGCGCCGCCTATGCCCAGCGCATTCAGGCCGTGACCTGGATGAGCGACGCGACGAAGGCCAAGGCGCTGGAGAAACTGCGCAAGTTCACGCCCAAGATCGGCTACCCGGACAAGTGGATCGACTACTCCAAGCTGCGCGTGAAGCCGGACGACCTGCTGGGCAACGTCCGCCGCGTCGGCGCCTTCGAGTACCGCCGGATGATGGCCAAGCTGGGCCAGCCCGTGGACCGCGGCGAGTGGGGCATGACGCCGCAGGACATCAACGCCTACTACAACCCGGTGATGAACGAGATCGTCTTCCCCGCCGGCATTCTGCAGGCGCCGTTCTTCAACCCGGCCGCCGACGACGCGGTCAACTACGGGGCCATCGGCGGCATCATCGGCCACGAGATGAGCCACGGCTTCGACGACCAGGGCGCCGAGTACGACGGCGACGGGCGCCTGGAGAACTGGTGGACCGAGGCGGACAAGAAGGCCTTCCAGGCCCGCACCGCCATGCTGGTCAAGCAGTTCAACTCCTACGAGCCCATCAAGGGCCAGCACGTCAACGGCGAGCTGACCTTGGGCGAGAACATCGCCGACCTGGGCGGCCTGACCATCGCGCTGCAGGCCTACAAGCTCTCGCTGAGCGGCAAGGAAGCTCCCGTCATCAACGGCTTCACCGGCGAGCAGCGCGTGTTCCTGGGCTGGGCGCAGGCCTGGCGCGGCGTGTACCGCGACGAGGCGATGAGCCAGCAGATGTCCACGGACCCGCACTCTCCGAACATCACGCGCGTCAACGGCGTGATGCGCAACATGCCCGAGTTTTACAAGGCCTTCGGCCTGAAGCCGGGCGACGAGCTGTACCTGCCGGAGCAGGACCGCGTCGGCATCTGGTAAACCGCTAAGCCGCTTCGAAGCCGGCTTGACGGAAATGCTTATCGGTCGCCACGGCGGCGCTTAGCCGCAGGCGGCGCATGACCGCGAACGAGGCGCAGTCGGTGAAAGACCAGCCTTTGTCTTTCCCTTTTTTGAACAGCTCCCACGCGTCCTCGAAATCCTCGGGCAG